>MUNB01000243.1 GCA_002154345.1 Streptomyces griseus
TTCCAGTCCGGTGTGGGGGTGGGGAAGGAGGACGGCGAGGCGCTGCGCTGGGCGGCC
The DNA here is from genome assembly GCA_002154345.1 of Streptomyces griseus. Lineage (GTDB taxonomy): Bacteria > Actinomycetota > Actinomycetes > Streptomycetales > Streptomycetaceae > Streptomyces > Streptomyces caviscabies. The sequence goes on from MUNB01000243.1 coordinate 58, forward strand.
GGAGCGTTCCGCGACACGCCGCCGTCCGCACCGCCACCGCCGCATCCGGCCAGCGCGGCCGCACCGACGAACGAGAGCGCGCTCAGCGCCGCGGCGGCGGTACGCATGCGTGGGCGTGTCACACGCTCCGGCATCGGTCGGATCCCCTCCGGTCAACCCCTGGCTTATGCCTCTGGACATGCCCCCGGCAAGCACATGATCCCCAGGTCGGGGCGGTGCGCGCCCTGCCGGGTGAAACCCGGCGAATCAGAGGCCTGAGACCGACGGTACGTCACACGGACGGCCCCTGCGCACGGTAGCTTTTCCCCGTCGAACCAGTGGCGTCCCGCCCGCCCGCGTACACACGGGCGGCTCCGGTACATTACGTCACGTCACATACTGTCCCTTTTCAGGAGATTAACTCCCGATGCTGTTTACTGAAGACAACCTCGGGATCCGGCCGAAAAGAGGCGGTACGGGCGCGAGGCCGCTGGGGAAGGCGTACCTCGTCCCACACGGGAGGTTCCGGTGACGACACGTGGAGTCCTGTACGTTCACTCCGCACCGCGCGCGCTGTGCCCACATGTCGAGTGGGCAGTGGCGGGCGTCCTCGGTGTGCGGGTCCAGCTGGACTGGATCAGACAGCCGGCCGCGCCCGGCACCTGGCGGTCCGAATTCTCCTGGAAGGGCCGCGCCGGCACCGCGTCGCAGCTCGCCTCCGCCCTGCGCGGCTGGGACCTGCTGCGCTTCGAGGTGACCTCCGAGCCGTGCCCCACCGCCGAGGGCGAGCGCTACAGCTCCACCCCCGGCCTCGGCATCTTCCACGCCGTCACCGGCATGCACGGCGACATCCTGATCCCCGAGGACCGGCTGCGGGCCGCACTGGCCCGCTCCGTGCGCGGCGAGAGCGACCTGGAGACGGAGATCGCCTCGCTGCTCGGCAAGCCGTGGGACGACGAGCTGGAGTCCTTCCGCCACGCGGGCGAGGGCGCGCCGGTCCGCTGGCTGCACCAGGTGGTGTGATTCAAGCCCCTCCGGCGATTGAGGAGCGGGGTCCGGGGCAGCGCCCCGAAAAACGATGAAGCCCGCCTCCCGGACGACCGGGAAGCGGGCTTCACTGAGTACGAGCGCTGGCGTTACACGGACCGGAACGCCAGCACCACGTTGTGCCCACCGAACCCGAACGAGTTGTTGATCGCCGCGATCGGCCCCTCGGGCAGCACCCGCGGCTCACCCCGCACGATGTCCGCGTCGATCTCCTCGTCGAGCTCGTCGACGTTGATGGTCGGCGGAGCGATGCGGTGGTGCAGCGCCAGGACCGTCGCCACGGTCTCGATACCGCCCGCGCCGCCCAGCAGATGACCCGTCATCGACTTCGTCGCGGAGATCGCGACATGGTCGAGGTCGTCGCCCAGCACCTTGCGCAGCGCCTTGATCTCCGCGAGGTCACCCTGCGGCGTCGACGTGGCGTGCGCGTTGAGGTGGACCACCTCGGACGGCTTGAGGTCGCTGGAGTCCAGCAGGTTCTGCATCGCGGCGGCGATGCCCCGCCCGGTCGGCTCGGGCTGCGCGATGTGGTGGGCGTCGGCCGACAGGCCCTGGCCCAGCACCTCGCAGTAGACCCTCGCGCCACGCTTGGCGGCGTGCTCGGCGGACTCCAGGACGACGACGCCCGCACCCTCGCCGAGGACGAAGCCGTCCCGGCCGGTGTCGTACGGGCGCGAGGCCTTCTGGGGCTCGTCGTTGTTCTTGGACATCGCCATCATGTTGGCGAACGCGGCGATCGGCAGCGGGTGGATCGCCGCCTCGGTGCCACCGGCGACGACCACGTCGGCACGGCCGGTACGGATCATCTCGACGGCGTACCCGATCGCCTCGGCGCCCGAGGCGCAGGCGGAGACGGGCGTGTGGACACCGGCCTGGGCGTTGACCTCCAGGCCGACGTTGGCCGCCGGGCCGTTGGGCATGAGCATGGGAACGGTGTGCGGGGAGACGCGGCGTACGCCCTTCTCCTTCAGCACGTCGTACTGGTCGAGCAGGGTGGTCACGCCGCCGATGCCGGAGGCGATGACCGAGCCGAGGCGCTCGGGGGCGATGGACTCGTCCTCGCCGGCCTTGGCGGTGTAGCCCGCGTCGGCCCAGGCCTCGCGCGCCGCGATCAGCGCGAACTGCGCCGAGCGGTCCAGCTTGCGGGCCAGCGGGCGGGGAAGGACGTCGCCCGGGTCGACGGCCGCGAGGGCGGCGATCCGGACGGGCAGTTCGGCGAAGCGCTCGCCTTCGAGAGGCTTGACGCCGGACCGGCCGGCCATCAGACCTTCCCAGGTCGATGCGGAGTCGCCACCCAGCGGAGTGGTTGCGCCGATACCGGTGACGACCACGGTGCGATTGGTCGAGTTCACTGGAAAATCTTCTCCACGTGTAGAGGGTCGTGAATCAGCGGCGCCACCGCCGGGTGGCGACACAGCCGGGCTGGGATCAGCCCTGGTGCTTCAGGATGTAGTCGGCAGCGTCGCCGACCGTCTTGAGGTTCTTGACGTCCTCGTCGGGGATCTTCACGTCGAAGCGCTCCTCGGCGGCGACGACGACCTCGACCATGGACAGCGAGTCGACGTCCAGGTCGTCGGTGAAGGACTTGCCCAGCTCGACGTCCTCCTCCGGGATACCGGCGATCTCGTTGACGATCTCGGCGAGACCCTTGACGATCTCTTCCTGCGTGGCGGCCATCTTGGCGCTCCTTCGGTGGGTTTCTTCGGTGTGCGTAGCTACGGACCCAAAAGGTCCGGTGTGCCTAGGGGAGGGTAACGACCGTCGCGGCGTAGACGAGACCCGCCCCGAAGCCGATGACGAGCGCGGTGTCGCCGCTCTTCGCCTGACCGGTCGCCAGGAGCCGCTCCATGGCGAGCGGGATCGAGGCGGCGGACGTGTTGCCGGTGGACTCGATGTCACGGGCGACCGTGACGTGCTCCGGCAGCTTCAGGGTCTTCACCATCGAGTCGATGATCCGCATGTTGGCCTGGTGCGGAATGAAGACGTCCAGGTCCTCCGGGGCGATCCCGGCCGCGTCCAGCGCCTGCTGCGCGACCTTCGCCATCTCGAAGACGGCCCAGCGGAAGACCGCCTGGCCCTCCTGCGTGATGGCCGGGAACTTGACCTCGCCCTTCGAGTCGAGCGGCAGCTGCGAGACGTCGCCGAGACGGAACTCGTTCCAGCCGACGGTCTGCTTGATGGTCTCGGACTTGTCGCCCTCGGAGCCCCACACGGTCGGGCCGATGGCCGGTTCCTGGGAGGGGCCGACGACGACCGCGCCCGCGCCGTCACCGAACAGGAAGGCCGTCGCGCGGTCCTCCAGGTCGGTCAGGTCGCTGAGCCGCTCCACGCCGATCACGAGGACGTACTCCGCGGAGCCCTCGACGACCATGCCCTTGGCGAGCGTGAGGCCGTAGCCGAAGCCCGCGCAGCCGGCCGAGATGTCGAACGCGGCGGGCTTGCCCGCACCGATCTTGTGCGCGATCTCGGTGGCGACGGCCGGGGTCTGCTTGAAGTGCGAGACGGTCGAGACGACGACCGCGCCGATCTGCTCGGGGTCGATGCCCGCGTCCGCGATGGCCTTGCCGGACGCCTCGATCGACATCGCGGCCACGGTCTCCTCCTCGGAGGCCCAGTGGCGGGTCACGATGCCGGAGCGGGAGCGGATCCACTCGTCGGACGAGTCGATCGTTTCGAGGATCACCTCGTTCGGCACGACCCGGGTCGGGCGGTAGCCGCCGACGCCGAGGATCCGCGCGTACGGGGCGCCCTTGCTGGGCTTGATCTTCGACATGCTCGCTCCTTAGACGCCTGCGTGCTCGGACATGAGCGCGCGGGCCGCGTCGAGGTCGTCGGGGGACTTGAGCGCGAGCGTCTTCACGCCGGGCAGCCCGCGCTTGGCGAGTCCGGTCAGCGTGCCGCCGGGGCTCAGCTCGACGAGTGCGGTGACGCCCAGGGACTGGAAGGTCTCCATGCACAGGTCCCAGCGGACCGGGTTGGCGACCTGCCCGACCAGCCGGGCGATGACCTCGGTGCCGGTGGCCACGGTGTGGCCGTCGGCGTTGGAAACGTAACGCACGGTCGGGTCGGAGACCGTGAGGTTGCCGACCGCCGCGCGCAGCTTCTCCACGGCCGGAGCCATGTGGTGCGTGTGGAACGCGCCGGCCACCTTCAGCGCGACGACCCGGCGCACGCCCTCGGGCTTGTCGGCCTCCAGGGCGGCGAGCTGGGCGGCGGTGCCCGCGGCGACGATCTGGCCGCCGCCGTTGACGTTGGCCGGGGTCAGCCCGAGCTTCTCCAGGTGCGGGACCGTCACGGCGGGGTCGCCGCCGAGGAGGGCCGCCATACCGGTCTCGGTGACCGCGGCGGCCTCGGCCATGCCGAGTCCGCGGGTACGGACGAAGCGCAGCGCGGCCTCGTCCTCGATGACGCCGGCGAGCGCGGCGGCGGTGATCTCACCGACGCTGTGGCCCGCGACGACGTCGGGCGATGCGGCGTCCAGCGCGGTCGCCGAGAGCAGTCCGGCGGCGACCAGGAGCGGCTGGGCGACGGCCGTGTCGCGGATCTCGTCCGCGTCGGCCTTCGTGCCGTAGTGGGCAAGGTCGAGCCCGATGGCGTCGGACCAGGCCGCGATGCGGTCGGCGGCACCGGGGAGGTCGAGCCAGGGAGTCAGGAAGCCGGGCGTCTGAGCGCCTTGGCCGGGAGCGACGAGTACGAGCACCCTCACACTCTCTCTTGTGGACGGCTCCGCACGCCCGTGGGGACAGGGACGAAGAACCGTCGGGGGAATTGTTGAAGTCCAACAAAAGTCTAGGACTGAGGATCCGCAGCCGCCAAGCGCCCCAGGATCAGGGCGATCCGCAGCGTGAACGCGGAGCGCACATCGGAGGGTGACCACCCGGTGACGTCGGTCACACGTCGTAGCCGGTAGCGCACGGTGTTGGGGTGCACGAAAAGCATCCGGGCGGCGCCCTCCAGACTGCTCGCCTGCTCCAGATAGACACTCAGCGTTTCCAGAAGAGCCGAACCGGCCTCTTCCAGCGGTCTGTAGATCTCCTCCACCAACTGGTCCCGCGCGGCCGGGTCTCCGGCCATCGCGCGCTCCGGGAGGAGATCGTCCGCCAGGACCGGGCGCGGGGCGTCCTGCCATGCCAGGCACGCCTTCAGTCCGGCGGCCGCGGCCTGCGCGGACCGGGTCGCGGCCAGCAGGTCCGGCACGACGGGTCCGGCGACGACGGGCCCGGCGGCGTACGGCCCGATCAGGCCCTTCGCGACCTGGAGCGGATTGTCGCTGCCGCCCGCGATGACGACGAGCCGGTTGCCGAGGACCCCGGTGAGGACCTGGAGCTTGGCGTGCCGGGCGGCGCGCCGGATCGCCTCCACGGTCAGCTCGCTGTCCCCGTCGGGCGCGGTGCCGAGGACGACGCACACATGCTCGGGCGAACTCCAGCCGAGCGCGGCGGCCCGCGACACGGCCCCCTCGTCGGCCTCGCCGGAGAGCACCGCGTTCACCACCAGCGACTCCAGCCGGGCGTCCCAGGCGCCCCGGGCCTCGGCGGCCTGGGCGTAGACCTGGGCGGTGGCGAAGGCGATCTCGCGCGCGTAGACGAGGAGCGCCTCGCGCAGCACCGACTCGTCGCCGGGGGCGGCCACCTCCTCGATCGCGGCCTCCATGACCTCGATCGTGGTGCGCACCATCTCCACGGTCTGCCGCAGGGTGATGGCCCGGGTCAGTTCGCGCGGCGCGGTGCCGAACACATCGGTCGAGATGGCCTGCGGCGTCTCGGGATGCCGGAACCACTCGGTGAACGCGGCGATACCGGCCTGGGCGACCAGGCCGATCCAGGACCGGTTCTCCGGGGGCATCGCCCGGTACCACGGCAGCGATTCGTCCATGCGGGCAATCGCGTTCGCGGCCAGCCGGCCGGAGGACTGCTCCAGCCGTTTCAGGGTCGCGGCGTGCAGGTGGGCGTCGTGGGCGGGGGGCTGCTCAGGATCGGGTCGGGGCACGAGGACAAGACTGCCTTATCGGGCCGGTGGATCGGTGGGCCGGGGCGACGGTGCCCCGTACCGGCGGGTAGCCGAACACCTGCCGGACGCCGCCGTCGTCCACGCGTCCGCACGGCTACCGTGGCCGGGTGATTTCCGTGCACCGGTCCGACGACCGCTACCGGGGCGGGGACGAGGCCGCCGGGATCGACACCCGGCACGCCCTCTCCTTCGGCCCCTTCTACGACCCGGACAACCTCCGCTTCGGCCCGATCCTGGCCTGCAACGAGGAGCGCCTCGTCCCGGGCGCGGGCTTCGAGGAGCATCCGCACAGCCATACGGAGATCGTCACCTGGGTCGTCGAGGGCGAGCTGACCCACCGCGACTCGGCCGGGCACTCCACCGTCGTCCGCGCCGGCGACGTGGCCCACCTGAGCGCCGCCTCCGGGGTCCGGCACGTCGAACGCAACGACGGCACGGGCCCGTTGACCTTCCTCCAGATGTGGCTGGCGCCGCTGGAGCCCGGCGGCGAACCCTCGTACACGGTGGTGCCCGGCATCGCCGACTCCACCCCGTACGCCCTGCCCGGCGCGGGCGCGATGCTCCATGTCCGCCGCCTGACCGAGGACGAACGCACGGCGGTCCCGGACGCGGTGCGCGTGTACGTCCATGCGGTGCGGGGCCGGATCGCCCTGGACGGCGAGGAGCTGGGCCCCGGCGACGCCGCCCGGATCACCGGCGCGGAGGGCCTGGAGGCGGTCGCGGTGGCGGGCCCCGCGGAGCTGCTGATGTGGGAGCTGGCGGGCTGAGGCCCCGCGCCGGGACCGCCGGAGGGCGATGGCGCGGGGCCTCGGTGGCCCGGGGGCCGGTCGGGGTCAGCTGATGGACGTGATCTTTTGCCAGCCGCCGGTGCCGACCTGGATGCTCGGGCCGTCGACCGGACCGGTGGCCGAGCTCGCGCCCTTGTAGAACTTCAGGGTGCCGTCGGCCGCGGTGGCCCACATGTCGGCGACGCCGTTGCGGTCGGCGTCGGCCGCGCCCGTGATCAGGGGGCGGTTGGTGACGGTGTAGTTCCGGCCGTACTGGGTCCGGCCGCTGAACGAGCCGTTCGGCTGGCCGAGGTAGAGGTACAGGATGCCGTCACGGCGGTCCCGGGCCAGCAGGTCGACCCGGCCGTCCTTGTCGGCGTCGCCGGGTGCCGACACGTCCATCACGTCCCAGCCACTGTTGCCGATGACCACCGGGGCGGCGACGGTCGGCGTGGGCGCGGACTTCCCCTTGTACAGGTACAGCTTGTTGCTGTGCTGGACGACCAGGTCGGGGTGGCCGTCCCGGTCGACGTCCCCGGCGTTCACCAGCTTCGAGGTGGTGGGCAGCCCGGTGAGGAGCTTGACCGGGGAGCCCAGGGTGCCGGTGCCGAGGTTGGGGTAGACGCGCAGTTCGCCGCGGACGATGGCGACGACGTCCTCCATGGCGTCCCCGGTCCAGTCGCCGCGGTGGGTCACCGCGGCGCCCGACCAGCCGCTGTTGCCGATCTGGATCCGCGCGCCGAGGGCGCCCGTGCCGGTGCCCGGGTAGAGGAACAGCTTGCCGGTGTCGTCCACCGCGACCAGGTCGGGCTTGTTGTCGCCGGTCAGGTCGCCCGGGACGGCGGCCGTGGTGCCCGTGATCCAGGCGCGTACGTCGTCCACGCGGGTCGCGACGGCGCCCGTACGGGTCTCGGTGGCCGGTGTGCCGACGCAACCGCCCATCCAGGACCTGCTGGTGACGGCGAGCAGCTCCTGCCGCCCGTCGCTCTCGCGCAGGATCGGGCCGCCCGCGTCCCCCTGGCAGATGACCGTGTCGCCGACCGCCGTCAGCACGACGTTCGCCGAGGCGTCGCCGTTGGCGGTGAACGTCCCGGTGTGCAGCCGGTCGGGCACCCAGGTCGTCCTCGTCCGGCCGAACCCGGCCGCGGTCACGCTCTCGTCGGCCGTCGCCGGAGTGGCGGCCAGGGCGACCGGCTTCACGGTGGCGACGCCCACGCCCAGCTTCACCAGGACCAGATCACGGTCGGCGTGCGGGACGAGTTCGACGGCGGTCCGGACGGCCCCGCCCGTGGTCTGCGTCAGGTCGGTGCGGCCGACCGTGACGGTGGTCGTGACCTTGGGCTTGCCCGGCTGGACCACGCCCGTCGCGTCGGCGAAGCAGCTCGCGGCGGAGAGCACCCACCGCGGGTCCACGAGCGTTCCCGTGCAGGAGCGGTCGGAGGCGCCGACGACGATCCTCGCGGTGTGCCCGAAGACGGCCGCGTCGGCCGGCGCCCCCTGCAGGGCCATGGCGGGCGAGGTGACGAAACTCCCCGCCAGGGTTGCGGCGACAGCGGCGCCGACGGTCCGGATTGTGCGTCTGTGCGAACGAGGCACGACGTTTACCCCCACTGAATGAAGTTCCCGGGGCCCGCGCCTGCTGACGACGAGAGCCCGTAAGTGACGGGATTCAAACACGACTTGACCGGGTCTGTACGGCCAAGATCAGGCACAACGCGCAAAGTTCGCGGCGGACCGTATGGACTATGTCACTACAACCCTGTCCGGTTTGCGCACACGGGCTCGGCTACCCGGCGAGACGGGCCCGCCACAGGTCGCGGAGCAGCGCGATCTCGGCCATGTGGTGGATGAGCTCCAGATTGGCGTTGGCCAGCGTGCCCACGTACGCGTCGTCGGGGTCGGAGCCGTACGGGTACTGCGAGAGGCCGACCGTGTCGAGCTGCTCCTCGGTGAGCGTGCCCATGCTCGCGCGATGGAGGTCGAGCGTTGCCCAGAACCGCTCCAGCGCGAGCGAGGCGGACGGCGTGAAGTCGACCAGCAGATGCGGGTCCTGCCGCCGCTCGCCGAAGGTCCACTCCCAGCGGCCCGCGAAGTCGGAGTGCAGATGGCCCAGCCGCCACGCGATGGTCGTGATCGGTACGACGTCGGGCTCCGGCTCACCGGTGAACGCCAGGACCTCCTCGACCCGTTCGACGCTCACGCTCCAGTCCTCGGCGATCTTCGCGACGGACATGCCGTCCGCCGCCTGCCGCGCGACCTCCGCGTACTCGTTCGCCGGAATCTCCGGCGCCCCCTTGTCGAGCACCCAGTCGCCCGGCCCGTACGCCCGGGGCGTCGTGGCCTCCTCGCGCCGCCGGATCGACCAGCTGCCGGGCGCGGGCTCCCACAGATACTCCTCGTCCCCGAGCCCGTGCAGCCGGACCTCGGCCATCTCCCGCGCCTGGTCGAACTGCTCGATCAGAATGCTCAGTCGGTCGGTCCGCTGTTCCTGGCCGCTCATGCCCATCTCCCCTGTGATGCGTCCGTCGCGACGCGTCCGCGCCGTGACGTGTTCAGTCCTCGGAGCGCTTCTCCCGCTCGTCCGCCAGCCGGTCCAGTTCGCGCATCGCCTGGGAGTGCCCGCTGAGCCGCCGGCTCACATGGCCGGTCGTCGCCAGCGCGGTTCCCACGAGCGATACGGGTATGGAGAGCCCCAGCACGGCCAGCGCCTCGGGCCAGTCGCGCTCGTCCGCGCAGTAATCTCCGGCCCACACACCGTCGTTGGCCGTACCGCCCTCCGTGAACAGCCGCGCGGCGCACTCCTTCGTGTTGCTGCCGCGCGTCTCGACCTCGTAGTCGGTCAACAGCAGAACGGCGCACCAGCCCCACAGCAAGGCCCCCACGAACAGGAGCCCGACGCCCCAGTCGCGTGTGCGGGCGGCCCGTTCCCGGAATTCGAGGTCGTACTCTCGTGATCGCATGGCGGCCGAATCTAGCAGCGCACACATGTGCGGGTCTTTCCGGTTTCCGCCCCACGGGTCCCCGTTCCGCAGCTCTCCGACCTACGGGTTCGCGTCCTTCCGCGCGCGGACGGCCAGGACGGCGACCAGGAGCGTCGGTACGAGCAGCAGCGAGAAGGCGATGGCATACCCGCCGAGGCGGCTCGCCCCGGCCGCCAGACCGGCGTTGAGCACGGCGGTGGCGAACGCCAGGACGACGACCTGCCCGAGGTTCATGTTGGTCTGCATGGCACTGGTGGTGTGGCCCAGCCGGTCCGGCGCGCTGTGCGAGAGCGAGAGCACCGTGACACAGGGGTCGAGCATGCCCATCCCGATCGCCGCCAGCGGCATGGCCGCCATCGCGAGCAGCGGCGACACCCCGGAGAAGCTGCCCACCACGGCGAAGACCACGGACGCCGCCATGACCAGCGCACCCACCGTGACGAGACGGTGCCGGGCGACGTCCTGGAGCAGCTTCCCCTGCACCCACGACGCGACCGCCCACAGTACGGCGGAGGCGGTGAACGCGACGCCGACCGTCACCGCGGCCACCCGCCGCTCGGTGATCAGCATCAGCGGAACCAGCGCCTCGACGGTGAAGTACGTCCCCGACGTCAGCCCGCGCAACAGCACCGCGGTGGGCAGGCCGCGAGCACTGCGCCAGGTGCCGGCCGGCAGCAGCCGGGGCGCGAAGACCACGAGGAGCGCGACCCCGGCGGCGACGAACAGCAGATGGCGCGTGTCCCACTCGGACACCCCGTACTGGCCGAGCGCCGCACCCAGACTCAGCAACGCCGCGATCAACAGCGGCGGCCGGGACGCGCGTTCCTCGGCGGGCGGGAGGTCGGCGGCCCGGACGTCATCGCCCGCCGGGGCCCGACGCAACACCGCCACCAGGGCGACCGCGGGCAGCGCCGTCAGCGCGGCCAGACCGTAGAACACCACCCGCCACGACCACACTTCGGCGACCACCCCGGCGATCGGCGGCCCGACCAGCGACGGGATGATCCAGCTCGCGCTCATCATCGCGAGCATCCTGGGCCGCAGATACTCCGGATACGACTGCCCGATGGCGGTCGTCACGGACACGGCCACCATCCCGGCGGCCAGCCCGTCGACGAACCGGCCGACCACCAACTGCCAGATGGACACGCTGGACGCCGACACCAGCAGCGTCACCACGGAGAGGACCATGCCGAGCGCCAGGGGGCGGCGAGCCCCGGAGCGGTCCGCCCAGTGCCCGCCCAGCACCCCGCCGAGCAGACTGGCGGCCACGAAGCTGCCCGCGACCAGGGGGAACAGCGGCACGCCGTCCAGATCCTCGGCCGCCGTGGGCAGCGTGGGCACCACGGCGAGGGCGGCGAACCCGGTCAGGAACATCACCGTGGCGAAGGTCAGCGTGGCCGCCGCGTGCTGCCGGGAGAAGAGGCCCGGCAGTGCCTCGCCGGTGTCGCCGGAGTCGTTCGGCGAAGGGTGGACGGCCTGTTCCGCAGTCAATCGATGCCCCGTTGACGTAGCTCGACACCCCGAGGCTTGGTCTGGACCACCCGGGGCCAGGCGAGAAGCTATGTCAGGCCCGAAGCGTGGGCAACTGCTTTAAGGGCGGGCCGGTTACAGGCCTAGGTGTCCTGCTCGCCGTGTGATGCCGCAGGCGGGGGCAGCGCGCCGGGAGCCTGGCTTTCGCGTATCCGCCGTGCCCTCAGTGCGCGTCCCCAGAACATCCCGATGCCCAGCACAACCATCCCGCCTGCGGTTCTTACCCATGCGACGCCTGTAGCGTTGGCGGCGATCAGGATGAGCACAGCGAGGACCGTCAGCACCACGATGGGTCTGACCAGATCGCTGCGCGGCCTCATATGTCATCCCGCATGCGGTGCACGATCCTCTCCGTGCGAGCCGCGTCAGCGCAGCCCGTCCACGAACGCCTGCCAGGCGGGGGCCCCGAGGAGGATGGCGGGGCCGGTGGGGTTCTTGCTGTCGCGGACGGGGACGGAGCCGTGGAAACCTTCGGCTATCTCGACGCACTCGCCGCCGGTGTTTCCGCTGTAGCTCGACTTGCGCCAGTCCGCGTTCGTCAGGTCAGGGCCGTGCTCCATAACGCTCCTCCATCACGCGGCTGATCCGCGCCACCGATTCCTCGACGGAGAGTGCGGTGGCCTGGAGGTGAGCGTATCGGAGCGAGCCCTCCCTGACTGTTTCGGGGCTGGCCGTCATATGGCCGGAGATGACGTCCTCGGTGTAGACGATGTCCGGGTCGCTGTCGAAGCGCAATCCGGTGAACGAACCCGCCAGGCTCGCGTGTTCACCAGCCTCGAACGGCAGCACCTGGATCCGCATCCAGCGGTGCGTCGCGTAGTCCAACAACTTCTGGAGTTGGGCCCGCATCACCTCGTGGCCGCCGATCGGCCGGTACAGCACCGCCTCGTCCAGGATCGCCCACGCCAGCGGCGGCTTCGCCCGCTCCAGGATGCGCTGGCGCTCCATCCGGGCGGCGAGCAGACCCTCCAGGTCGTCCGGCATACCGGTGGCCAGCACTGCCCGCGCGTAGTCCTCCGTCTGCAACAGCCCGTAAACCAACTGCGCCTGGTACGTGGAGATGTACGCGGCCTTCGCCTCCATGTCCGCGTACGCCTGGAACCACGTCGGCAGTTGGCTTCGCAGCACCAGGCCCACCAGGCGGGAGAACACGCCGTCCGTGCCCAGAGCCGCGTCCACGCGTTCCGAGAAGTCGCGGGTGGGGACCTTCTTCGTCGTCTCGACCTGGCCGACCAGCGAGCCCGTGCAGAAGATGGCGGAGCCCAACTGCGGCTGCGTCAGGCCCTGGGCTTCACGGTGGCGGCGCAACTCCGCGCCGTAGTAGGCGAGCGGTGAAGCGTCGGGATCGAGCGTCTGGATGTTGGCCACGGCGACGGACCTCCGGGTGCAACGCCTCGCGGCGTTCGTTTCGGTACGTAGCCGAGCGTAGCCATCACGTCGCAGCCTGGTGACATGAATCACGTAGTTGTCCCCCGGAGGGATCCCGGGGAGCCCGTCTACCGCTCCGACTTCGCCCTCGGCGAGCACTCCGCCCGGCATCTGCGCCGCGTGCTGCGGCTCTACCTCAAGGGCTGGGAGCTGATGTTCCTCGTCGACGCGGCGGAGCTGGCGCTCACCGAGCTGATCGCCAACGTCGTGCAGCACGTGCCCGACCGGCGCGGCCAGACCCTCATCTTCCGGTTGCCGCGCGGCGAGGGCGTCCGCGTCGAGGTCGCGGACAGCAGCCCCGTCATGCCCCTCGCCATCACGGGCGACCCGCTGGACGACGGGGGCCGGGGGCTCGTCCTCGTCAACGCCGTCACCGACGACTGGGGCATCATCAAGCGGTGGGACGGCGGCGGGAAGACCGTCTGGTTCGAGTGCCTGACGCCGCCCGAGCTGGGCGGCAGCCGGTTCAGGACAGCTCGGCCAGAACCGCGTCCGTGAACGGGGTCCAGGCCTCCGCCGCCCACGGGCCGAAGGCGCGGTCGGTCAGCGCGACGCAGGCGACGCCCGCGACCGGGTCGATCCACAGGAACGTGCCCGACTGGCCGAAGTGCCCGAAGGTGGCCGGGGAGGACGTGTTGCCCGTCCAGTGCGGGGACTTGGAGTCGCGGATCTCGAAGCCGAGGCCCCAGTCGTTCGGGCTCTGGTGGCCGTAGCCCGGCAGCACGCCCTTGAGGCCCGGATGCACGACGCTCTGGGCCTCCAGGACCGTACGCGGGTCGAGCAGGCGCGGGGCCTGGACCTCGGCGGCGAAGCGGACCAGGTCGGCGACGGTGGAGACGCCGTCGCGGGCGGGGGAGCCGTCGAGGGTCGTGGAGGTCATGGCCAGGGGCTCCAGGACGGCCTGGCGCAGGTACTCCGCGAACGGGATGCCGGAGGCCTTGGCGATGTGGTCGCCCAGCACCTCGAAGCCCGCGTTGGAGTACAGGCGGCGGTTGCCGGGCGGGGCCGTCACCCGGTGCTCGTCGAAGGCGAGGCCGCTGGTGTGGGCGAGGAGGTGGCGCACCGTGGAGCCCTCGGGCCCGGCCGGCTCGTCCAGCTCCACGGCCCCCTCCTCGTACGCCACCAGCGCCGCGTAGGCCGCGAGCGGCTTGGTGACCGAGGCGAGGGGGAAGCGGTGGTCGGCCGGCCCGTGCGTGCCGAGGACCGTGCCGTCCGCCCGGACGACGGCGGCCGCCGCCGTCGTGACCGGCCAGGTGTCGATGATGCGCAGGCTCTCCATGTCCCCGAGCCTAACGGCCGTGCCCGGCATCCTGCCCCGGGCCCCGGGAGGCCCGAGGCCGCCGCCCCGGCCCGAGGCCACTGCCCCCGGCCCGAGGCCATCGCCCGGTCCGAAGCCATCGCCCCGGCCCGAGGTCACCGCCCCCGGCCCGAGGTCACCGCCCCGGCCCGAGGCCATTGCCCCGGCCCGAGGCCGCCACTCCGGGCCCGAGGTCGCCGCCCGGGGCCTTCACCGCTCACGCGGCCAGCGGTGCCAGCCGGGTGCCGAGCGCCATGATCCGCATCGCCCGCTCCGTGGCGTCGGCCAGGAACTCGTCGCTCCGGCCGATCGCCTCCACCAGCGTCATCGGCGCGGGCAGGATCGCGCTGTACGCGTCCACGCCCACCGCCCGTACGTCCTGTGCGCCCGGCCCGATCGTTCCGGCCAGCACCAGGACCGGCACCCCGGCGGCCCGGGCCCGCCGCGCCACCTCCGCCGGGATCTTGCCGCGCACGGTCTGGTGGTCCAGTGCGCCCTCCGCCGTGATCACGAAGTCGGCGCGGGCCAGCCGGGCGTCCAGGTCGAGGCCGTCGAGGAGGACGTCGTAACGGGGGAGGAGGCGGGCTCCCACCGCCGCGAGTCCGGCTCCGAGGCCGCCGGACGCGCCCGTGCCGGGAGCCGTCCGCAGGTCGAGGGCCGCCGTCGCGAAGGCCGGGGCCAGGTCGCGGGTGAGGACGGCGGCCAGCCGCTCCAGGCCCGCCGACAGCAGCTCCACCTCCGCCGGGGTCGCCCCCTTCTGCGGGCCGAACACCCGGGCCACACCGCGCTTTCCGCACAGCACGTTGTACGGGTTGCAGGCCACGAGCAGCTCGGCCTCGGCCAGCCTCGGGTCGAGGCCGGATGCGTCGATGTGCTCCAGCTCGTGCAACGCCCCGCCGCCGCGCCGGAGTTCACGGCCGTGCCGGTCGATCAGCCGGGCCCCGAGCGCCTGGAGCGCACCCGCGCCCCCGTCCGACGTACCGGAATCGCCGCAGCCGACCAGGATGCGCCGGGCCCCCGCGTCCAGCGCCGCCCGGATCAGCTCGCCGACGCCGTACGTCGTCGTCGCGCCCGGGTGGCGGAGGTCCGGCGGCACCAGGGCGAGCCCGGCGACGGCCGCCATCTCGACGACGGCGGTCAGCGGACCGGGCCCGCCCAGCAGCGCGAAGTGCGAGGCGACCGGGTCGCCCACCGGGCCCGTCGCCGTGCACGGCACCAGCCGGCCGCCGCCCGCCTGGGCCAGCGCCTCCGCCGTGCCCTCGCCGCCGTCGACCAGCGGGATGAGGTCGAGATCGGCGTCGGGCAGCACCCGCCGTACGCCCGAGGCGATGGCCTCGGCCACCCGGGCGGCGGACAGCGACTCCTTGAAACCGCTGGGGGCGATGGCGATGCGGTGGGTCATGGCTGGGGCCTTTCGTTCGGATCGAGAAGGACGGGTACGCCGAGCAGCGGCCAGACGACGAGCGCGAAGGCGAGCACGAGGGCCGCCGTGAGCGGCGCGAGGAAGGCGGACAGCCGCAGCAGGTCGCGCGGCGTGTACGTCGGGGTGCCGGGCACGTCCGCGAAGAGCGCGACCGGCTTGGCCGAGGACGGCAGCGTGTGGCAGAAGCCGGCGGCGGCCGTGGACGCCAGCGCCGCCGTGACCGGGTTGACCCCGGCCCCGACCGCCGCCGCGACCACCAGCGGGACCAGCACGGAGGACCGGGCGGAACGCGACTGGAGCGCCAGATGGGCGGCCGTGCTGACGACGACCACACCGGTCAGGAAGAGCCACGGGGGCGTCGACGCCCCGAGCGGTATCCAGCCCACCAGCCAGTCCGCCGTGCCCGAGTCGGAGAGGGCGACGCCCATGGCCATGGTGGCCGCCATGAACAGCAGCAACGGCCAGGGCACCGTCCGCAGGCCGTCCTTGAAGCGGACCGTGCCCAGCGCGGGCGAGGTCGCCACCAGCGCGCCGATCAGCGCGACCACGGCGGGCGACACCCCGTGCAGCGGCTCGCTGCACCAGAGCAGGACGACCGTCGCCAGCAACAGCAGGCACCGGGACTCCGCCGGGGTGAACGGGCCTTCGACGGCCGTCTCGGAGTGCTCCTGGATCTGCGCCGCCGTGATCGTGACCGGGCCCTTGCGGTCGGCCCGCCGGGTCGTCGTCAACAGCACCAGTTCGGCCGCCAGATGGGAGGAGACGACGGCCAACGGCAGCCCGACGACCAGCCATTGCACAAAGCTCAGCTGCTCCCCGGTCTGCTCCCACAGCACTCCGACCGTGATCAGGTGCGCGCCCGCCCCGATGAGCGTGGCGACGGCGGAGAGCAGGATGACGGTGGGGAAGAGCAGCGCCAGCATCACCACCAGGCGGGTCCGTTCACGGAGCGCGGCGGCCAGCGCCAGGAACACCGGAAGGGCGAGCGCGGCCCGGCCCGAGGTGGCCGGCACGGCGAACGCGGTGACGACCAGACCGGCCGTGGTCAGATGCGTCAACTGGCGTACGGTCCGGGCCCCGCCGACCAGGAAGACGGCGGCCCGGCCCGCCAGACCGGTCCGGGTCACGGCGGCCGCGAGGACGAAGGCGCAGATCAGCAGCCACACCGTCTCGTCGCCCAGGGTGGCGAACAGGGTCTCGCTGCTGATCACCCCCGTCACCGTCAGCGCCAGGCCCGCGCCGAGCGCGATGTAGGCGTCGTCCACCGGAGCGGCGATCCAGGCGGCGGTGGCCAGGACGAAGACGGCGAGCGAGAGCCGCCCGTCGGCGCTGAGGCCGGGGGCGGCGCCGGGGACGGCGAGGAGAGCGCAGAGTCCGAGGACGGCGCAGAGGCCGACGGTCTGCCGGAGGGTGAGAGGCACGCTGTACAGCCTCTGAAGGCGGGGTGAGCGGTCGATGAGCGGCCGGTTAAGGACTTTTCATCCGGCCGCGGCCCTCCCCGCAAGCCGTGGCCCGCTGTCGGTCACGGCCTCCGCCCGCCCGGCTCCCGTAAGCCGTGGCCCGCTGCCGCCGCGCGGAGCTACGGCAGCCGGTACCCCATGCCCCGTACCGTCTCCAGCCGCTCCGCGCCCAGCTTCCGGCGCAGCGCGCGGACATACACGTCCACGATGTTGGAGCCGGGGTCGAAGTCGTACCCCCACACATGCGACAGGATCTGCTCGCGCGACAGCACCTGACCCGGGTGGCGCAGGAACATCTCCAGCAGCACGAACTCGCGTGCCGTCAGGTCCACCGTCCGGTCCTCCGCGCGGGCCCGGCGCGTGCGCAGGTCCAGGGCGAGGCTGCCGCTGCGCAACAGGGTCACCTCGGGCGCGCGGGCGGCGGTGCGTTGGCGCAGCCGTACCCGGGCGAGCAACTCCTCGAAGCGGAACGGCTTCGTCATCCAGTCGTCGGCCCCGCCCTCCAGACCCGCCACGGTGTCCCGTACGGAGTCGCGGGCGGTGAGCACGATCACCGGCAGCGTGACGCGGGCCTCGCGCAGCTCCCGCAGCACGGTGAAGCCGTCCCGGCCCGGCAGCCCGATGTCGAGCACCATCAGGTCGAAACCGCCGGTCAGCGCATGGCCCAGCGCCAGGTCACCATCCTCGGCGACGACCGTGGTGAAGCCGTTGGCGCGCAGGCCCTTCTGGACGAACGAGGCGATGCGCTCCTCGTCCTCGGCGATCAGGATGCGGTTCATGAATCGGTCTCCAGCGTGATGACGAAGGTGGCTCCGCCGCCTTCGGTACGGCGTAGCTCCACGCGGCCGTGGTGGCCTTCCGCGATGGCTCTGACGATGGCGAGGCCGAGGCCCGCGCCGCTGGTGCGGGTGCCGCGCCGGGACGTGCCCCGGCGGAACCGTTCGAAGATCACTTCGGCGTCCTCCGGCGGAATGCCGGGCCCGTGGTCGGCGACGTACAGCTCCACACGCCCCACATCCGCCCGCGAGCCGATACGGATGCGCTGGCCGGGCACGGTGTGCTGGACGGCGTTCTGCGCGAGCTGGACCATCGCCTGCGTCATCCGCTGCTCGTCCAGGCGCACTTCGCGGTCCGCGACGCCATCGAGCTGCCACTCCCGGTCGCCCAGGGTCCGCACCTTCACGAACACGTCGGCCGTCAGCTCCGCGAGCTGGACGGGCTCGGGGCGTACGAAGTCGGGGCGCTCGGCCCCCGCGAGCAGCAGCAGGTCCTCGACGATCCGGCTCATCCGGTCCAGTTCGTCCGTGACCAGCCGCACCGTCTCCTCCCGGTCCGCCGGATCGTCGCCCATCAGCTCCAGATGGCCCCGGACGATGGTGATCGGGGTGCGCAGCTCGTGCCCGGCGTCGTCGACGAAGACCCGCTGCGCGGCGAACGCCTGCTCAAGGCGGTCGAGCATCGCGTTGAACGTCTCGGCGAGGGCCGCGATGTCGTCCCGGCCCTCCACCGGGATCCGCCGGGTGAGGTCCTGCTCGGTCAGCTCCGCCGCCGTCGTCCGCACCAGCCGTACGGGCGCGAGGATGCGCCCGGCGACCGCCCAGCCGATCCCGGTCGTCATCAGCAGCGCCACCCCGGACAGCGCGAGCAGCGTCCAGAACGTCTGGTCGGCGACGGCCCGTTCGCGCTCCGGGTGGAAGGCGACGACGAACGCGCCGGGCTGCCTGCCCCCGGACGGCCCGATCGCGACCTTGGCCCAGCGCAGCTCGCCCTGCGGGCGCTCCAGCGTCCCGAAGGAGTCCTCGGAGGCGTGGATCCGGGTCAGCGAGGCCGTATCCCGCCACAGGGCGCTGTCCGGGGGCAGGTCGCGGCGCTGTCGGATGACGTCGGGCCGTGCGCCGGGCCGGCCGGTCAGACCCAGCAACTCCTCGTCGGGGTCGGCGTACTGCCGTTGCAGATAGACGCGGAGCAGCCGGTCCGCCGTGTCGAAGCGGCCCCCGGTGTCCGGATCCACCCCCTGCGGCACGAAGTTCGCGAACTCGCCGGTCTCCTGGGTGAGCAGCTGGCTGATGCGATGGTCCACGTCCCGCTGGAGGATCGAGCGCACGGTGACGGCGACCGCGCCCAGCGCGACCGCCATCACGACCAGCAGCCACAGCAGGATCCGTACCCGGGCGGAAATCCTCGGAAGGCCCAGCGACGACCGGCTAACCGTCATCACCGAGGTCGTCGTCGTCATCGTCGTCGTCGGCCGCGGAGGGGCCCGGCACGACGGAGCTGTCCGCGGTACGGGTCGGAGCGGGGGTGCCGCTCGGCGACGGCGGTGTGGGGCGTGGACTCTCGTCCAGCTGAATGGTGGGGGGCACCTTCGGCGCCTCCGAGGTGTCGGTCATGGCGTAGCTGGTGGCCGCTATGCCCAGCGGCACGGCGACGACGGCCGCCAGGGCCGCCAGACGAGGTGAGAAAGCCATGGGTTCACCCTGACGGCCCCGGGCGGTACGAACATGAAGCCAGGATGAACATTCCTTCATCTCGGGCAAACACAACATATTAGCCCCGGGGGGTGGGTGAGGAAGCCCCGATCGCGCTTGCTTCGAGTGCACTCCAAGGATCTAGCGTGGAGAGCATGACGGGCACAGGTACAGGCACGGACACGGGCAGCTACAGCATCAGCGAGGTCGTCGCCCGCACCGGGCTCACCGCGCACACCCTGCGCTGGTACGAACGCATCGGCCTCATGCCCCACGTCGACCGCTCGCACACCGGCCAGCGCCGCTTCAGCGACCGCGACCTGGACTGGCTGGCCTTCGTCGGCAAGCTGCGGATGACCGGCATGCCCGTCGCCGACATGGTGCGGTACGCCGAGCTGCTGCGCGAGGGCGAATCCACCTTCGAGGAACGGCAGGAACTGCTGGAGGCGACCCGCCGCGATGTGCTCTCGCGGATCGCGGAGCTCCACGACACCCTCGCCGTCCTCGACCACAAGATCGAGTTCTACGCGGGCGCCCGCAGGGCGCCGGAGAGGCACAGCGCCTGATGACTGGCAACGACAGCAACAAGATCGCCACTACGGAGCTCGGCGCCGGCGGACCCCGGGTCGGCGTCCAGGGGCTCGGCTGCATGGGCATGAGCGAGTTCTACGGAGACACCGACCTCGCCGCCGCCCGCGACACCCTGGACGCGGCCCTGGAAGCGGGCGTCACGCTCTTCGACACCGCCGACGCCTACGGGCGCGGGGCCAACGAGGAATTCCTCGCACCGTTCGTCGGGGCCCACCGGGACGAGATCACCCTCGCCACCAAGTTCGCGCTCGTCCGCACCGACGACCCGCAGTACCGGGGCATCAGCAACGACCCCGCCTACATCCGTACCGCCGTCGAGGCGAGCCTGCGCCGGCTGAACACCGACGTCATCGACCTCTACTACATGCACCGCCGCGACCCCGCCGTCCCGCTCGCCGAATCGATCGGCGCACTGGCGGAGCTGGTCCAGCAGGGCAAGGTCAAGCAGCTCGGCCTGAGCGAGGTCACCGGCCCGGAGCTGCGCGAGGCGTACGCCGTCCACCCGATCGCCGCCCTCCAGTCGGAGTGGTCGCTCTTCAGCCGGGACGTCGAGCGCAGCGCCGTCGGCGCGGCGGCCGAACTGGGCGTCACGCTCGTCCCGTACTCCCCGCTCGGCCGGGGCTTCCTCACCGGGGCCTTCACCGACGCGGGCAAGGACCTCGCGGCGAACGACTTCCGCGCCCACCAGCCCCGCTTCACCGGCGACAACGCCAGGACGAACGCCGCCCTGCTGGAGCCCGTCCACAAGATCGCCGCGGCCCACGGGGCGACCGCCGCACAGGTGGCCCTCGCCTGGGTCCAGCAGCGCGCCGAGGTCCACGGCCTGAACGTGGTCCCGATCCCCGGCACCCGTAAGCGCGGCCGCCTCCTGGAGAACGTCGCCGCGACCCGGCTGACCCTGACGGCGGACGAACTGGCCGCCCTGGAGCCGATCGCGGACCGGGTGGCGGGGGACCGCTACCCGGACATGAGCAGCACGGCGACGGTGCGGGAGCGGTAGCCCGGAGTGCCGCACTCGGGCACCACCCCCTCGGGGCCTCACGCCAGCCCCAGCGCGAACACCGCGAACCCCGCCGCGAGCAGTCCCGCCAGCGCGCGGCGGGCGTTCGCGGCGCGGGTGCCCGCCTGCCACGGGGCCTCGAAACGGCGCGCGTACCGGGCGATCAGCACCAGCAGCCCGGCGAACACCGGCAGCCAGGCGAACCGGGCCGGCAGCCAGCCCACCGTGTCCGGCGCGGTCGTCAGCCCGGCCACCGTCGTGCCCGCCGCGCCCGCGAGCGAGGCCGGTACGGCGGCGGCCAGCATCGCCGTCTGGTGCCAGCACAGGATCGTCATCGCCGACAGGTTGACCACCACGACCGGCGCCCACAGCAGCGGCTTGCTCAGCAGCCGCCCGAGCCGGTCGCGCAGCAGGATCGCCGCCCCGCTCTGCGCCGCAGCCAGCGCCACCACCAGCAGCGACGGCGGATGCGAGTTCGTCCGGGCCTCGCCCGGCACGCCGACCATCGACGCCGGGTAGTGGAAGGCGAGCAGCAGCACGGCGAACAGCACCCCGCCGCCGATCAGCAGCAGCCGCGCCCCGCGCCGGCCGATCCGCCCCTCGCCCCAGGAAACGCCCAGCTGATAGGCGAACAGCCAGCCGGGCAGGATGTTGAGCGCGCTCAGCCAGGACGGCATCGCCTCCGCGAAGGGGCCGTAACGCAGGAAGTCCACCACCGCGACGGAGACCAGCAGCGGCAGCGCCGCCCAGCCGCCGAGCCGTCGCGCCAGCCGTACGCAGACCGGGGTGAGGGCCGTGACCACGGTGTACACCCCGACGAACCAGAGCGGCTGGATCACCAGCGTCGACGCCGTACGCAAGGTGTCGCCGGGCACGCCCAGCGCGGACAGCGCCGAGAGCAGCACCGCCCACACGGCGGTCACCCCGAGCACCGGCCGGCCGAGGCGGGTCAGCCGGCCGCCCAGCCACGCGGCCGTCGTCGAGGTCCGGCGGCGGTAGGAGAGCACCGAGGCGTACCCGCCGACCAGGAAGAAGATGCCCAGCATCTGGAGCACCCAGCTGACCGGCGCGAACCCGCCGAAGGCCGAGAGCGGGCTCGCGTTGTGCAGCCCGTCGGCGTCCAGCCGGAACCCGCCGAGCATCCAGTGGCCGAGCGGCACGGCGAGCAGCGCCAGGGCCCGCAGGCCGTCGATCGCGCGGTCGCGGTGGGCGGGGGTGGACGAGTCGATACGGGCGGCGAGCCGCCGGACGTCGCCGCGTACGGCGTTCTTCCGCAGTGGTGTCTTCGGTACGGCGTTCATCGGGTCGCACCTTCCGGAGTGGTCGTGCCCCGCGCGATGGCGGCGAAGGCCCGGAGCGAGTCCGTCCCGGGCGCGAAGTAGCCGGCGTGGCCCCGGGCCTCGTCCGCCGGTACGCGGCGGGCGCCGAACGCCGGGTCGGTCGGGTCCGTGCCGTGGCCGAGACCGGCGAAGCGCACGTTCGGCACGTTGTCGATCCAGTCGGTCGGGTCCTTCGCCGCCCACACCCGGGCCTTCGTCCGCAGCCCCGCGGCATCGTCCGCCCGCATGCCGGGGGAGCCGAGGACCACCAGGTCGGTGGCGGGCAGGCGGTGGGCGGCGATCCCGCAGACGACGGAGCCGTAGCTGTGGCAGAACATCGCCGGCTCGGGCAGCCCGTCCGCCGTCAGGCCCTCCGCGAAGCGGGTCAGCCGCCCGGCGCCCGCCTCCGCGAGCCGCCCGGTCGCCGCGTCCATGCCGACGCCGACGGGGGTGGTGTACCCGGCCCAGGCGATGACGGCGGTCTCCGGACCCGCCTCCACCTGCAGGGTCCGGGCCATTCCGGCCGGGGCCCCGTGGGCGGCGACCTTCCGGTCGAAGGTCCCGGCGTCGTTGTCGGACCCCGGCACCACCACCGAGACCCGCTTTGCCGCGCGCAGATCCCCGAACACCTCGGCGACCAGGCCGCGTCCGCGCGGGTCGAAGGCGAGGATCTGGCGTCCGGGCGCGGCCAGCGAACGGTAGCGGGGGTCGTCGGAGGCGGTCAGCGCGAGGGAGTTGGCGCGGTAACGCACCTCCAGCGGCGCCCCGTCCAGATTCCCGACGACCGACGGGTGCCGCAGCACCAGCAGTTGCCGCTCCTTGGCGCTCAACCCGGCGAAGAACGACGCGACTTCGGCGGCCGTCGAGCGCTCCGGATCGGGCAGCTCCGCCCCCAGCGCCCGGTCCGCCCGCCACTGCGCGGTGCCCGGCG
>MUNB01000244.1 GCA_002154345.1 Streptomyces griseus
CGCTGACGCGCACGGCCCCCGACGGCCCATGATGCCGGGGGCCGTGCGCGTCAGCGGTGAAGCGCGGCCGTTCGGTACTGTCGGCGGCGATGGACAAGACCTTGATCGTGACCAATGACTTCCCGCCCCGCCCCGGTGGCATCCAGGCGTTCCTGCACAACATGGCGCTGCGCCTGGATCCCGACCGGGTCGTCGTCTACGCCTCCACCTGGAAGCGCGGCGAGGAGGGCGCGGCGGCCACCGCCGCCTTCGACGCCGAGCAGCCCTTCACCGTGGTCCGCGACCGCACCACGATGCTGCTGCCGACCCCGCGCGTCACCCGCCGGGCCACCGCCCTGCTGCGCGAACACGACTGCACCTCCGTCTGGTTCGGCGCGGCCGCCCCGCTCGGCCTGATGGCCCCGGCGCTGCGCCGCGCGGGCGCCCGGCGGCTGGTGGCCACCACCCACGGGCACGAGGCCGGCTGGGCGCAGCTGCCCGCCTCCCGGCAACTGCTGCGCCGCATCGGCGAAGGCACGGACACGATCACCTATCTCGGTGAGTACACCCGCTCCCGGATCGCCGCCGCCCTCACCCCGGACGCGGCCGGCCGCATGGTGCAACTGCCGCCCGGCGTCGACGAGAAGACCTTCCACCCGGGCTCCGGCGGCGACAGGGTCCGGGCCCGGCTCGGGCTCTCCGACCGCCCGGTGGTCGTCTGCGTCTCCCGCCTGGTGCCGCGCAAGGGCCAGGACACCCTGATCCTGGCCATGCCCGCGATCCTGGCGCAGATCCCGGACGCGGTGCTGCTGATCGTCGGCGGCGGACCGTACGCCGAGGACCTGAAGCGCCTCGCGGCGGAGACCGGCGTCCAGGACTCGGTGCGCTTCACCGGGGCGGTGCCCTGGGCCGAACTGCCTGCGCACTACGGGGCCGGTGACGTCTTCGCCATGCCGTGCCGGACCCGGCGGCGGGGGCTCGACGTGGAGGGCCTCGGCATCGTCTACCTGGAGGCGTCCGCGACCGGACTGCCCGTGGTGGCCGGCGACTCGGGCGGCGCCCCGGACGCGGTGCTCGACGGCGAGACCGGGTGGGTGGTGCGCGGCGGCAGTGCCGAGGAGTCGGCGGACCGGATCGTGACGCTGCTCGGCGACCCGGAGCTGCGGCAGCGGATGGGGGAGCGGGGCCGGGCCTGGGTCGAGGAGAAGTGGCGCTGGGACCTGCTGGCGGAGAAGCTCAAGACGTTGTTGTGACCGTACGGCGAAGGGGCCCGCGCTCTGCGAAAAGCGCGGGCCCCTCCGACGTATCCCCTCAGGCGCGGTAGATCGACTCCACCTCGTCCGCGAAGTCCTTCGCCACCACGTTCCGCTTCAGCTTCAGCGACGGCGTGATGTGGCCCGCCTCCTCGGTGAACTGGGCGGGCAGGATACGGAACTTGCGCACCGACTCGGCCTTGGAGACCGCCGCGTTGCCGTCGTCCACCGCCCGCTGCACCTCGGCCAGCAGCTCCGCGTCCTCACGCAGCGACAGGGCCGTCGAACCGGCCGGCTTGCCGTGCTCCTCGGCCCAGCGGCTGAGGAACTCCTCGTCCAGGGTGACCAGCGCGCCGACGAACGGGCGCCCGTCGCCGACCACCATGCACTCGGCGACCAGGGCGTGCGCGCGGATGCGGTCCTCGATGACGGCCGGGGCGACGTTCTTGCCGCCCGCCGTCACGATGATCTCCTTCTTGCGGCCGGTGATCGCGAGGTAGCCGTCCTCGTCGAGCGTGCCGATGTCCCCGGTGTGGAACCAGCCGTCGGCCAGCGCCTCGACGGAGGCGGACTCGTTCTTCCAGTACCCGGTGAACAGGTGCTCGCCGTGCAGCAGCACCTCGCCGTCGTCCGCGATCCGTACGACCGAACCGGGCAGCGGCTGGCCGACCGTGCCGATCTTCTGCCGGTCCCACGGGTTGAACGCGGTCGCCGCACAGCTCTCGGTCAGGCCGTAGCCCTCCAGGACCGTGAAGCCGATGCCCCGGTAGAAGTGGCCGAGCCGCTCACCGAGCGGAGCGCCGCCGGAGATCGCGAACTCGCCCCGGCCGCCGAGCACCGCGCGCAGCTTGCCGAAGACCAGCTTGTCGAAGAGCTTGTGCCGGAGCTTCAGACCGAGCGAAGGCCCCTGCGGGGTGCTCAGCGCCCGGCTGTAGGCGATCGCCGTGTCGGCGGCCCGGTCGAAGATCTTGCCCTTGCCGTCCGCCTGCGCCTTGGCGCGGGCCGCGTTGTAGACCTTCTCGAAGACCCGGGGCACACCCAGGATCAGCGTCGGCCGGAACGAGGCCAGCTCGTCGGTGAGGTTCTTGATGTCCGGGACGCAGCCGAGCTTGATCGGGGCCATCACCGAGGCCACCTCGACCAGCCGGCCGAAGACGTGCGCGGCCGGCAGGAACAGCAGCACCGAGCACTCGCCCGTACGGAACAGCGGCTTCAGCCGCTCCACCACGTTGCCGCACTCCGCGAAGAAGCTGCGGTGGGTGAGCACACAGCCCTTGGGACGGCCGGTGGTGCCCGAGGTGTAGACGATCGTCGCCGGGTCGTCCGCCTTGGCGCTGAGCATCCGCAGGTCCATGGTCTCGTCCGAGACCTCGGCACCCGCCTTGCCGAGCGCCTCCACGGCGCCCGCGTCGATCTGCCAGACGTGCTCCAGCTCCGGCAGCGCGTCCCGTACGGAGGCCACGGAGGCGGCGTGCGCGTCGCTCTCCACGAGCACCGCCACCGCCCCGGAGTCACCGAGGATCCACTGCACCTGCTCGGCGGAGCTGGTCTCGTACACCGGCACGGTCACCGCTCCCGCGCTCCAGATCGCGAAGTCCAGCAGCACCCACTCGAAACGGGTGCGCGACATCAGGGCGACCCGGTCGCCGGGCTGCACGCCCGAGGCGATCAGCCCTTTGGCGGCGGCTCTCACCTCGGCCAGGAACTGGGTGGCGCTGACGTCCGTCCAGACGCCGGCCACCTTGCGGCTCATCACCGCTACATCGGGATGCTGAGCGGCATTGCGGCGGATGAGATCCGTCAGGTTGCCGTCCGTCGGGACCTCGTACAGGGCCGGAAGGCTGAACTCGCGCAAGACTGCTGCTCCTCATCGGGCTCCGGTGCCACGGCTCTGTGTGACGCACCGGCTGCGGTCCAAGAATGGCGGGTGCTCAGTGGGGTGAGCACAACTGGACTGCCCGGACGTTACCCACCGGTACGCGGTTCCGGATAGGGGGTTCCGGCCAGATGTCTTATGCATCACACATATAAATGGCCCTTTCGCGCACAGTAGTCCACCGGTGTCCCGACGTGGAAGTAACCGCAGGTCCGGACGGTCTACCCAGCGATGGAACGGGCGGCCTAGGGTGATCCCATGCGAGGCAGCGAACCGGACAACGGGGGCTCGGCCGCCCGGTCCACCCGGATACACGTGGTCAGCGACGTGCACGGCAACACCGAGGCCCTGGCCCGCGCCGGGGACGGCGCCGACGCCCTGATCTGCCTGGGTGACCTGGTGCTCTTCCTCGACTACGCCGACCACTCGCGCGGCATCTTCCCCGACCTGTTCGGCAAGGAGAACGCCACCCGCATCGTCGCCCTGCGCACCGCCCGCCGCTACGACGAGGCCCGCGCCTTCGGCCGCGAGCTGTGGGCGGGCCGCGACCGCAACACCGAGATCCTCGGCGCGGTACGCAGGCAGTACGCCGAACTCTTCGCCGCCTTCCCCACCCCGACGTACGCCACCTACGGCAACGTCGACGTCCCCGGCCTCTGGCCGGAGTACGCCCGCCCCGGCACCACCGTGCTGGACGGCGAGCGCGTCGAGATCGGCGGCCGGGTCTTCGGCTTCGTCGGCGGCGGCCTCAAGACCCCGATGAACACCCCGTACGAGATCAGCGACGAGGAGTACGCGGCCAAGGTCGAGGCGCTCGGCCCGGTCGACGTCCTCTGCTCGCACATCCCGCCCGAGGTCCCCGAGCTGACGTACGACACCGTCGCCCGCCGCTTCGAACGCGGCAGCACCGCCCTGCTGGAGGCGATCCGCGCCACCCGCCCCCGGTACGCGCTTTTCGGCCATGTTCACCAGCCGTTGGTCCGCCGGATGCGCATCGGCACCACCGAGTGCGTCAACGTCGGCCACTTCGCCTCGACCGGAAAGCCCTGGGCGCTCACCTGGTGACCGCGGGCGGCCGGGCCGTGGACCGGAGCGCCCCGGGCACGCGATAGCCTGCACAGCGGCAGGCTCCTGCCGAACGCGACCGGAAACACCGCACTGGAGGGCCACGGCGATGGCTGAACACACCAGCTCGAGCATCACGATCGAGGCGGCACCGGCCGACGTCATGGGCGTGATCGCCGACTTCGCCCGCTACCCGGAGTGGACCGGCGAGGTCAAGGAGGCCGAGGTCCTCTCCACCGACGACCAGGGCCGCGCCGAGCAGGTCCGCCTCGTCCTGGACGCCGGAGCGATCAAGGACGACCACGTCCTCTCCTACACCTGGACCGGCGAGAACGAGGTCAGCTGGAGCCTGGTCAAGTCCCAGATGCTGCGCTCCCTGGACGGCACCTACGCGCTCGCCCCGATCGGCGGCGGCGAACGCACCGAGGTCACCTACCGGCTCGCCGTCGACGTCAAGATCCCGCTGCTCGGCATGATCAAGCGCAAGGCCGAGAAGGTCATCATCGACCGCGCCCTGGCCGGTCTGAAGAAGCGCGTCGAGTCCGCCCCGGGGACCTGAGAGCCGTGCGTACGGTACTGGTCACCGGCCTCGGCGGCGCGGGCCGCAGCACCGTCGCCGCCGCCACCGCACTGGCCGCCGCCGCACGGGGCGACCGCACCCTCCTGATCTCCGCCGAGGTCATACCCGGCCTCCCCGCCGGTACGGAACCCACCCGGGTCGCCGACCGCCTGGACCACGCCCGTATCGACTCCGGCGAGCACTTCCGCGCCGAACTCACCGAACTCCAGAAGCGTGCGTCCGGCGTCCTGGACCTGCTCGGCGCGGGCCGGCTGGAGGGCGAGGAGCTCACCGAACTCCCCGGCTCCGCGCAGCTCGCCCTGCTGCACACGCTGCGCCGGGCCGCCGAGGGCGACTGGTCCGGCTACGACACCCTCGTCGTCGACCTCCCGCCGCTCACCGAGGCCCTCGCCCTGCTCGCCCTGCCGCAGCAGCTGCGCCGCTATCTGCGCCGGCTGCTCCCCGCCGAACGCCAGGCCGCCCGCGCCCTGCGCCCGGTCCTCGCCCAGCTCGCCGGGGTCCCGATGCCCGCGCAGTGGCTGTACGAGGCCGCCGCCCGCAAGGACGAGGAGCTGGCCGCCGTCCAGGCCCTGATCGAGGACGGCTCCACCACGCTCCGGCTGGTCGCGGAGCCGGGCCCGGCCGCCGAGGACGCCCTGCGCACCGCCCGGACCGGCCTCGCTCTGCACGGACTGAGCGCCGACCTGCTGGTCGCCTCCCGGGTGCTGCCCCGGCACTCCTCCGACCCCTGGTTCGCCGCGCTCGCCGCCCAGCAGGAGAAGTGCCTGGACCACTGGCACCAGGACGTGGCCCCGGACGTCCCCGTGCACGAGGCCGCCCACCTGGGCCGCGACCCGCAGGGACCGGACGACCTGGCCGCGCTGGAGCTCCCCGCCCCCGACGACCGCACGCCCGGCCGCGCC
Source organism: Streptomyces griseus (assembly GCA_002154345.1). Classification (GTDB taxonomy): domain Bacteria; phylum Actinomycetota; class Actinomycetes; order Streptomycetales; family Streptomycetaceae; genus Streptomyces; species Streptomyces caviscabies. The sequence continues at coordinate 5,656 of MUNB01000244.1, forward strand.
GAGGACCCCTGGTGGACCGAGGAGGAGACCGGCGCCGAGGAGACGCCGACGGTCCTCACCTGGTGTCTGCCGCTGCCCGGGGCCGCCAAGGAGGACCTGCGCCTGGTCCGCCGGGGCGACGAACTGCTCCTGACCGTCGGCCCCTTCCACCGGATCATCCGGATCGCCTCCGCGCTGCGCCGCTGCACCGTCTCCGGCGCGGCCCTGGCCGACGGGGTGCTGCGGGTGCGGTTCACCCCGGATCCGGCCCTGTGGCCGCGCACCTCCTGAACGGTGTGCGGCCATTCGGGTAACGTCGGTGGTACGTGAACCGCAGGCCGACCGTCGGCCGCCCGCGTCGCAGGAGTCCGCCATGAGTGAAGCCACCGATCGTCCCGTCGACGGCGACGCGTGGGCCGACGCCTGCGCCGAGGACCTCGCCGCCGAGAAGGCCCGCCGCCGGGCGCAGTACGGTACGCCGCCCGGCTCCGCCGCCGAGGAGCTGCGCAAGCTGGTCGACGCGGTCGCCGACAAGGTCTCCTCGCTCCAGACCCCGCTGCTCGGCGTCGCCGCCCAGGGCGCGGTCCAGCAGGCCATCCGGCAGGCGAAGTCCGCCGTGGAACCCGTCATCGAGCGCAACCCGGAGCTCTTCGACCACCTCGCCGCCGCGGGCAACGAGCTGCTGGCCGCCTACCGCTCCGCGGTCGAGGGCCAGGAGAGCCGCTGGACCCGCACCACCGAGGGCGCGGCGGGCACCGCCGGCCCCGCGAAGCAGGCCGCCGAGGACCCGTCCGACCCCCGGGACGAAGGCCCCTCCGGCACCGAACGCATCGACCTCGACTGACCGGACACAACGGCCGGGACCGACCGGCCCCGGCCGGGCCGGGCCACGCCTCGGGTACGGTTGCCCCTAGCGGGGCTCGACCGAAACTGAGGGATTCATGGGACTCACCATCGGCGTCGATATCGGCGGCACGAAGATCGCGGCTGGAGTGGTCGACGAAGAGGGCCGGATCCTCTCGACGTTCAAGGTGGCGACCCCGCCGACGGCCGAAGGCATCGTCGACGCGATCTGCGCGGCGGTGGCCGGGGCGAGCGAGGGCCACGACGTGGAGGCCGTCGGCATCGGCGCCGCCGGTTACGTCGACGACAAGCGCGCCACCGTCCTGTTCGCACCGAACATCAACTGGCGCCACGAACCGCTCAAGGACAAGGTCGAGCAGCGTGTCGGCCTGCCCGTCGTCGTCGAGAACGACGCCAACGCCGCGGCCTGGGGCGAGTATCGCTTCGGGGCCGGCCAGGGCCACGACGACGTCATCTGCATCACGCTCGGCACCGGCCTCGGCGGCGGCATCATCATCGGCAACAAGCTGCGCCGCGGACGCTTCGGCGTGGCCGCCGAGTTCGGCCACATCCGGGTCGTCCCGGACGGACTGCTGTGCGGCTGCGGCAGTCAGGGCTGCTGGGAGCAGTACGCCTCCGGCCGCGCGCTCGTCCGGTACGCCAAGCAGCGCGCCAACGCCACCCCCGAGAACGCCGCCGTCCTGCTCGGTCTCGGCGACGGCTCGGTGGACGGCATCGAGGGCAAGCACATCAGCGAGGCCGCCCGCCAGGGCGACCCGGTGGCCATCGACTCCTTCCGCGAGCTGGCCCGCTGGGCCGGCGCCGGACTGGCCGACCTCGCCTCGCTGTTCGACCCGTCCGCGTTCATCGTCGGCGGCGGCGTCTCGGACGAGGGCGAGCTCGTCCTCGACCCGATCCGCAAGTCGTTCCGGCGCTGGCTGATCGGCGGCGAGTGGCGCCCGCACGCCCAGGTGCTGGCCGCTCAACTCGGCGGCAAGGCAGGGCTCGTGGGCGCGGCCGACCTGGCCCGCCAGGGCTGACCGGCCCGGCCGCATCCGAGCACGACGGACGCCCGTCGCCGCCCTCCGGGGCAGCGGCGGGCGTCCGTCGTAGGGTGGCCCGCATGGTCCTGACGCCGTTGCCCGACTCCCGTACCGAGCCGGACGGTTCAGCCGTGATCCGCGTGCTGAGCTACAACGTCCGCTCCCTGCACGACGACACCGCCGCACTGGCCCGGGTGATCAGCGCCTGCGCGCCCGACCTGGTCCTCGTCCAGGAGGCCCCGCGCTTCTTCCGCTGGCGCAAGGCCGCGGCCAGGCTCGCGAAGAGCAGCGGTCTGGTGGTGCTGAGCGGCGGGGCCACCGCCGCCGGGCCGCTGCTGCTCTGCTCGCTGCGGGCCTCCGTCGAGCGCACCGAGGACGTCCTGCTGCCGCTCACCCCCGGCCTGCACCGCAGGGGCTTCGCCACCGCCGTGGTGCGGATCGCCGGGGCCCGGCTCGGGGTGCTGAGCTGCCATCTGAGCCTCCAGCGCGACGAACGCCTCGCCCAGGCGGACCTGCTGCTGGAGCGGCTGGCGGCCATGGGCGTGGAGCACGCGGTGGCGGGCGGCGACCTCAACGACGTACCGACCGGGAAGGCCTTCCGGCGGCTGGCCGGGACGCTTCAGGACTGCCGGGCCGTCGCCCCGTGGGGCGGCGAGCTCACCTTCCCGCCCGACGCGCCCCGTAAGCGCATCGACGCGGTGTTCGCGACCCCGGGCATCGAGGTGCTCGGCTGCGGGGTGCCGAGCGGACTGCCCGGGGTGAGCGAGGACGACCTGAGGGCGGCCACGGACCATCTGCCGGTCCTGGCCGCCCTCAGGGTGCCCGTCACGCGCTGACCTACACGACCGCGCCGCGCCCCGGGTCGCCGTAGGTGTCGTCATCGTCGTCGTGCGGCATCCGGGCCACCAGGGTGGCGAAGCCGCCGAGGAAGCCGCCGATGCAGAGCGTGGTGAGCCACCACGTCATCTCCCACCGCAGCAGCACCGCGATCAGCATCAGCACCGGCCCGCCGATCACCGCGAGCCAGGCGAACTTCGCCGTGACGTCGGCCTCCGGCAGCGGCGGCGGTTCCGGGGGCACGAAATGGCCCTCGTCCCCGTCGTCCGGCACATCGATGCCGTCGTCCTTGGACTCGGGCAGTTCGTAGTCCCGCGGACCGGCGACGCCGGGCGCGAAGACCACGGAACTGCCGAGCGGCTTCTTCTCCGGCGGCTTCGGGGGCGTCTTGCCGGACCCCTTGTCCGCCGGGTCACCGGCGGAGCCGTCGTCCGGCCCCGTCACATTGCGCTGGTCGTCCTCCAGCAGGGCCAGGTCCTCGATGGACTTGAACGGCTTGGCGCCCGGCGGGTCCGGCGGCTCCTCCCCGTACCCCGCGACGATCGCGGCCCACGCCGCGTCCTCGTCGATCGCCCGCTCCTGCTCCGCGCCCCCGTCGCCGGCCGGCTTCGTCCCCTCCGGGACGGCCGCGGGCTCCGTGGCGCGCGGTTCGCGCTCCTCGTCGCTGCCTGTGCGTTCCGCGTCGTGCTCAGCCACCGGACGTGCTCCCCTTCATCCCGACGTTCGGTGCGAGACGGCCGATGAACCGGTAGCTCTCATCGAAGATCCGCTCCGCATCATGGTCCAACGTCGCCACGTGGTAGCTCTGTTCCAGCAGGATCTCCGAAACATCCGTGGAGGAGATCCGGCCGAGGATCCGCGCGCTGTCCGCGGGCGGCACGACATGGTCCTGCGGGCTGTGCAGCAGCACCACCGGCTGGGTCACCTGGGGCAGCTCCCCGTCGACCAGCCGGAGGAACTTCCGCAGCGCGTGCGCGGCGTGCAGCGGCACCTTGGTGTAGCCCACCTCGTGCGAGCCCGGCAGCGCGATGTCGTCGGCCACGCCCTTCGTCGTCCGCACCAGATGACGGGCGACGGGCAGCGCGTACGCCGAGAGGCCGTGCACCTTGTTGGCCGGGTTGACCAGCACCAGACCGCTGATCACGTCCCCGTGCTTGGCCGCCAGCCGCAGACTCAGCGCGCCGCCCATGGACAGCCCGAAGACGAAGACCTGCTCGCACTTCTCCGCGAGGACCCGCAGCTCCCGGTCGACCTCCGCGTACCAGTCCTGCCAGCCGGTGACCGCCATGTCCTCCCAGCGGGTGCCGTGGCCGGGCAGCAGCGGCAGCGAGACCGTCAGCCCGCGCTCGGCGAGGTGGTCGGCCCAGGGGCGCAGCGACTGCGGGGATCCGGTGAAGCCGTGGCAGAGGAGGACGCCGACCTCTCCGCCCTCGTGGCGGAACGGCTCGGCTCCAGGGAGGACCGGCACCAGGGTCTCCTGTTCATGGGACGGGGTGGGGGCGGGCGGGGCACCTG
>MUNB01000245.1 GCA_002154345.1 Streptomyces griseus
GTCCAGCAGCGTGGGGGCCGGCCGAACCGGCTCCCCGGGCGGCCGAACCGGCTCCCCGGGCGGCCGAACCGGCTCCCCGGGCGACCGGGCCGGCAGCCACGGGCGGTCGTCGAGACACCGGACGTCGGCGTCGAAGTCCAACCACGCATCGGCCGACGCGCCGTCCAACACCTCGGCCGGAGCGGCGCCCTCCCACACCCGCACCACCGGGCTCACGGTCTCCTTGTCACGGCCGTCCACCGTGCCCCCTTTCGTAAGGTGCCGATGCTAGAGCCGCTCCGGTCGAGAAGCCTCGGCATTTCCCGACCGAACGGCCACGCGCACCACCCTGACCTGCTGTTTTGACAAACAATACAGAGGACTGCATAGTTATACCCATCAGTGATTGCACCGTAAGGAGAAACCCGTGACCGAGCGCGTCGTACTCGCCTACTCGGGCGGCCTGGACACCTCCGTCGCCATCGGCTGGATCGCCGAGGAGACGGGCGCCGAGGTCATCGCCGTTGCCGTGGACGTCGGCCAGGGCGGCGAGGACCTGGACGTCATCCGCAAGCGCGCGCTCGCCTGCGGTGCCGTCGAAGCCGAGGTCGCGGACGCCAAGGACGAGTTCGCCGAGGAGTACTGCCTCCCGGCGATCAAGGCCAACGCCCTCTACATGGACCGCTACCCGCTGGTCTCGGCCCTCTCCCGGCCGACCATCGTCAAGCACCTCGTCGCCGCCGCCCACAAGCACAACGCCGGGATCGTCGCCCACGGCTGCACCGGCAAGGGCAACGACCAGGTCCGCTTCGAGGCCGGCATCTCCGCGCTCGGCCCCGACCTGAAGTGCATCGCCCCGGTCCGCGACTACGCGATGACCCGGGACAAGGCGATCGCCTTCTGCGAGGAGAAGAACCTCCCGATCGCGACCACCAAGAAGTCCCCGTACTCCATCGACCAGAACGTCTTCGGGCGCGCCGTCGAGACGGGCTTCCTGGAGGACATCTGGAACGCGCCGATCGAGGACATCTACGAGTACACCGAGAACCCCGCCGTCCAGCGCGAGGCCGACGAGGTCGTCATCTCCTTCAAGGAGGGCGTGCCCGTCGCCATCGACGGCCGTCCCGTCACCGTCCTCCAGGCGATCCAGCAGCTCAACGAGCGGGCCGGCGCCCAGGGCATCGGCCGGATCGACATGGTCGAGGACCGGCTCGTGGGCATCAAGTCCCGCGAGGTGTACGAGGCGCCCGGCGCGATCGCGCTGATCACCGCCCACCAGGAGCTGGAGAACGTCACCGTCGAGCGCGAACTGGCCCGCTACAAGCGGCAGGTCGAGCAGCGCTGGGGCGAGATGGTCTACGACGGCCTGTGGTTCTCCCCGCTCAAGCGGGCGCTCGACGGCTTCATCAACGAGGCCAACCAGCACGTCACCGGCGACATCCGGATGACCCTGCACGGCGGCCGCGCCGTCGTCACCGGCCGGAAGTCCGAGGAGTCGCTGTACGACTTCAACCTCGCCACCTACGACTCGGGCGACACCTTCGACCAGTCCAAGGCGCAGGGCTTCATCGAGATCTTCGGCCTCTCCTCGAAGATCGCGGCCAAGCGCGACCTCGCCTGATCTTCTCTCGTTGTACAGCCGCCTCCCCGTCGTCACGCGGCAGGGAGGCGGCCGCATATCCGCAACCGGGCCTACGCCTTGGCCTTTTGCCTTCGCTTTTTGAGGAGCACGCAGTGAGCAGCAACAACGGTGACGTCCGGCTCTGGGGCGCGCGTTTCGCCGACGGACCGGCCGAGGCGCTGGCCAAGCTGTCGGCGTCCGTCCACTTCGACTGGCGGCTCGCGCCGTACGACATCGCCGGCTCCCGCGCCCACGCGCGCGTCCTCAACAAGGCGGGCCTGCTCACCGAGGACGAGCTGACCCGGATGCAGGCAGGCCTCGACCAGCTCGAAGCCGACGTCGCCGACGGCTCCTTCACCGGCACCATCGCCGACGAGGACGTCCACACCGCCCTGGAGCGCGGACTCCTGGAGCGCCTCGGCCCCGACCTCGGCGGCAAGCTGCGGGCCGGCCGGTCGCGGAACGACCAGATCGCCACGCTCTTCCGGATGTACCTGCGCGACCACGCCCGGATCGTCGGCGGTCTGATCGCCGACCTCCAGAGCGCGCTGGTCGGCCTCGCCGAGGCCAACGCCGACGTCGCCATGCCGGGCCGGACCCACCTCCAGCACGCCCAGCCCGTCCTCTTCGCCCACCACGTGCTCGCCCACGTCCAGTCCCTCTCCCGGGACGCCGAGCGGCTGCGCCAGTGGGACGAGCGCACGGCCGTCTCGCCGTACGGCTCCGGGGCGCTCGCCGGGTCCTCGCTCGGGCTGGACCCGGAGGCGGTCGCCGCCGACCTGGGCTTCGAGCACGGTTCGGTCGCCAACTCCATCGACGGCACCGCCTCGCGGGACTTCGTCGCGGAGTTCGCCTTCATCACCGCGATGATCGGCGTGAACCTCTCCCGGATCGCGGAGGAGGTCATCATCTGGAACACGAAGGAGTTCTCCTTCGTCACCCTCCACGACGCCTTCTCCACCGGCTCCTCGATCATGCCGCAGAAGAAGAACCCCGACATCGCGGAGCTGGCCCGGGGCAAGTCCGGCCGTCTCATCGGCAACCTGACCGGCCTGCTCGCCACGCTCAAGGCGCTCCCGCTGGCGTACAACCGGGACCTCCAGGAGGACAAGGAGCCCGTCTTCGACTCCTGCGACCAGCTGGAGGTCCTGCTGCCCGCCTTCACCGGCATGATGGCCACCCTCACCGTCAACCGCGAGCGCATGGAGGAGCTGGCCCCGGCGGGCTTCTCGCTCGCGACCGACATCGCGGAGTGGCTGGTCAAGCAGGGCGTGCCGTTCCGGGTGGCGCACGAGGTGGCCGGCGCCTGCGTCAAGGAGTGCGAGCAGCACGGCATCGAGCTCGACCAGCTCACCGACGAGCAGTTCGCCAAGATCTCCGAGCACCTCACCCCCGAGGTCCGCACGGTCCTCAACGTGCGGGGCGCCCTCGCCTCCCGCGACGGCCGGGGCGGAACGGCGCCCTCCGCCGTCGCCGTCCAGCTCGCCGAGGTGAAGGAGGACCTGGCGGCCCAGCACGCCTGGGCGACCGCCCGCCAGTAGGGCCACCGGTCCGGTCGCAGCAGGTGGCGGCGGTGTCGTAAGAGGTCCACGAAGGGTGTCGCGAGCTACGTTCACCGGGGTAGGAGTAACCGAAACCCGACCCCGAGGAGCCCGCGATGCCCTTCGCCGCCCTGGCCGCCGCGACGACCCCGACCGCCCACATCGGACTGGGCCTGGCCGCCGTGGGGAGGCCCGGCTACATCAACCTCCACCGCGACCGGGACCTGCCCGCCGACCGGGACGTCGACGCCCTGCGCGCCCGCACCCACGAGCTGCTGGACGCCGCCTACGCTCAGGGCGTCCGGTACGTCGACACCGCCCGCTCCTACGGCCGTGCCGAGGAGTTCCTCGCCGAGTGGCTGGACGCCCGGCCCTCGTTCACCGACCTCGTCGTCGGCAGCAAATGGGGCTACACCTACACCGCCGACTGGAACGTCGAGGCCGAGGCCCACGAGGTCAAGGACCACAGCCTCGCCACCTTCGAGCGCCAGTACGCCGAGACCCGGGACCTCCTCGGCGACCGGCTGAGCCTCTACCAGGTCCACTCGGTCACCCCGGACAGCCCGGCGCTCAGCGACAAGGAACTGCTCGACCGCCTCGCCGCCCTGGCCGCCGACGGCGTCACCGTGGGCCTCTCCACCAGCGGCCCCGCCCAGGCCGAGGCGATCCGGGCCGCCCTCGCCGTCACGGTCGACGGCGAACCCCTCTTCCGTACGGTCCAGGCCACCTACAACGCCCTGGAGACCTCGGCCGCGCCCGCGCTCGCCGAGGCCCACGACGCCGGGCTCACCGTGATCGTCAAGGAGGGCATGGCCAACGGGCGGCTCGCCGGGGAGGAGGCCCCCGCCGTGTTCCAGGAGATCGCGGCCGGCGCGGGCGTGGGCGGCGACGCGGTCGCCCTCGCCCTGGTCCTGCACCAGCCCTGGGCCGGCGTCGTGCTCTCCGGCGCCGCCACGGCCGCCCAGCTCTCCGGCAATCTGCACGCGGCCGTCGTCGACCTGGACGACGAGCAGCGGGCCGGCCTCGACGCCCTGGTCGAGGAGCCGGAGGCGTACTGGCGGCACCGCGCCGGCCTGCCCTGGCACTGAAACACCGCCCAGGACCGCCCCGGACTCTGAACCCGTCGGCCTCAGGAGCTCGTCAGGACGACGAGTTCCCGGGTCGCCCGGGTCATCGCGACATACCGGTCCACCGCCCCCGCGACGCCCTCACCGAAGTCCTGCGGGTCGACGAGGACGACCAGGTCGAACTCCAGGCCCTTCGACAGTTCCGGGGTCAGCGACCGCACCCGGGGCGTCGTCGTCCGGAACGCGGGAGCGCCGATGACGCAGGCGGTCCCGTCGTCGTGCGCGGCGAGCCGGTCGGCCAGGACCGACTCCAGGTCCGCCACGGACCCGTGGGCGACGGGAATGCCGCTGCTGCGGACCGAGACCGGCACATTGGCGTCGGGGAGCACGGCCCGGACGACCGGCTCCGCTTCCGCCATGATCTCCTCCGGCGTCCGGTAGTTGATGGTCAGCGAGGCCAGGGTGATCCGGTCGAGACCGACCCGCTCCAGACGCTCCCGCCACGACTCGGTGAACCCGTGCCGGGCCTGCGCACGGTCCCCGACGACGGTGAAGCTCCGGGACGGACACCGCTGGAGCAGCATCTGCCACTGGGCGTCGGTCAGTTCCTGGGCCTCGTCCACGACGATGTGCGCGAAGGGCCCGGCCAGCAGGTCGGGTTCCACCCCGCTCGGCCGGTCGGCGGTGGCCAGCGACTCGCGCAGATCCGCCCCGCGCAGCATCACCAGCGCACCCTCGCCGTCCGCGTCGGCGTCGGCCAGCGTCTCGTCGGCCAGCAGGCTGTCGACGACCTCGTCCATCCGCGCGCGTTCGGCGGCGGCGGCCGCCGCGTGGCGGCGCCTGCGCCGGGAGGCCTCCGGGTCGCCGAGCCGCTGCCGGGCCGCGTCCAGGACCGGCAGGTCCGACTCCGTCCAGGCCCGCGGGTCCGGGCGCTGCAGCCGCCGGACCTCCTCGGGGCTCAGCCAGGGCGCGCACCTGCGCAGATAGGCGGGTACGGACCAGAGGTCGCCGACCAGGTCGGCCGCACCGACCAGGGGCCAGGCCCGGTCGAAGAGGGCGAACAGCTCCCGGTTCCGCCGCAGCGAGGCGCGCAGCGCCTCCTCCGGGGCGTCGCCGTCGTGCTTGTCCACGAGGATCGTGAGCAGCTCCTCCCAGATCTGGTCGCGCGCCTCGTTGTGCGGGGTGCCCGGGTCCGCCGCCCCGAACGCCAAGGCCCAGTCGGCGGCGCTCAGCCAGATGTCGGACCAGTGCGTCTCCACCCGTACGCCCTCGGTCGGCGGCTCCTCGTAGAACCGGACGGCCGGCTCGACCGCGTGCACGAGGTCCGCGGACGCCTTGAGGCGCGCCACCTCCGGATCGGTCTCGGCCACCGCCCCGGCCCCCTCCGCGACCAGGTCCCGCAGGGTGCACGTCTGTACGCCCTCCTCCCCGAGGCTGGGCAGCACATCGGAGACGTACCCGAGGTAGGGCTCGTGCGGGCCGACGAACAGGACCCCGCCGCGCCGGTGGCCCAGGCGCGGGTCGGCGTACAGGAGGTAGGCGGAGCGGTGCAGCGCGACGACGGTCTTCCCGGTGCCGGGCCCGCCGTCGACGACGAGCGTGCCCCGGGAGCCGGCCCGGATGACGGCGTCCTGGTCGGCCTGGATGGTGCCCAGCACATCACGCATCCGGGCCGACCGGTGGCCGCCGAGGCTGGCGATGAACGCCGACTGGTCGTCCAGCGCGGCATGCCCGGCGAACCCCTCCGGGGCGAACACCTCGTCCCAGTAGTCGTTGATCCGGCCGCCGTGCCAGCGGTAACGGCGGCGGCTCGCCAGGCCCATCGGGTCGGCGTGGGTGGCGCCGAAGAACGGTTCGGCCGCCGGGGATCGCCAGTCGAGCAGCAGCCGGCGGCCCGTGCTGTCGGTCAGCCCGAGCCGGCCCACGTACAGCGGCCCGGAGCCGTCCGCGGCGACCATGTGCCCGAGGCACAGATCCAGGCCGAACCGGCGCAGCGCGCGCAGCCGGGCGGTCAGCCGGTGGATCTCCACATCCCGGTCCATCGCCTGTCGGCTCGCCCCGCCGGGCGCCCTGCGTTCGGCCGCGAGCCGGTCGGTCAGCTCGGCGATCGACTGCTCCAGACAGTCGGCGACGGCCGCGAAGTGCCGCTCGTCATCGGCGATCAGCGCCGGGTCGGCCTTGGGGGAGAGGCGGTCGGGGAGGTCGAACGCGCTGGTGGTCAGGGGTTTCACGTGGTCGGTTCCGATCTGCGGTGCCTACAGGTACGTACCGGGGGCGGGGTTCCCCCGGGGGAGTCGGACGCGGCGCGGCGTGCGGTCAGGCGGAGGGGGCGCCGAACCACCGGGCCGTCGCGGCGTGCAGGTCCGCCTGCTCCCCACCGGCCCACGCCACATGGCCGTCCGGCCGCAGCAGTACGGCCGGGGCGTCGAGGCCCTCCGCCACGTCGACGACATGGTCGACCCGGTCCGCCCAGCCCGCCACGGACAGCCGGCCGGTGCCGTCGAGCAGCAGCCCGCGGCCCTCGTGCGTCAGGTCGTAGAGCCGGCCGCGCTTGAGCGGCAGGTCCCGCAGCCGCCGGCCGAGCAGGTCATGGCCCTCGCCGAAGTCGTAGCGGACGTCGACCGCGGTGACCATGCCGGTCAGATACGTGTTGACCTCCTCGAAGTCCATCAGCCGGGAGAACAGCTCCCGCAGCGCGACCGCGCCCGGCGAGGTGCCCAGCAGGGTGATCTGCGCCCGGGTGTTGTCCAGGACGCGCGCGCCCACCGGGTGCCGCTCGGCGTGGTAGCTGTCCAGCAGCCCTTCCGGCGCCCAGCCGTTGACCGCCGCCGCCAGCTTCCAGCCGAGGTTGAACGCGTCCTGCACCCCGAGGTTGAGCCCCTGTCCGCCGGTCGGCGGGTGGATGTGCGCCGCGTCGCCGGCCAGGAAGACCCGGCCGACCCGGTAGCGCTCGGCCTGCCGGGTGGCGTCGCCGAAGCGGGACAGACCGCGGGGCGAGTGGACGCCGAAGTCGGTGCCCGCGACGGCCCGCAGCCGCTGCCTGAACTCCTCCAGCGTCGGCGCGGTCGCCCGGTCCTCGGACACCCCTTCGGCGGGCACGATCACCCGGAACGTGCCGTCGCCGTTGGGGATGACGCCGAACCGCAGCTGCGTCCCGCGGACCTTCTCGACGACGGCGGCGACCGTCGCCGGATCCTCGCCCAGCTCCATGTCGCCGAGCAGCGTCTCGACCGTGGCGGGCTGCCCGGCGAAGTCGACGCCGAGCTGCTTGCGCACGGTGCTGCGGCCGCCGTCGCACCCGACGACGTACCGCGAGCGCAGCCGCGTGCCGTCCGTCAGCTCGACGGTCACCCCGGCCTCGTCACCGGCCTCGTCACCGTCCCCGTTCGTGTCTGCGGACCGGCTCAGCCCGGCCACCTCGCAGCCGCGCCGGATCTCGGCGCCCAGTTCGACGGCGCGTTCGCGCAGCAGCCGTTCGGTCACCGGCTGCAGCGTGGAGAGGCCGTACGGGTGCGCGGTGTCCAGGCGGTCCGGCCACGGTTTCTGAATTCCGCCGAAGAAGCCGCCCACCTGGAATGTCTCACTGACCGCCAGGAACCGGTCCAGCAGCCCGCGCTGGTCCATCACCTCGACGCTGCGCACATGCAGTCCGCGCCCCCGGGATTCCCGGCCCGGCTCCGCCTGTTTCTCCAGCACGACCGTGTGCACTCCGGCGAGCCGCAGCTCAGCGGCGAGCATCAGCCCGGTGGGCCCGCCGCCGACGACTATTACGTCGATCATCACCATTCCGCCTTCGTCGACGTCGAATGCGGACGATTCTGCGGTATATGGGGGGCCTTGCGGCAAGGCCCCCCAACCGCTATAAATTAATAGTGGCAAGGAGTGGTTTTACCTCCGGCCGCTTTTTTTATTTCCCCACCCGACTTTTCGCGCGGCACCGTGCCCTCTGCGCCGTCGGCGTCTCCAATGAGACGAAGATGTCTCACATGGGTTATGGTCGTCTCATGACTCTCGACCGTGAGCAGGTGCTGCGCAGCGCCGCCGCCCTGCTGTCCCACAAATCGACCGCCACCATGGACGAGGTCGCCAGGGCGGCGGGCATCGGCCGCGCCACCCTCCACCGCCACTTCGCCGGGCGCGACGCCCTGGTGAAGGCGCTGGAGAATCTCGGTATCCAGGAGTTCGAAGCGGCCCTGGACGCCGCCCGGCTCGACGAGGACACCTCCGAGGAGGGGCTCCGCCGCCTCATCGCGGCCGTCGAGCCCAGCGCCGGACTGCTGTCCTTCCTCGTCAACGAGAACCAGCTCTTCGAGGGAGACGAGGTCAACGAGGGCTGGAACCGGGCCGACGCCCGCGTCTCCGCCTTCTTCCGTCGCGGCCAGGAACGTGGCGAGTTCCGTATCGACCTCACCCCCGCCTGGCTGACCGAGGCCCTGTACGGGCTCGTCGGCACCGGCGCCTGGGCCGTCCAGGCGGGACGGGTCGCCGCACAGGATTTCCAACACATGATCGTCGAGTTGCTGCTCGGCGGAGCACGCCGGAGCGTGGAGCAATGACCAGCATCGACCAGAACCCCGACACCACGGACGCGGTACGCCGCCCGGGGCGGTGGATCGCGCTCGCGGTCCTCGTCCTCGCCGTGCTGCTGGTGGCGGTGGACGCGACCGTCCTCGGTCTCGCCACCCCGTTCCTCAGCGAGGACCTGGAGCCCACCGGCACCCAGCTGCTCTGGATCGGTGACGTCTACTCCTTCGTCATCGCCGGTCTGCTCGTCTCGATGGGCAGCCTCGGCGACCGCATCGGCCGCAAGAAGCTGCTGCTGGTCGGCGCCGTCGCGTTCGGCGCGGTCTCCGTGCTCAACGCGTACGCGACCTCGCCCGAGATGATGATCGTGGCCCGGGCGCTGCTCGGCGTCGCGGGCGCCACCCTGATGCCGTCCACCCTCGCCCTGATCCGCAACCTCTTCCACGACCCGCGCGAGCGCAGCCTCGCCATCGGGATCTGGGGGGCGATGGCCTCGGCGGGCGCGGCGGTCGGCCCGGTCGTCGGAGGGTTCCTGCTCGAACACTTCTGGTGGGGTTCGGTCTTCCTCATCAACCTGCCCGTGATGGCCGTCCTCGTCGTCGTCGGCATCAAGCTGATCCCCGAGTCCAAGAACCCGGCCCCGGGCCCCTGGGACATGCTCAGTGTCGGGCTCTCGCTGGTCGGCATGATCAGTGTCGTGTACGCCATCAAGGAGACGGCCTCGCACGGGGTGAGCTGGGACGCCGGGGCGGCGGCCGTGCTCGGCGTCGCCGCGCTCACCTGGTTCGTCCGCAGGCAACTGCGGCTGCCCGCGCCCCTGCTGGACATGCGGCTCTTCCACCACCGGGGCTTCTCCGGCGCGGTCCTCGCCGACCTGCTGACCATCCTCGGCCTGTCGGGCCTGGTCTTCTTCCTCTCCCAGTTCCTGCAACTGGTGCAGGGCAGGGGCCCGCTGGAGGCCGGGCTCGCCGAACTGCCCGCCGCGATCGGCGCGGTGACCGCCGGTCTGCTGGCCGGATTCGCCGCCCGCCGCTTCACGGTCCGCTCCGTCGTCTCGGGCGGCCTGGCCGCGGTCGGTCTCGCCCTGGGCAGTGTCACGCTGCTCGACCAGCACACCGGCTATCCGCTGCTCGGCGCCATGCTGCTGGTCGTCGGCGTCGGCGCGGGCTTCGCCTTCACCGTCACCGCCGACGTGATCCTCTCCAGCGTCCCGAAGGAGCAGGCGGGCTCCGCGTCCGCCGTCTCGGAGACCGCGTACGAACTGGGCGCCGCCCTCGGTATCGCCCTGCTCGGCTCCATCGTCACCGGTGTCTACCGGGGCTTCCCGACCCCGTCCGGCATCCCCGCCGGCGTCGAGGCGGCCGCCCACGAGTCGCTGGGCGGAGCGGTCGAGGCGGCCGGGGCGCTGCCCGCCGCCCAGGCGGGGCCGCTGGTCGCGGCGGCCCAGGAGGCGTTCGTCGACGGGCTGCGGTCGGCCGCGGGCGTCGGCGCGGCGGTCCTGCTGGCGGCGGCCGTCGCCGCCTGGTTCCTGCTGCGGGGCCAGAAGCTGGAGGACGGCATCGAACACCCGTAGCCGCGCCCGGTCACGGAGAAGGGCCCGCACCCCGGCGTGGGGTGCGGGCCCTTCCCGTGTCCTGGACGGCCTACGGGATCAGGCGGCCTTCGCCTTCGTCGCGTACATGTCCACGTACTCCTGGCCGGACAGCCGCATCACCTCGGCCATCACCGAGTCGGTCACCGCCCGCAGCACATAGCGGTCGCGGTCCATGCCCTCGTACCGGGAGAACTCCATCGGCTCGCCGAAGCGCACCGTGACCTTGCCCGGCCGGGGCAGACCCGCACCGCCCGGCTGCAGCTTGTCCGTCCCGATCATGGCGAAGGGGACCACCGGCGCACCCGTCATGAGCGTCAGCCGCGCGATGCCCGTACGGCCCCGGTAGAGCCGGCCGTCGGGGGAGCGGGTGCCCTCGGGGTAGATCGCGAAGGCCTGCCCCTCCTCCAGGACCCGGCGCCCGGTCATCAGCGCCGCTACCCCGCCCCGGCCGCCGTCCCGGTCCACCGGGATCATGCCGCAGCCGGTGAAGAACCAGGCCATCAGCCGGCCCTTGAGCCCCTTGCCCGTGACGTACTCGTCCTTGCCGATGTAGAACACCGGCCGGTCGCAGCAGATGGGCATGATCATCGAGTCGATGAACGTGAGGTGGTTGCCCGCGAGGATCACCGGCCCGGTCCCGGGAATGTTCTCGGCGCCCTCCACCTGGGGGCGGAACATCAGGCGCAGAATCGGTCCGAGCACTGCCTTGATGACCGTGAGACGGGACAACGGTTCCTCCGGTGTCGTGGCCGGGCCGGCCGCGGTGGTTCGGGGTCCACCGGGCGGTGGCCGGTGCCGACGGATGATGGTCGGTGCAGGTGAGGACGATACTCGCGGGTATGCGCTGATCGCACATCGGGTTCACGAAGCGGATACGCAGTGTTGACGTGTGTTTCCGCCATGTTGGCCGACGGTCCGTCCTTTCGTACGTCTCCCAGCCTACGATCGGGCCTCGCTGGACCGGTCCCGGACATCACCGAGCGAGGAGTATTCATGACGGAGCGTGCGCGGAAGACCCCCGGCCGGCGGACCCTGCTGGGCGCCGCCGTCCTCGGCACGGCTGCCCTGGGCCTGCCCGCCGCCGCCCAGGCGGCCGAGCGGGGCCGCGGTCACGGCGGCGGCCACGGATCGCTGCGCGAGCTGCCCGTGCCGACGGTGATCGGCCACCGGGGGGCCAGCGGCTACCGCCCCGAGCACACCCTCGGCTCCTACCAGCTGGCCCTCGACCTGGGCGCGCACATCGTCGAGCAGGACCTCGTGCCGACCAAGGACGGCCACCTCGTCTGCCGCCACGAGAACGACATCACCGGCACCACCGACGTCGCCGACCACCCCGAGTTCGCCGGCCGCAAGGCCACCAAGAGCATCGACGGCGTCTCCTACACGGGCTGGTTCACCGAGGACTTCACCCTCGCCGAGCTCAAGACCCTGCGGGCCACGGAGCGCATCCCGGGCAACCGCCCGCACAACACCCTCTACGACGGCCGCTGGGCGATCCCCACCTTCGAGGAGGTCCTGCGCTGGGCCGAGAAGGAGGGCCGCAAGCGGGGCAAGCCCGTCTGGCTGTACGTGGAGACCAAGCACCCCAGCTACTTCCGGGGCCTCGGCCTCGGCCTGGAGGAGCCGCTCGCCCGGCTGCTGCGCCGGTACGGCCGGGACCGCCGGAACTCCCCGCTCATCCTCCAGTCCTTCGAGCCCGGCTCCGTCCAGCGCCTCGCCCGGCTCGTCGACACCCCGCGCATCGTCCTGCTCTCCGGCCCCAAGGAGCGCCCCTGGGACTTCGTCGAGTCGGGCGACCCGCGCACGGTGGCCGACCTGGTGAAGCCCGCCGGGCTGAAGTGGCTGGCCTCCTTCGCCCAGGGCATCGGCCCCACGCTCGACCTGGTCATCCCGAAGGACGCCTCGGGTCGGCTCACCACCCCGACCACGCTGGTACGGGACGCGCACGCCAAGGGCCTGCTGCTGCACCCGTACACGCTGCGCAACGAGAACAGCTTCCTGCCCGCCGACTTCCGGCGCGGCACCGACCCCAACGCGTACGGGGACGTGTTCGGCGCCTACGCGGCCTACCTCGCCACCGGCATCGACGGCATCTTCGCCGACCACCCGGACACGGCCCTGCTCGCGGCGGCGGACCACGCGGGGCGCTGACGGGGTACGGAGCGCGGCGCGCCTCCCCGCAGGCGGGGCGCGCCGTCAGCCGTACGCCCCCGCATGCCCCGGTCGGGTGGTGCGGCGCGACCGGAGCAACCGGCCGCCCCCACCGGCACGTCCGCCGGGGCATGACGCTTCTCGATCATGACCTCGGCCCGGCCGCGCCCACCGCCCACGTCGTCCGCGCCTTACAGCCCCTCGTGCGCGCGGAGGCGAAGGCGGAGGCCCCGGCCGCCGGGGTCGACCCCGCCGACCTCGAACAGAGCGTCTGGGTGCGGCTCCTGGAGCGCCCGGCCGCCGCCGGACCACCCGCCGACCCGGCCCGCTGGGTGCGCGACACCGTACGGGCGGAGGCCCGCAGAGGCCGCCGCGCGGCCCGGCGGGAACGCCCGTACGCCGGAACGGAACCCGCCGCCGGGCCGGCCGACTGCCCGGAACGCGCCGCGATCGGGGCCGCCGAACGCCGGGCGCTGCGCTCCGCGATGGCCCGGCTGCCCGGACACTGCCCCCGGCTGCTGGCGGCGATGCTCGCCCCCAGCGACCCGACCTACCGGGAAATCGCAGGGGAGTTGGGTATGTCACAGGGGAGCTTGGGCCCGATCCGTTCCCGTTGCCTTGGATGTCTGCGCAGAATGCTGGCTGCGGAGGTTGTCGCCCCATCCGTGCGGGGATAGGGAGCGGTAGGCAACCGGCTGACAGGTGAGCGGGAGGCGTGCACACATGGGCATGAGCGTGACCATCTCGGCGGCGACGACACAGGACGTCGAGCAGATATTCAGACTTCAGTACCTCTGCTTCCAGCGCGAGGCGGAGCTGTACGACAACTACCGGATCGATCCGCTCGTCCAGAGCCTCGCTTCCCTGCGTGCCGAAGTCGCCGACGACCTGGTGTTCGTGGCCCGGCTCGGGGACGAAGTCGTCGGCGCGGTCCGAGGATTCACCGATCCCGACGGCACCGGTCAGATCGGCAAGCTCTGCGTCCACCCCCGGCTCCAGGGCCACGGCCTCGGCGCCCGACTGCTGCTGGCCGCCGAGTCGGCGCTCTCCGCCGAGCGGTCCGCGACCCGCTTCCGGCTGCACAGCGGCCACCGCAGCGAGGGCAATCTGCGGCTCTACCGGAAGGCCGGATACGCCCAGGTCGGGGCCGTCACCGGAGCCGACGGCGTACGGATGGTCCTGCTGGAGAAGGACGCCGCCGACCGGGACTACGTGGCCAGCGCCTGACCGTGCGCCGCGCGCGGCGGAGCGGAGCGGCAGACGCTCAGACCGCCACCGTCTTCGCGCGGCGCAGCCAGATCATCCCGGTGACCGGCAGGATCACCGGGATGAAGAGGTAGCCCATCCCGAAGTCCGACCACACCGTCGCGTCCGGGAAGGCGGCCGGCTCGGCCAGCGTCCACGCGCCGACGACCAGCACACCCAGCAACTCCGCGGCGCAGCACACCAGCGCCGCCCGGCGGGCCTTCTCCCCGCCGCGCACCAGCGAGTACGTGATGAAGCCGTACACCACGGCCGCGACGGCCGAGAGCACGTACGCCAGCGGCGCCTGGTCGAAGTCGATGATGATCTGGACGATCGAGCGCGAGGCCGCCGCGACCGTGAACACCCCGTAGAACCAGACCAGGACCCGGCCGGGACCGGTGCCCAGTTCGAAGGACGGCTTCGGGGCCGCGTCCACCTCGGGGCGGTCGGTGTCGCTCACGTCAGTTTCCCCAGATGTCATAGAGCCGGACTTCCAGAACCGCCAGCACGATCGCGCCCGCCGCCACGGTGACCGAGCCCCAGCGGGTCCGCTCGGTCAACGACAGGAAACCGGCCGCGGGCACGGCGGCGAACGAACCGATCAGATAGGCGATGAACACCGCCATCCCCTGCTCCGGCCGCTCCCCGCGCGCCAGCTGGACGATTCCCACCACCAACTGGGCCAGCGCCAGCACGGAGACGACCGCCATCCCGATGAAGTGCCAGTCCTTCGTCGGCTGGTCCCGGTAGGCGGCGTGTCCGCACCAGGCGGCGAGGGCGAGCGCGGTCACGGCGACCGCGACCGTCAGGGCGTCAAGCATGAGTCGAGGGTATTACGGCCGGAACGCCCGCCCGCGTGCGGCCCCGGCCACCACACAGGCGGCCACGACCCCGGCGGCGATGACCGTGGCCTTGACCACAACCGGCGGCCGAAGTTCCGCTCCCAAGCCGACTGAACGCCGCCGGACGCACCCCCGTAATACTGCTGTCATCGCAGGTCACAGACGTGTTTCGGGGGTCGGACAGCGGAACCGGAAGGCTGGCGTCCGACCATCCAGCACTGTCCGCTATCCGGACAACCGGGATCGCGGGGACCTCACGTCTGTTTTACTTGGGCCCATGACCACGACGAGCAGCCGCATCCTTGCGACCGAGGCGATCAGCACGCCCGGTGCTCGTTGTATGTGTCGAATGCGCGCCTTCTGAGGGCCCCCGCCTGAGCCTCGCGCCCCGAAGCGAGACCGAGCCAGCGCCGTCCGCGCCCCGCGGAACGAGCGCGCCCGCGCATGCGCTTCCCCGGCCGACCGCCGCGTACAGCCATGCCGAGACCCCGGCCGACCAGCCCGAACAGTCTCTTCAGACGAATGCCCCGTGCCCGGCGGACACCGCGCCGCGCACTCGACAGTGACGGAAACCCCTGTGATCACCACGACGGGCCTCACGAAGGTCTACCAGTCGCGCGACCGTGAGGTCACCGCACTCGACGGCGTCGACCTGCACGTCCGCGAAGGCGAGGTGTACGGCGTCATCGGACAGAGCGGCGCCGGAAAGTCCTCCCTCATCCGCTGCGTCAACCTCCTGGAACGCCCCACCTCCGGCACCGTGACGGTGGCCGGCCAGGACCTCACCGCCCTCGCCGGCCGCGGCCGGCGGGCGAGCGCCGAACTGCGCCGGGCGCGCACCCGCATCGGCATGGTCTTCCAGCACTTCAACCTGCTGGACTCCCGCACGGTCCTGGACAACATCGAACTGCCGCTGGAGATCCTCGGAGTCTCCGGCCAGGCCCGCACCCGCAAGGCCAAGGAGCTGCTCGACCTGGTCGGCCTCGCCGACAAGGCGAAGTCCTACCCCGGACAGCTCTCCGGCGGCCAGAAGCAGCGCGTGGGCATAGCCCGCGCCCTGGCGGGCGACCCCCAGGTGCTGCTCTCGGACGAGGCGACCTCCGCGCTCGACCCCGAGACCACCCGCTCCATCCTCCAGCTGCTGCGCGACCTCAACCAGCAGCTCGGCCTGACCGTCCTGCTCATCACGCACGAGATGGACGTCGTCAAGACCATCTGCGACTCCGCGGCGCTCATGCGGCGCGGCCGGATCGTCGAGTCCGGAACCGTCGGCGAACTCCTCGCCACCCCCGGCTCCGAACTGGCCCACGAGCTGTTCCCGGTCGGCGGCACCGCCTCAGGGCCGGACCGGACGGTCGTCGACGTCACCTTCCAGGGCGAGTCGGCCTCCCAGCCGGTCATCTCCCAGCTCTCGCGTACGTACAACATCGACATCTCGATCCTGGGCGCCGCGATGGACACCGTCGCCGGCAAGCAGATCGGCCGGATGCGCATCGAGCTGCCCGGCCGCTTCGAGGAGAACGTCGTCCCCATCGGCTTCCTGCGCGAACAGGGCCTCCAGGCCGAGGTCGTCGAGGACGAGACCGGCCCGAAGGCCACCGCGGAGGCCGCCGGGACCACGGCGCCCGCCGCCCCCGCCGTACCGGAGCAGACGCCCGCCGCGATCACCAAGGAGGTCGTCAAGTGACCTGGTCCGAAATGCAGCCCCTGCTGACCCAGGGCACCGTCGACACCCTCTACATGGTGCTGTGGTCCGCGCTGGTCACCGTCGTCGGCGGACTGCCGCTCGGCGTTCTGCTGGTCCTCACCGACAAGGGCGGACTGCTCCAGAACACCGTGGTGAACAAGGTCATCGGCGTGATCGTGAACATCGGCCGCTCGCTGCCGTTCATCATCCTGCTGATCGCCCTGATCCCCTTCACCACCTGGGTCGTCGGCACCTTCATCGGCCCCACCGCGATGATCGTGCCGCTCGCCGTCGGAGCCATCCCGTTCTTCGCCCGGCTCGTCGAGACGGCGATCCGCGAGGTCGACCACGGGCTCGTCGAAGCGGTGCAGTCGATGGGCGGCTCCATCCCCACGATCGTCCGCAAGGTGCTCCTCCCGCAGGCCCTGCCTTCGCTCGTCTCGGGCGTCACCACCACCCTCATCGTGCTCATCGGCTACTCCGCGATGGCCGGCGCGGTCGGCGGCGAAGGGCTCGGCTCCAAGGCCGTCACCTACGGATTCCAGCGCTTCGACAACCAGTTCATGCTGATCACCGTCGCGCTGCTGATCGTCATCGTCACCGTGATCCAGCTGATCGGCGACCTCGCCGCCCGGCTGCTGGCCCGCCGGGGCCGCACTGCCTCCTGAGGCCGCTCCGCCTCCCGAGACAGCCACCCGGCCCCCTCGACCTCTCTCCCCATCGAGCCCGAACTCCTTGTCCGGGCGCACCACCACCACAAGAAAGAGGCACTTTTCGTGCGCAAGAACATCAAGATCACCGCTGCCGTCGCTTCCGCCGCCGCCCTCGCCCTGGGCCTGAGCGCCTGCGGTACGGACTCCGACCCGGCCTCCAAGAGCGAGACCGGCGCCAACGCCGACACCTCCAAGGCCCTGGTCGTCGCCGCGTCCCCGACGCCGCACGCCGACATCCTGAACTTCGTCAAGAAGAACCTGGCGGAGAAGGAGGGCCTCAAGCTGGAGGTCAAGGAGTTCACGGACTACGTCCTGCCGAACACCGCCACCCAGAACGGCCAGGTCGACGCCAACTTCTTCCAGCACAAGCCCTACCTGGACGACTTCAACGCGAAGCAGAAGACCACCATCGTGCCCGTGGTCAACGTCCACCTGGAGCCGCTCGGCCTCTACTCCAAGACGGTCAAGGACCTCAAGGACATCAAGGCCGGCCAGACCATCGCCGTACCCAACGACACCACCAACGGCGGCCGCGCCCTCCAGCTGCTCGCCGAGAACGGCCTGATCACCCTCAAGGACGGCGTCGGCACCAGCGCCAAGCTGAGCGACATCACCGACAAGAAGGGCCTGGAGTTCAAGGAGCTGGAGGCCGCCACCGTGCCCCGCGCCCTCAACGACGTGGACGCCGCGGTCATCAACGGCAACTACGCCATCGAGGCCAAGCTGAAGCCCGGCAAGGACTCCCTCGCCCTGGAGAAGGCCGAGGGCAACCCGTACGCCAACTTCCTGGCGGTCAAGGACGGCAACGAGAACGATCCGCGCGTCGAGAAGCTCGCCAAGCTCCTCAACTCCGACGAGGTCAAGAAGTTCATCGAGGACACCTACCAGGGCTCGATCGTCCCGGCCTTCGGCGCACCCGCCAAGTCCTGATGCCCGACCGGCACTTGCCGACGGAGCCCCGCACCTTCCGCCCGGAGGTGCGGGGCTCCGTCGTGCCCACCCGCCCATGCACAAGGCGGACCCGATGCTGCATGCTGTGCTTTTACCCGGTCTTCGGCATGGAGCTGCGCATGACTACCACCTTTCCGTCCATCTCCATCAGCACGGACAGGTTGGTGATGCGCCCTTTCGAAACGGCCGACATCCCCGCGCACATCGAGATGATGAACGACGAGACGGTCGTCGCGTGGATGGACGGACCGAACCCGTACGAACAGGTCGACGCCGAACGCTGGGTCCGCAGAATCGCTCCCTCCGAACGCACCTCCGGCCAGGGCATCGCCCTCGCCGTCACCGAGTTCCTCACCCAGCGGCTCGTCGGCAGTGTCCGCCTCCTCAACACCGACTGGCGCACCCGCTCCACCGAGGTCCGCTACATCACCGCCCCCTGGGCCCGCGGTGAGGGGTACGCCACCGAGTCCGTGCTCGCCATAGCCGAATGGCTCTTCCGCGACCAGGGCTTCGAACGCATCGAGCTGCGCACCCCCGCCGACAACACCGCCTCCCAGCAGGTCGCCCAGAAGCTCGGCTGCATCAGCGAGGGCGTCCTGCGCAACGCCCGCATCGCCCGCACCCGCACCGAGAACGGCACCGACGGCGGCTGGACCGACATCCGCACCGACCTGATCGTCTGGGGGCTCCTCCCCGAGGACCTCGAAGGCGTCGCCGAACAGCTCGCCGACGCCGGCGGCTACGGCACCTACAACGACTGGAAGTAGCACCCCGAGGCCCCCCGCAGGGCCAAAGGTCCGGACCGGATACCCTCACCCCTGCCCGGCACGCACGGGCAACGCCCCGCACAGCACGGGCAACGCCTCGCACCGCACGCGCACACCCGTACACCCCGCACCCTCCGACACCCCAGGAGACAGACGACGATGGCCGACCGGGTCACGGTGATCGGCTGGGACGGCTCGCCACTGCCCGGAGCGGCCACGGCCGCGCTCTCGGCCGCCACGCTCGTCGCCGGCGCCGCCCACCACCTCGCCCTGCCGGAAGTGCCCCCGAACGCCGAACGCATCCGCCTCGGCAGCGTCGACCTGGCCGCCCGCAGGATCGCCGGACACCGCGGCAGCGCCGTGGTCCTCGCCGACGGCGACCCCGGCTTCTTCGGCGTCGTCCGCACCCTGCGCGCCCGCGAACACGGTCTGGAGGTCGAGGTCGTCCCCGCCGTCTCCTCCGTGGCCACCGCCTTCGCCCGGGCCGGCATGCCCTGGGACGACGCCCAGATCGTCGTCGCCCACCCCCGCACCCTGCGCCGCGCGGTCAACGTCTGCCGGGCCCACCACAAGGTCGCCGTCCTCACCTCACCGGGCGCCGGACCAGCCGAACTGGCCCTCCTCCTCGACGGCGTTCACCGCACCTTCGTGATCTGCGAGGAACTCGGCACCGACCGCGAGCGCGTCACCGTCCTCACCTCCGACAAGGCCGCCGACCACGCCTGGCGCGACCCCAACGTCGTCATCGTCATCGGCAGCGGCCCCGAGACCACCGCAGCCGGCGCCTGGATCGCCGGCCGCCGCCCCGCCTACCCCCAGGGCATACGGGGCTGGGCCCTGCCCGCCGAGGCCTACCGGGCGGCCGGGGCCGAGCGGATGCAGGAGGCCGGCGAGGGCGAGTTCCCCGGCCTGCGCGCCGCCCAGCTCGCCCGCCTCGGCCCCCGCACCGGCGACCTGCTCTGGGACATCGGCTCCGGCAGCGGCGCCCTGGCCGTCGAGGCGGCCCGCTTCGGCGCGGCGGTCCTCGCCGTGGACGCCGACCCGGCGGCCTGCGCCCGCACCGAGGCCGCAGCCCGCGCCTTCGGCGTCCCCGTCCAGGTCGTCCGCGGCCAGGCCCCGCACGTCCTGGAACGGCTGCCCGAACCGGACGTCGTACGGATCGGCGGCGGGGGAGTGCCGGTGGCCACCGCGGTCGCCGACCGCCGCCCCGAACGCATCGTCACCCACGCCTCGACCCGGGACGAGGCCGAGGCCCTCGGCGGGGCCCTCACCGGCAACGGCTACACGGTCGAGTGCTCCCTGCTCCAGTCCGTCGACCTGGACACCACCGCCTGGACCGAGCGCGAAAGGTCGGTCGTGTTCCTGCTGTCCGCACGGCGTTCGGACCTCGCCCCCTGACCCGTTCGGCCCGGTACGCGAGGTAGGCTGGCCGATTGTTGTACCGCGCCCGGCCGTTCGTCGCTTCGTTCGTCAATGTCCGGAAAAGTGGACCGTTTTGGTCCGCACTGTGGTACGGCACCAACCGGGGGACGCGCAACGTGGCGCAGTCCACAGTGAGCCGTGGCAGAACTGCCTGTCGCGGCGGCGAACGGCCGCGAGAATAGGAAGACCCGCGGGCGTTTCGTGCCGCGCGGCGAGCCCGCTCGTTCTTGATGACGAGCACCGGCGTGCCGTGGTTCGGCGTCCCGGGCGAAGGGCCGAAGGAGCACTGACGATGGGCGAGGGGTACGCATGACTGACACCGGCCAGATCCCGGGCGAGGGACTGCCGGAGAACGCAGGCATGGTGGAGCAGCCGGGCATCCCCGCCCCGGACGCGTACACCTTCCTCGACCCCTCCGAGCACACCACCGAGGACGACGACCTTCTCCTGATGCCGACCTCCCAGGGCGCCTGGAGCGACCCGCAGGCCGCCCCGGCCCCCGCACCCGGC
>MUNB01000246.1 GCA_002154345.1 Streptomyces griseus
GGTCGGCCATGCTCGCCGTACCGTCCACCAGCAGCACGAGCCCTGGGTCACCCCGGCGACGCTGGAGGAGACGCTCGACCCGGGCGGCTCGACGGGCGTGGACAAGCAGGTGCGGACCCCGGCGATCCCGCCCCGGCCGGATGTGGTGCTGCTGGTGGACGGTACGGCGAGCATGGCCGACCCGATCGCCAGCGTCCGCGAGAACCTGCCCGCCATCACCGGCAAGATCCTGGACGAGCAGCCCGACTCCCGTTTCGCGGTCGCCACGTTCGGCGACCAGGAGGGTGATGTCGACGCGGGATTCCAGGTCTTCACGGAGCTGACGGACGACCTGGTGAAGGTCCAGGAGGGCGTCGACCAGCTGAAGACCGACCTCGGCGGCGCCAGCCGCGGCCCTTCGGAGGACTGGATCAACGGGCTGTGGCAGATCGCCGACGGCGCGGGCGGCAAGACGGTGTTCCGCGAGGGCGCGAGCCCGGTCGTGGTGCTCGTCGGGGACGCCTCCAGCCATTCGCCCAGCAACGGCCACACCATCGACGACGCGATCTTCGCGCTCCAGGACAAGGGCGTCCGGGTCATCGGGGTCGATGTGGAGAGCACGATCGGCGACGGCCTCAACGGCAACGGCGACGCCGGAAACCCGGACTACGTCGAGGATCCGCCCACCACACCGGGCCAGGCCACCCGCATCATCGAGGCCACCGGCGGCCGGCTGCTCGAAGGGATCGACGGGGACCGGGTCGCCGAGGCGATCGTCGACGGCTTCGACAACCTCCCCACCTCCGTCGGCCACCGGCTGGAGGCCTGCGACCCGCATCTGACGGTCGTCCTCGACCCGCCCACCCGGCAGCTCACCAGCGGTGAGACGGCGCACTTCGCCGAGACGGTCGATGTCTCGGAGGACGCCCCGCAGGGCACGACGCTGACCTGCACGGTGCAGTTCCTGCTCGGCACGCAGGTGCCGGGGACGGACACGATCGGGCCCGCCGCCGCGGCCGACCCCGACTTCCAGCAGCAGATCAGCATCACCGTGAACGACGTCGACGTCCCGGTCGTCACCGTGGACGACCGTACGGCCAGGGCGCCCGACGACGACGGCGCACGGATCTCGTACACGGCCACGGCGACGGACCCGCAGGACGGGGAGCTGCCGGTGACCTGCGCCCCGCCGTCCGGATCGCTCTTCCCGGTCGGCACGACGACGGTCACCTGTACGGCCACGGACTCGGCGGGCAACACGGGGGCGGACACGGCACGGTTCGAGGTCCTGGAACCCGTCGTCCCGCCGGACCCGCCCACTCCGCCGCCGCCCCCGCCTCCGGCCTCGGACCTCGCGGTACGGTCCGGGCTGACATCGGCCCGTACCGCGAGGTCCGAGGCCGGAGGC
>MUNB01000247.1 GCA_002154345.1 Streptomyces griseus
ACCCGGGCCCCACCGACCCCGGCCCGAGCCCCAGCCCCGACCCGACCGGGCCCACCACACCGCCCGACCCCGGCGGGACCGACCCGGGCTGCCCCGGCGAAACCCCGTCGCCGTCCCCGTCCGACGACGCCGGCACACCTGACCCGGGCGGATCGGACGAGCCCTGCGCCACGCCGACCGGTGACCCGGAGTCAGCCGCCTGACAGCACCTCGGACAGGTCGTAGGAGACGACCTCCTCCAGCTGCGCGTACGTACAGCCGGCGGGGGACCGGTCCGGCCGCCACCGACGGAACTGGGTGGTGTGCCGGAACCGGTCGCCCTCCATGTGGTCGTAGGCCACCTCGCACACCCGCTCCGGGCGCAGCGGCACCCAGGACTGGTCCTTCTTCCCCGTCCAGCGGTTCTGCGTGCCCGGCAGCCGGGACTGCTCGTGGGCCGCCGCGTCCGCCCACGCGGCCCACGGATGCTCGGCGAACGCGCAGCGCAGCGGCGCGAGTTCCTCGGCCAGCTCGGCACGCCGCTTCATCGGGAAGGCCGCGCAGACCCCGACGTGCTGGAGCACGCCGTCGGCGTCGTACAGGCCGAGCAGCAGCGAGCCGACGACCGGGCCGCTCTTGTGCTCGCGGTAGCCCGCCACCACGACGTCGGCGGTCCGCTCGTGCTTGATCTTGTACATGGCCCGGGTGTCGGGCCGGTAGGGGAGGTCGAGCGGCTTCGCCACGATTCCGTCGAGCCCGGCGCCCTCGTACCGGTCGAACCACTCCCGGGCGACCTCGATGTCCGTGGTGGACGGGGCGAGGAGGACGGGCGCGGAGGCACCGGAGAGCGCCGCCTTCAGCACCTCCCGCCGGTCCGCCTGCCGGGTGGCGAGAAGAGAGGTGTCGTCGACCGCGAGGACGTCGAAGGCGATGAAGCTCGCCGGGGTCTGCTCGGCGAGCATCCGCACCCGGGAGTCCGCCGGATGGATGCGCTCGCTGAGCCGCTCGAAGTCGAGCCGCCCCTCGTGGGCGATGACGATCTCCCCGTCGATCACACAGCGCGGCGGAAGGTTGTCCCGTACGGCGTCGACCAGGTCGGGGAAGTAGCGGGTCAGCGGCTTGCCCGTACGGCTGCCGATCTCGACCTCGTCGCCGTCCCGGTACACGATCGCCCGGAAGCCGTCCCACTTCGCCTCGTAGGCCATGCCCGGCGGGATCTTGGCCACCGACTTGGCGAGCATCGGCTTCACGGGCGGCATCACCGGCAGGTCCATGGTCCGATTCTGGACCGCACACCCACCCATGTCGCCCGATGTGCGGCATATGTGCGACCGGCCTACGGTGGCCGTCATGGGAGCAGCGGTGGAGCTGGACGCGGGCGGACGGGCCGTGAGGCTGTCCAACCCGGACAAGGTGTACTTCCCGGAGAAGGGCTACACCAAGAGGGACGTGGCCGAGTACTTCCTGGCGGTCGGCCCCGGGATCACGCGTGCCCTGAACCACCGGCCGACCACGCTCCAGCGCTTCGTGGACGGGGTCGAGGGCGACTTCTTCTACCAGAAGCGCGCCCCGAAGAACCTGCCCGACTGGATCCCCACCGCCAGGGTCGCCTTCCCCAGTGGCCGTCCCGCCGACGAGATCTGCCCGACCGAACTCGCCGCCGTGATCTGGGCCGCCAACCTCGGCACCCTCACCTTCCACTCCTGGCCGGTCCGCGCGGGGGACACCGACCACCCGGACGAACTGCGCATCGACCTGGACCCGCAGCCCGGCACCGACTACGCCGACGCGGTCACCGCCGCCCACGAGCTGCGCTCGGTCCTGGAGGACCACGGCGTACGCGGCTGGCCCAAGACCTCCGGCGGGCGCGGGATGCACGTCTTCGTGCCCATCGAGCCCGCCTGGACCTTCGTCGAGGTGCGGCGCGCCGCCATCGCCGCCGGGCGCGAGCTGGAGCGGCGGATGCCCGAGCGGGTGACGACCGCCTGGTGGAAGGAGGAACGCGGCGAGCGGATCTTCGTCGACTTCAACCAGACCGCCCGCGACCGCACCATCGCCTCCGCCTACTCCGTACGCCCCTTCCCGCACGCCCCGGTCTCCGCACCGCTGCGCTGGGACGAGATCGACGACGCGGAGCCGCGTGACTTCGACCTCCGCACGATGCCGGGGCGGTACGCCGAACTCGGCGACGTCCACGCGGACATGGACCAGGAGGCGTTCCGGCTGGACGGGCTGCTGGAGCTGGCCGACCGGGACGAGAAGGAGCGCGGGCTCGGGGACATGCCCTACCCGCCGGAGTATCCGAAGATGCCCGGCGAGCCCAAGCGCGTCCAGCCCAGCCGCGCCCGCCACGACGACGGTGACCCCGCGTGAGCGGATCCACGGAGCAGGGCGGGAGCGGCGAGCGGCACGGCGCGCACGGGCGGCCGCTCACGCTCCGCGAGCGCTGGGAGGCGTACAAGAACAGCCCGTTCCTGCCCGCGACCGTCCTCGTCCTGATCGTCGCCGCCGCGGCCGGTCTCTTCGCCGGCTCCTACACGTACGCGATGGCCAACCCCACCCCGCACCGCATCCCGGCCGCCCTGGTCACCCAGCCGGAGGTGGAGCGCGGCGAGGCGTTCGTCGCCGGGATGGAGAAGGCGCTCGACGCCTCGCTGGAGCTGCGGGACTACCCGGACGTCGCCGACGCCCGCCGTGCCCTGGACGAACAGAAGGTCTTCGCCATCGTGCGCGCGGCCGACGACGGGGTGGCGCTCGACGTGGCCGGAGCCTCCGGCGCGTCCGTGGCCGAACTGCTCGGCAAGGCGGGTCTCGAGGTGGGGGACGCCACCGGGGTCGAGGTCACCGTCCGGGACGTCAAGCCGCTCCAGCGGGGCGATCCGCGCGGGCTCGCCCTGTTCTACATCTCGCTGGCCGCCGTGATCATGGGCTTCCTCGGCGCGATCCAGCTCAGCGTGCACGCCCACGGGCTCAACCCGGCCGAGCGGATCGCCTTCACCGCCGCGTACGCCCTGCTCGGGGGCTTCGCCATCGCGGCGGCCGTGGACTGGTGGCTGGGCGCGGTGGACCTGCCGTTCGTCCAGTCCTGGCTGATCCTGGCGTTCACGATGTTCACCTCCGGCATGGTCTTCACCATGTTCAACACCCTGATGGGCCGCTGGGCGATGATCCCGACCTGGGGCGTCATGGTGCTGCTCGGCAACCCGTCCTCCGGCGGGGCGGTGTCCTGGCCGCTGCTGCCCTCGGCGCTCGGCCACATCGGCCGCTGGCTGCCGCCGGGCGCGTCCGTCAACGCCCAGCACACCGCCGTGTACTACCAGGGCCACCAGTTCGTCTTCCCGTATCTGGTGCTCGCCGCCTGGGCGCTGGTCTCCTGCACGGTCTTCTGGGTGTGGCGGCACCGACACCCAGGTGGCCGCGCCCGCACGCCGGAGCATGCGGCCGCGGCCACCTGAGACCTTCCCTACGGGTTACAGCACGGCCTACAGCTCCTTGATCCGGATGTCGCGGTACGAGATGACGTCGGTGACGCCGTGCACCTGGAGCCCGATGTAACCGGAGGCGAACCGCCGGCCGTCGGTGCCCGGGTCGTCGCCGCGCGGCGGCTCGAAGAGCTGACCGCCGGTGTTCTCGAACTCGTTGATCAGGACACCGTTGCGGTAGATCTCGTAGTGCTGGTCGACCACCTTGATCTCGTAGTCGTTCCAGGTGCCCTTGGGGGTGACCCCGGCGCCGCCGAGACCCACCCGGTCGAAGCCGTACACCGAACCGGTCTTGTACATGTCGCCGTCCGGCCGGTCGTTGATCTGGATCTCATGGCCGTACTTGATGGCGACCCACTCCGGACGCGACTCCTCCGGGTGGTCGTGGACCTTCGGGAAGCGGACGAAGACCCCGCCGTTGGCGTTGCCGGAGCCCGGGGCGTCGTCCCGCCACTGGAGCTTGAGCGAGTAGTCGCCGTAGGCCCGGTTCGGCAGCCACAGCATGCCCATCCCGTCCACCGTGGTGGAGCTGGTGATCGAGCCCTCCTCCTCGTTCAGCTCGAACTTGCCGCCGCCCACCTGCTCCCACTTGGCGAGCGAGGCCGCCGTGCCGTCGAAGAGCTTGGTGTAGCCCTCGGACTGACCCGGCTTGCCGATGCCCGACTGCTTGGCGGCCTGGTTGATCGCCCGGCGCTCGCGCTGGTCGATGACGCCGTCGGTCTTCAGCCTGTCGAGGACCGCCGTCACGTGCTTGAGGAACAGGGCGTGGGAGGACCAGTCCTTCTCGTCCTCGATCAGCTCGTTGATCGTGCAGCGGTTACGGGTGATCCGGTTCGGGACGCCCGTGTCGATCGTGCCGACGAAGACGGTGTGCCGCTCGTCGAACTCCGCGCAGTTCGGCGCGGGAACCCCGCCGCCCTGGGCGATGGTGAACGACACCTTCTTCGCCTCGGAGGTGTTGCCCGCCTTGTCCGTCGCCCGGTGGGCGATGGAGTGGTAGCCCACCCGGTCGACGATCACCGGGGCGGTGTAGGCGAGGTACGGTCCGCCGTCCAGGCTGTACTCGACCTTGTCCACGCCCGAGTCGTCGTCGGTCGCGGTCACGGTCGCCTTGGCGCTGGTGATGAACGCGCCGTCGCTGTTCTTGTCGCCCTCGACCTTCACCGAGGTCTCCGGAGCCGTCTGGTCCTGCGACGGCGGCTCCACCACGGTGAAGTCGACGGACTTCTCGTCCGCGACATTGCCCGACCGGTCGGTGGCCCGGTAGCGGACGGTGTGCTCGCCCACCTCGTGGACCATCACCGGAGCGGTGTAGGGCTGCCACTCGCCGTCCGCGCCGAGCGCGTACTCGATGGTGTTGACGCCGGACCCGGTGTCGGACGCGGTCACGGTGACCGTGGCCATGCCCAGGTACGCGCCCGCGTCGTCCTTCTCGCCGGAGACGGTCGCCGAGGTCTCCGGCGGCGTCTCGTCGTCGGTCGGCGGGGCGGCCACCGCGAAGTCGACGGACTTCTCCTCGGCCGCGTTGCCCGCCTTGTCGGTGGCCCGGTAGCGGACCGTGTGGTCGCCGACCTCGTTCACCACGACGGGCGCGGTGTAGGGCTGCCACTCGCCGTCCGCGCCGAGCGCGTACTCGACGGTGTCGACGCCGGAGCCCTCGTCGGTGGCCTCGACGGTGACCGTGGCCTGGCCGATGTACGCGCCGTCGCCGTTCTGGTCGCCGTCGACCTTCGCCGAGGTCGCCGGGGCCTCGGTGTCCTCGCCGCCGCCGCCCTCGGTGACGGTCAGGATGCCCTGCATCTGGCCGTGCCCGGGGATCGTGCAGTGGTAGAAGTACCGGCCGGGCGACAGCGTGACCTCCACGCTGTGCTTGCCGCCCTCGGAGTCACCGGGGTTGGCCAGGATGTTCAGCTGGACGTCGTTGTTGAACTCCGGGTCCGACACGCTGAACGTCAGCGTGTGCGGCATGCTCGTGGTGTTCCCGGTCGCCGTGCTGTTCTCGAAGACGATCGTCGCCTTGCCGGCCACCGCCGTCTTCGGCGCGGTCAGATAGTGGTCGATCGGATCGCCCGCGGTCCAGGTCAGCACCTGGTCCGCCGCCTTCGCCCCGGGAGCGTCGCCGCCCTTGCCGTACGCGGCCGTGGAGGTCAGCCCGAGGACCATCAGCAGGGAGGCCAGCAGGGCCACCCAGAAGCTCGGCGGACGGTGCCGCCTGCGTGCGAGGTAGGGGAGATGTCTCACTTCGCCGTTGCCTTTCCGACGAGATCCGCGGCGGCCGGCGTCGCGCCGCCGCCCTTGTACGACACGCGCCACAGCGCGGACTTGGAGTCGGAGGTGAAGAAGCCGCGGCCGTAGTCCAGGACGTACAGCGAACCGTCCGGCGCGAACTTCCAGTCCATCAGATTGCGGATGCCGTCCGCCCCGACCGGGATGATCTTCTTCAACGACTCGGCGTGCGTGGGCAGTCCGCCCTTGCCGACCGTCTTCGGGTCGGTGAGCACGGCGTGCCGGGGCTGGGTGTCGTCGTAGAAGTCGCCGACGAACCACTTGCCGTCCCAGTAGGCGGGCCACTTGGCGGTGGACTCGCTCTGCGCGTCGTAGCGGTAGACGGGGCCGTTCATCGTGGCCTGCCCGCCGCCCTTGAGCCAGGGCAGCAGCTCCTTGCCCTCCTCCGCCTTGTAGCTCGGTACGCCGTTCTCGTCGCGCGGGTAGTCGACCCCGCCGCCCTGCGGCGAGTACCAGATGGTGTTCGGGGTCACCGGCGGCAGCTTGACCAGCCCGTCGTTGTTCGGCGACTCGTTCTTCGGGGCGTCGCAGTCGTACCAGCCCAGCGGCTTGGTCGGATCCGGCAGATTACGGTCCCGGTAGGGCTGGTTGTTGCCCATGCAGAACGGCCAGCCGTGGTTGCCCGCCTTGGTGATCGCGGCGAACGTGTCGTACTTCGCCGGACCCCAGGTGGTGGACGGCGCGCCCGCGTCGGGGCCGACCCAGCCCGCGTACAGCGTGTCCGTCGAGGGGTCGATCGAGATCCGGGCCGGGTTGCGCACGCCCATCACATAGATCTCGCCGCGCGTCTTGCCGCCGCCCTCGTCCGGCTCCTCGCCGGTGAAGAGGTTGCCGGAGGGCAGGGTGTACGTGCCGTCGTCCTCGGGGTGGATCCGCAGGATCTTCCCGTTGAGGTTGTTGGTGTTGCCGGCCGTACGCCGCGCGTCGGCGAAGGAGACGCCCTTGTAGTTCGGCTGCGGGTTGTTGCCGGAGTAACCGTCGCTGAAACCGGAGGAGTTGTTGTCACCGGTCGCGATGTACAGGTTGTCCTTCGAGTCCCACGCCATGCCGCCGCCCGCGTGGCAGCAGCTGTTGATCTGCACCGGCCAGTCGAGCAGCACCTTCTCCGAGGCCAGGTCCAGCTTGTTGCTCGCCGGGTCGAAGGTGAAGCGGGAGACCTGCCGGGTCGCCATGCGCTTGTCGCGGTCGATCTTCGCGTGCGGCGTGTAGTGGAGGTACACCCAGCCGTTGGACGCGAAGTCCGGGTCCAGCTCGATACCGAGCAACCCCTCCTCGACCTTGACCAGTTCGTCGCCGCCGCCCTTGTTGCCGAAGACGTCCAGCGCACCGGCCAGGGTGACCTTCTCGGTCTTCGGGTCGTAGACGTGGATCTCGCCCTTGCCCTTGCCGATGTTAGGGTCGTTCCAGTCGATGACGACCGGCTGGGAGCTGTCGGCCCCGCCGCGCCCGATGTAGAAGACCCGTCCGTCCGGCGCGGTCACCAGACCGTGCGGCTCGCCGATCTGGTCGTTCTGGCCCGGCTGGTTGGGCTCGGTGACCCGCTCGGCGGTGTAGTTGGAGGTGATCGTCGCCTTGCAGTCGGCCTGCGAGGTCCGGTTCGTCCAGGAGAGCGCGCCGCGCAGATGGTCGCGGAAGTCGGTCTCGGCGAAGCTGTCCGCCGTACCGCCCATGGCCGTGTAGAAGGAGCGGCCGCCGTCGTAGTCGCGGCACCAGGAGACCGGGTGGTCCCAGCCGTTGGCGCTCGCGCCCGGCTTGTACGTCAACTCCCGTACGCGCGCCACGGTGTGGACGTCGCCGGACGGGTTCTTCGTCCAGTTCAGCCACTTGTCGGGGCGCTTCCACTCCAACGGCAGGTTCTTGGTGGCCGGGTGGACCCGGTCGCCGATCTCGACCGTCGCGCGCTGCACGGTGGCCGGGCTGTTCGCCGCCGGGCGGGCCCCGACCAGACCGGTGAACCAGTCCGAGTACGGCTCGGTGCGCGCCGCGTCATGGATGCCGAGGAAGCCGCCGCCGGCCTCCATGTACGCCTCCAGGCCCGCTTCCTGCTCCGGGTCGAGGACGTCGCCGCCGCCGGTCAGGAAGACGACGGCGTGGAAGGAGCCGAGCCGCTTGCCGTTGGTGAACACCTTCGGGTCGGCGGTGGCCACGGTGGTGAACCGCTGGGCCTCGGGCCCGGAGAGCCCGATCTTCTCGATCGCCGCGATCCCGGCGTCGGTGTACGGGGCCTCGTCACCCGCCGAAGCGTGGAAGACCAGCACCTTCACCTGGCTCTTCGCGCCCGGCGGAGAAGGCAGCGACAACGTTGTCGCCATCTTCTCCACCAAGGCCCGGTCCGGCGATGTGTCGGCGCTGGCCGGGCCGCCGCTGCCCAGCATGGACACGGTCAGTGCGCCGGCCGCCACGGCCGCCGCGAGGCCGCGTCGTGATCTGGACCGGTGATGTGATGCGCGCTGCATGTGGTCACCCACCCCTCTGTGGTCACTGCACCTCTCGGTGACTGTGGCTTGCTCACTCTTCGTCAGGAGCCCTTGGCCTACTGGCTCGTGGTTCGCCGGCTCTTGATTCATGGCGACAGCGCACGAAGCTAGACCTCTTTTCGCGGTCCGCCAATAGCTACGGCAGCAATCGCACGAACTTTGTCCTGAGTGTGGATAAACGGGGATGCCCCGGCTACGGTGTGGCCCGTTCCGGGGATCCCGTGAGCGCTGTCCCGTACCGGCGGCTTCGCCAGTTTCCTTATCGCAGTGGGGAGTTCGACATGGACCGAAGGACCTTCAGCCGGCGGATGCTGGTCGGTGGCGCGGCGGTCGCCGCGACCGGAGTGACATCGTTGTCGCTCGGGGCGGTGGAGGCAAGCTCGGCCGAGAACCCGCCGCGTACGGCCCCGGCGGGCGGCGTCACCCGCCGACTGAAGATGTACGCCGAGAAGCTGCCGAACGGCGAGCTGGGCTACGGCTTCGAGAAGGGCAAGGCCTCGATCCCCGGGCCCCTCATCGAGCTGAACGAGGGCGACACCCTGCACATCGAGTTCGAGAACCTCACCGACGTCGACGCCAGCCTCCATGTGCACGGTGTGGACTACGACATCGCCAACGACGGCACCCGGATGAACAAGAGCCATGTGGAGCCCGGCGGCACCCGGACGTACACCTGGCGCACCCACAAGCCGGGCAACCGCAAGGACGGCACCTACGAGCCGGGCAGCGCGGGCTACTGGCACTACCACGACCACGTCGTCGGCACGGACCACGGCACCGGCGGCATCCGCAAGGGCCTCTACGGGCCGGTCATCGTGCGCCGCAAGGGCGACATCCTGCCGGACCAGACGTGCACGGTCGTCTTCAACGACATGACGATCAACAACAAGGCGGAGCACAACAGCGTCAACTTCGAGGCCACGGTGGGCGACCGGCTCGAATTCGTGATGATCACGCACGGCGAGTACTACCACACCTTCCATATCCACGGTCACCGCTGGGCCGACAACCGCACCGGTCTGCTGACCGGCCCCGACGACCCCAGCCGGGTCATCGACAACAAGATCTGCGGACCCGCGGACTCCTTCGGCCTCCAGATCATCGCGGGCGAACGCGTGGGCGCGGGCGCGTGGATGTACCACTGCCACGTCCAGAGCCACTCCGACATGGGGATGGCGGGGCTCCTGCTGATCAAGAAGCCCGACGGCACGATCCCGGGCTACGAGCCCCACCACCACACGGCCGGGGCCACGGAGAAGAAGGCCGGGGAGAAGACGGGCGAGAAGGCCGAGAAGGCGGAGAAGGCCGAGAAGAAGAGCGCCGACACGGGCGCGGCGGAGCACCAGCACTGACCCCGGCCGTCGCGGGGCCCGCGGAGGGGGCGGGCCCGGTCACGGCCTGCGGGAGTCGTCCACGAGTCGCCGCTGCTCCTCCTCGACGATGCGCCGGGTCAGCTCGGCGTCCGAGACGTCCACAGCGTCCGGGGTGGTCTCCGCGAGGTCGCTGCGCCGGGCGTACGCGTCGAAGAGCCGGTCCTTGCGGGCCAGCAGCTCCACCAGGCGCTGGTCCACGCTGTCCGTGGCCAGCAGCCGGTGCACCTGGACCGTGCGGACCTGGCCCATCCGGTGGGCGCGGGCGACGGCCTGGTGCTCCAGGGTGGGCTTGATCTGCGGCTCGCACAGGACGACCACGGAGGCGGCCTGCATGTTCAGCCCGGTGCCGCCCGCCTGGATCTGGCTCAGCAGCACCGCGTGCCCGTCCACCGCGGAGAACGCGTCCACCAGTTCCTGCCGCCGGGCGGGCGGGACACTTCCGGAGAGCGGTCCGAAGGCGTCCGGGCCCAGCGCGTCGCCGACCGTCGCGAGAACCTCGCGGAAGTAGGAGAAGACGACCACCTTCAGGCCGTTGTCCCGTGCCTCGTCGACCAGTTCACGCAGCCGCTCCAGCTTGGCGGAGGTTCCGGGCGCGGCATAGGCGGCCCGGCGCATCCGCATGAACCGCCCCGAGGCGACCGCCTCGCGGTAGGCCGCCCGGTCCTCGGCCCCGAACTCCTCCCACTCGTCCACCTGGACGAGCGCCGGGAGTTCGGCCAGCACATCCGCCTGGTTGCGGCGCAGATAGGCGGGGGCGACGGCCCGGCGGAAGGCCCGCGAACCGGCCGCCCCGTGTGTGGAGCTGACCGACGGCGCGAGTTCGGGGCGCAGTTGGCGCACCAGGCTGCGGAACTCCTCCACCCGGTTCTCCATCGGGGTGCCCGTGAGGAACAGCACCCTCTCCACCCGCTCCGCCCAGCCGGCGACCGCCCGGGACCGGCGGGCCTCGGGGTTCTTCACGAAGTGGGCCTCGTCCACCACCAGCATCCCGGGCCGCACCTCGGCCGCCGCCCCCTGGGGCAGCAGATGCAGCGCGTCGAAGGTGGTCACCGCGACCCCGCCGCCCTCCCGCCAGTCCGCGAACGCCTCGGTCCGCTCCGCGCCGTGCACCGGAACGGCACGCAGGGTGGAGCGGGCCCGGATCTCCCGGGTCCAGTTGATCAGCACGCTCGCCGGGCACACCACGAGGAAGTGGCTCTCGCCGTGGGCGGCGAGGTGGGCGAGGGCGGCGATGGCCTGCACGGTCTTGCCGAGCCCCATCTCGTCGCCGATGATCACCCGCTTCTGCGTCAGCGCGAAGCGCGCCCCGAACGCCTGGTAGCCGCGCAGGGACACCCGGAGGCGCGTGTCGTCCAGGCGCAGCGCGCGCACCCGGTCGGCGATTCCGGCGGGCAGGAAGCCCTCGGCGGCATCGCGGTCGGGACCGCTGCCGGACAGCTCGGCGAGCAGGCTGTAGTACTCGGCGGAGCGCAGCTCGAAATCCACCCAGGCCTCGGCCGGCGACGCGGGTGAACGCAGCAGATCTGCCGACGCCTGAGCGAACAGCACCGGCAGCTCCCGCTCCACCGCCTCCGCCACGGCCGAC
Source organism: Streptomyces griseus (assembly GCA_002154345.1). GTDB lineage: Bacteria > Actinomycetota > Actinomycetes > Streptomycetales > Streptomycetaceae > Streptomyces > Streptomyces caviscabies. The sequence goes on from MUNB01000247.1 coordinate 11,183, forward strand.
CGCACCGCGTCGAGCGCCTCCCGCACCCGAGCCCGCTTCTCCCGCCCGCTGAACAGCATCCGCATCCGGCTGCCGGCCGGCGCTGCCGTCGCCACCGCGGGGCCGAGCCGCTCGCCGAGCCGGCGGGCCGCGTCCACCGCCCGCCGCGCCTCCGCTCCGGCCTCGACCAGCCGGTGCAGGGCGATCACCAGGGCGGTGCTGGTGTCGTCCGGGGCGTCCACGTCGATCCGCACCGAGACGGTGTCGCGCACGGCGTGGGCGATCTGCCCGGCGGCGGCCAGCGCCTGGCCGGCGGTGTGCGCACCGACCCCGGGGAGCTGCCGCAGCTCGTAGCGACCGGTGCCGTGGACCTGCCCGACCGTGCCGAACCCGGCCTGCTCCAGCGCGCCGAGCCGCAGCCGTCCCTCCGTGACGTCCTTGAGCCGGCCGACGGGGATGTGGGCCAGCTCCTGGTCCACCAGGGCGTCGAGCAGCGGATCGAGGACGGTCCGTACGGCGTCGCCGGCGGCCGCCCGGTCCGCCGGCACCGCCCGGGCGCTCTCCAGGAGCCGCTCCGCCCGTGCCAGCAGCTCACGGGCCGCGCCGCCGGTGGGCACCGGACCCCCGGCGGCTCCGCGCACGAGCGTCCCGCCCGCCGCCCCGCTCTGCTTCATGTGCGTCCTTCTGTTCCCGAGGGGCGTCTCGCAGCCCCGGGACCCCGCTCCTGTGGCCTCCCCGCCATCGTGCCACGCCTCGCCGACACCCCCGGACCCGTCGCGACGGGTCCGGCGCGCGGGGAGGTGAGCGGCGGGACGGGCGTGCGACGCGCCGGTCCAACGCTTGGCCCCGGCGGCCGCGCGATGCCTACCCTGGGCCGCACGGAGGAGGCGAGCACCGCCGGGGGAACGCCCCGGTCGGCCCCGCGCGGACTGCGGTCGTCCGTGCCCGGTGCAAGACTCGGAACGAGAGGAACCACCCCGGAAGTACCGACGAGCGGGACCACCCGGACCGGACGAGCGGAATCCACCGGATCGACTGAGGAGCACGCCATGATCAGCCCCACCTTCCTCGACGGAGCGCCCAGTTGGGTCGATCTCGGCACGCCCGATCTCGACGGGGCCGTCGCGTTCTACCGGGGCCTGTTCGGCTGGGACCTGATCCCCGGCGGTCCCGAGGTCGGCGGCTACGGCATGCTCACCCTGGACGGCCGGTACGTCGGCGGGGTGATGACGGTGTCCGAGGAGGAGTCGCCGAGCGCCTGGTCGGTCTCCTTCCAGTCACCCGACGTCACCGCCACCGCTGCGGCGGTGGAGCGGGCGGGCGGCAGCGCCGCGTTCGAGCCGATGGACGTCCTGGACTTCGGCAGCATGGGCGGCTTCACGGACCCGGCCGGAGCGTATTTCGGTGTCTGGCAGCCGAAGGAGCACCCCGGCTTCGGCGTCGTCCAGGAGCCCGGCTCGTTCCTCTGGGCCGAGCTGTACACCCCCGACGTCCCGGCGGCGGCCGCCTTCTTCGGAAGCGTCCTCGGCTGGCGGACCGACCAGCTGAAGGTGGAGGGCACCGACTACACCTACACCACGGTCCACCCGGCCGGCGCCGGTCCGGAGGCGTCGTTCGGCGGCCTGGTCCGGATGGGCGACGTCCCGACCGAGGCCGCCCGCGGCCCCCACTGGCTGCCCTATTTCGACGTCGCCGACGTGGACGCCACGGTGGCCGAGGCCAAGCGGCTCGGCGGCACGGAGACCCTGGCCGCCATGGAGGTGCCCGGCGTCGGCAAGATGGCCAACATCGCCGATCCGTACGGGGCGGTCCTCGCGGTCATGAGGCCCGAGCCGAGGCAGTAGCCGCGGGACCGGCGAGGCGGATTGATGAATCGTTGATCAGTCGTTTATCGCCACCGGGCACCGTGGGCACCATGCTGATCAACACCGTGACCGACGACGCACTCGCCTGGCAGGAGACCGCGTTGTGCGCGCAGGCCGGGCCCGAGTTCTTCTTCCCCGCCCCGGGCAGTTCGACCCGCGAGGCCAAGCAGCTGTGCAACGCCTGCGAAGGGCGTCTGGCCTGCCTGGAGTACGCGCTCGCCAACGACGAGCGGTTCGGGGTCTGGGGCGGTATGTCCGAGAAGGAGCGCGAGCGGCTGCGCAGAGAGGGACGCGACCGGAGCTGAACCGTCCAGCGGTTCGACGCACCCCGGTCGACTCCCGGTCGCACCGGCGCACGGTAAACCCTTGGGGTGATCGCGCGGAGCCCGGCACAATCGGACCATGACCGACGCCCCGCCGCTCGTCCTCGCCGCCGCCCTCCTCGACGCGCTCGAACCGCTGCCCTACGCGGGGCGCGGAAACGAACTGGCGGTGCGGGCAAGCCGACTGGCCGCCGAGGGCTCCCTGCGCGCCGTCCTCGACGAGCTGGAGGACGGCGACCCGTACGAGCGCGGGATCGCCGTGATCGCCGCCTCGGCCGGCCGGGACGCCGAGTGGATCGCCGCGCACCTCGCCGACGAGGACGCCGTCGTACGCGGGCACGCCCTGCGCGCGGCACGGGCGCTCGGAGTGCCGGACACGGCGTACGAGAAGGCCTTCGTGGACGCGCCCGCCGTCGTGCGCCGCCACCTCGTGCGGGCGATCATCGCCGACCGCCGCACCGCGCTCGCCGATCGGCTGATCACCGTCCTGCGCGACACCTGGGGCGACATTGAGGCGGCCCGTCTGCTGCCCGGCTGCTCGGCCGCCACGGTCGAGGCGCTCCTGCCGGGACTGCGGCGCTCGACGGCCTGCTGGTCCTCCCTCGGCCACCGCCACCCCGGACCGGTCCTGGACTCCGCCGAGGACGAACTGACCAGCCTGCCCGCGGCCGGGCGGGATGCCTGGTGGCAGGGGTGCGGCCACCCCCGGGGCATCGCCGCCGCGACGGCCGCCCTCCCGCACCGGGTCCTCGACCTCCTCGAACGCTTCGGCCCCGGCCGGCTCCCGGCCGACCTGCACCGCCCCGTCGGACGGCTCGTCGTCGCCGACCCCGCACGGGTCGCCCGGCTCGCCATCAGGCCCGACGTCTGCGCCCACCTGCTCCGCGCGCTCAGCGGAACCGAACTGCGCCGCCTCGTCCGGGCGTTGCCCGAACCCCTCCTCGTCGAACTGGGCCGCGGCGCACCGGACTTCGACGGGCTGCCCCGGCTCCTGCGCGCCCTGCCGCCCGGCCGCCGCACCGCGCTCCACGAAGCGGTCACCGAGGTCCGGGGCGAGGGCGCGCCGGGGAGCACCGTCGACACCCGGCTGCTGGACGCGCTGCCCCGTAGCGGCGTGGTGGCCGTCGCCCGGCGAGCGGCGGAGCGGGCCGGGGCGCGCGGAGACGCCGCGGCCGTCCTCGACGCCACGTCCTACCTCCCCTTCGACGAGGGACGCCCGCCGCTGCTGGCCGCCACCCGGGGGTCCGCCGCCGACGACCGCGCCAGGGCCTGGTCGCTGCTCGTCGGCAGCGCGGGCCGCTCCGGCGATCCGGCCGGCGTCGCCACCGTGCTGGAGGACCTGCTGCGCCTGCGCAACGAGCAGGACCCCGTCCGCTCCGCCGCCCTCACCGCCCTGACCGGCGTGGACCCCGCCCTCTTCACCGACGCGGTGGAACCGCTGCTCGACCGGGTCGCCGCCGACGCCGTGGAGGCCCGCGACTCCTCCGCCGCCACCCGTTCCGCCCTCGGTTCCCTGGCCGTCGGCGTGCTGCGCGAGCACGCGGTGACCGGACAGCGCGACCTGCTCAACTGGGCGCTGCGCACCCTCGTCCGGATCACCGGCACCAGCGGCAGCGCCGACCTGGGCCGGCTGGACCACGCGCTGCGCCGGGGCCAGGAGCACACGGTGTTCGACGCGCTGCGGCCCTGGCTGGAAGCGGGCGCGGAACGCTCGGACTACGGCCTGGTGCTGGCGCTCGCCCGCGCCGTGGGCCGTCGCGCCGACGCCATGCCAGGCCTCCAGGACCTGCTGTGGCAGGCCGTGAACTACGGCGAGCCCTCCGCCGCCCGGAGCGCCGCCGCTCTCTGGCTCCGGGCCCCGGCCGGCCGGGACGAGCGGGTGGAGCGGCTGCTCGCCCGGCACCCCTCCGCCGTCGCGCTGCCGGAGGTCCGGCGTGTGGTGACCGCCCGGCGGACGGACCTGCTGGACGCGTACCTCGACGGGACACCGCCCCGGGGCCGATTCCTCGCGCCCGGCACGCCCTGGGCCCTGGGCGTCGCCGGAGCCGGGTGCTGGACGCCCCGTCAACAGCGGGCCGTACTGCGCTCGGTGGAGTGCACGGTGGCGGACGAGAAGCTGCCGCTGTACGCGCGCACCGCCGCCCTGGGGCAGCTCGCCCGGATACCCGGGAGGGGGGCCGACGCCGTACGCGCCTGGACCGAGGACCGGGACGTGGTGATCGCCGAGGCCGCGCTCGCCGCCCTCGCGCACACCGACCGGCCCGCCGACTCCCTGCCCGACCTGCTCGCCCGCACCGGCGACGACCGGGCCCGGGTCGCGGTGTACGCGGCGCGCCGGGCGGCCGCACGCACCCGGCCCTCCCGGCTGGCCCCCCTGCTCGCCGCCCGTACGGCTCCGGGCACCGGCAAGGTGACGAGCCGCAAGGAGATGGTCCGGCTCGCCGCCGATCTGCTGCCGCGCGCGGAGGCGGCCGGCCTCCTCGCCGACGCGTACGCACAGCCCGGCCAGCACCTCGACGTACGGGCCGCCTGCGTGGCCGCCGGTACGCCGCTGCTCGGCGACGTACGGATGTGGGAGGTGACCGAGGACGCGGCGGGCGGCGAACGCGCGCTGCGGGTGGCGGTGTTGGGGGCGCACCCGACAGAGCTGGACCCGGCCCTGCGGCCGCGCTACGCCCGGCTCATCCAGGACCTGTGCCGCACCGACGACGACACGCTGGCCGTCCTCGCCCACACCGAGCTGGTCCCCTGGCTGCCCTGGGCCCCGCACGCGGCCGAGGTCCTGGTCGAGACGGTCACCGATCTGGACCGGCGGGGGAGGTGGCGCTCGGCCGCCGAAGCGCTCGCGGACGCCGCCCGGACGGTCCCGGACACGAACCGGTCCCTGATCCGCGCCCTGTCCCTGCTGGCCACGGGGGAGACGGCGGACGACGCGGGGGCGGAGCGGGACCGGCCCGCCCGCCGGCGGATCGGCCATCTGGCCAGGAGTCTGACGCTGCGCTCCGGGACGGACGACCGGCAGGTCGCGGCGGTGCTGGCGGAGGCGGGCCGGACCCTGGCGGCCCACCGCGACCTCGTGCCGGACGCCGTGGCCCTGCTCGCACGCTCCCTGGACCTGGCGGGGGACCCGGACACCCTGCACACCGGGCTGGTCGCGCTCGCCGCCCTGCACACCGGCCGCCCGGCGCTCGCCGCCAGGACCGCGCAGACCGTCGGCAGGCGGGTGACCGGATACCGGGGCGCGGAGACCGGCGACCCGGACACGCTGCTGCTCGTCGTCGCACGGCTGGCCGCGTCGGGGGATCCGGCCGAGGGACTGCTCGCGGCCGAACTGACGGTGGCGTGCGGTCTGCGCACCGGGTGGACCGGGCCGTGGCGCACCCAGCTGCGCATGCTCCGCCAGCACCCCTCGGACGACGTCCGCGACGTGGCGTACGCCGCGGCCACCGCCGAGGAATGAGGCCGCCGAAGGATCAGGCGCGGCCGCGCGCCGCCATCCGGGCCTTGCGGGCGGCGAGCTTCTCGTCGAACTTCGACGCCTCGCTGTCCAGCCCGCCCATGTACAGACCGAGCTCCTCCTGGGCCTTGGCGCCCTCCGGGCCGAGCCCGTCGATGTCCATGACCTTCAGGAAGCGCAGCACGGGCTGGATCACGTCGTCGTGGTGGATGCGCATGTTGTAGATCTCGCCGATCGCCATCTGCGCGGCGGCCCGCTCGAAGCCGGGCATGCCGTGTCCGGGCATCCGGAAGTTGACGACGACATCGCGCACGGCCTGCATGGTCAGGTCCGGGGCCAGCTCGAAGGCGGCGCCCAGGAGGTTGCGGTAGAAGACCATGTGGAGGTTCTCGTCGGTCGCGATCCGGGCCAGCATCCGGTCACAGACCGGGTCGCCGGACTGGTGGCCGGTGTTGCGGTGCGAGACACGGGTGGCCAGCTCCTGGAAGGCGACGTACGCGACGGAGTGCAGCATCGAGTGCCGGTTGTCCGACTCGAAGCCCTCCGCCATGTGCGCCATGCGGAACTGCTCCAGCTTGTCCGGGTCCACGGCGCGCGAGGTGAGCAGGTAGTCGCGCATCACGATGCCGTGGCGGCCCTCCTCGGCGGTCCAGCGGTGCACCCAGGTGCCCCACGCGCCGTCGCGGCCGAAGAGGGAGGCGATCTCGTGGTGGTAGCTGGGGAGGTTGTCCTCGGTGAGGAGGTTCACCACGAGAGCGATCTTGCCGATGTCGGTGACCTTGGACTGGTCCGCCGCCCACGCCTCGCCGTCCTCGAAGATGCCGGGGAAGTTCCGGCCGTCCGAGAACGGAACGTACTCGTGCGGCATCCAGTCCTTGGCGACCTTGAGATGGCGGTTGAGTTCCTTCTCCACCACCTCTTCCAGCGCGTACAGCAGCTGGGCGTCGGTCCACGCCTTCGAACTGCCGAGGTGGGGAGAGGTGATCGTCACGGGGAGCTCCTGGGGACGGGAGAATTACCTACGGCTTCGTAGGTTACGAGACCGTAGGTTAAGGCGGTCGTAAGGTCAAAGCCAAGCCCGCTCCCGCCAGTGATCGGCCACGTACGGTCATCAGCCCAGGTGAATGGCCACGTGACGGCCCCCTCGGAGCCCTCCCGGAGCCCTTCCGGGCCCCGTTTCACCGTTCCGGAACGGCTTGTTCCATGCCCGGATCAACCCCCGGAAACGCCTCCGGATCCACGCCCGCAAACGCCCCCGGGCCCACCCCCGGATCCCTGCGCAGATACCGGCCGGTGACGGACGTCGGATGTGCGAGCAGCGCGGCGGGCGTCCCCTCGAAGACCAGTTCGCCGCCGCCCTTGCCGCCGTCCGGACCCAGATCGATCACCCAGTCCGCCCGCTTGACCACCTCCAGGTTGTGCTCCACGCAGATCACCGTGTTCCCGGCGTCGACCAGCCGGTCCAGCAGATCCACCAGCGCGCCCGTGTCCGCCAGGTGCAGTCCGGTCGTCGGCTCGTCCAGCACGTACACGCTGGAGGTGCGGTGCAGCTGTGTGGCGAGCTTGATCCGCTGCCGCTCGCCGCCGGACAGGGTGGAGAGCGGCTGCCCCAGCGCGAGATAGGTGAGACCCACCGCGTCGAGGGTGCGCAGCTTCCGCGACAGCACCGGATCCTCGAACAGTCCGGCCGCCTGCGCCGCCGTCATGTCCAGGACGTCCACGATCGACCGGCCCCCGACCCGGTGCTTCAGCACGTCGTCGTGGAACCGGCGGCCCTCGCACTCCGGGCAGGTCGTGGTGACCGGATCCATGAACGCCAGATCCGTCGAGATCTCCCCGCGCCCCGAGCAACCCGCGCACGCCCCGGCGGAGTTGAAGCTGAACAGGCTCGCGTCCACGCCGTTCTCCCGGGCGAACACCTTGCGGATGGCGTCCAGCGCGCCGATGTACGAGGCGGGGGTGGAGCGCGACGAAGCGGTGATCGCGCTCTGGTCGATCACCACCGCCTCCGGGTACGCCGCCGTGAACACCCGCGACACCAGCGTCGACTTCCCGGACCCCGCCACCCCCGTCACCGCGGTCAGCACCCCGGTGGGGAATGACACGTCCAGGCCCTTGAGGTTGTGCAGATCGGCCCCGCGCACGGGCAGCCGGCCGGTGGGGGAGCGGACGGTCTCCTTCAGCGGGACACGGCGGCGCAGCGAACGGCCGGTGAGCGTGTCGGCCTCCGGCAGCCGCTCGAAGGGCCCCTCGAAGACGATGTGCCCGCCGTCCGCCCCGGCCCGCGGCCCCATGTCGACGACATGGTCGGCGACGGCCATCACGTCCGGGTCGTGCTCGACGACCAGCACCGTGTTGCCCTTGTCGCGCAGCCGCACCAGCAGATCGCCCAGCCGCCCGACGTCACGCGGGTGCAGGCCGACGCTGGGCTCGTCGAAGACGAACGTCAGCCCGGTGAGCGAACTGCCCAGATGCCGCACCATCTTGAGCCGCTGCCCCTCGCCCCCCGACAGCGTCGTGGTCTCCCGGTCCAGGCTCAGATACCCGAGCCCGATGCCGACGAGCCGCTCCAGCCGTTCACGGGCGGCGGCCGCGATGGGCCCGCCCACCGGATCACCGATCCGCTCCAGTACGCCGACGAGTTCGGCGACCTCCATCCGTCCGTAGTCGGCGGGTGAGAGCCCGTCGATCCGGGTGGCGAGCGCCGCCGCGTTCAGCCGCGCCCCGCCGCAGGCCCCGCACACCCGCTCCACGGTGAACCGGGCGGCGGCCTCGCGCCGCTTCTCGGAGAGGGCGGCGGTGTCGCGCTTGAGATACAGCCGCTCGAAGCGGGTCACGACCCCCTCGAACTTCATGTCCGCCGACCCGGTCCGCAAGTCGAGGCGGACGGTGAATCCTGAACCGTGCAACAGCAGTTGACGCTCCCGCTCGCCGAACTCGGCCAGCGGCAGGTCGTTGTCGAACCGCCCCGAGCCCCCGTACAGATTCCACTCCCAGCTGCCCACCGACAGACCGGGCAGCAGCAGGGCACCCTCGTTCAGCGACCTCGACCAGTCGATCGCCCGGTCGAGATCCAGCTGGACCGTCCGCCCCACCCCGTCGCACTCCGGGCACATCCCGGCGGGATCGTTGAACGAATACGCGGTCGCCCCGCCCGCGCTCGGGGTCCCGCACCGGGAGAACAGCACCCGGATCACCGACCAGATGTCGGTCGCCGTGCCCACGGTGGAGCGGACGTTGCCGCCCAGCGGCTTCTGGTCGATGACGATGGCCACCGACAGGTCCTCGACGGACTCGACGTGCGGCCGCTCGTACTTCGGCAGCCGGTTGCGCAGGAACGAGGTGAAGGTCTCGTTCAGCTGCCGCTGCGACTCCACGGCGATCGTGTCGAAGACCACCGAGGACTTGCCCGAACCGGACACACCGGTGAAGACGGTGATCCGGCCCTGGGGAATCCGGAGGGAGACGTCGCGCAGATTGTTCTCGCGCGCGCCGGTGATGACGATGTCGCGGTGGGCGGAGCCGGAGGTGCCCGGCTCCGCACCGCGCAGGGGAAAGCGGTCCATGAGGGCGACGCTAGGCGGGATACCGGACAGCTTCTGTCGCCTTTTCCCGGGCGATTCGCCGCCGTGGTCACCCGCCCGCGCGCACCGCCTCCGCCGTCGTGTCCCGCAGCTCGCCGTCCAGCCGGAGCCAGCGGGTGATGCCGATCGACTCCAGGAACGGCACATCGTGGCTCGCCACGATCAGCGCCCCCTCGTACGCCTCCAGCGCCTCGGTCAGCCGCCGTACGCTCGCCAGATCGAGGCTGTTCGTCGGCTCGTCGAGCAGCAGCAGCCGGGGTGCGGGGTCGGCCAGCAGCAGCGTCGCCAGCGTCGCCCGGAACCTCTCCCCGCCCGACAGGGTCCCCGCCGGGCGGTCCGCCGCCGCCCCCTTGAACAGGAAGCGGGCCAGCCGTGCCCGGACGGCGTTGTCCGTGCTGCCGGGCGCCGACCGGGCCACGTTCCGCACCACCGACGACGCGTCGTCCAGCACATCCAGCCGCTGCGGCAGGAACCCCGTCGCGACCAAGGGGCTCGCCTCCCCCGAGAGCGGCGTCAGATCACCCGCGATCGTCCGCAGCAACGCTGTCTTGCCCGCTCCGTTGCGTCCGGTCAGCGCGATCCGCTCCGGGCCCCGCACCATCAACTCGCCCCGCAGCGACGGTCCGTAGGGCGGCACCGGATCGCGCAGCAGCAGCACCTCGCCGCCCGGGTGGACCCGGGTGCCCGGCAGCTCGATCCGGATCTCCTCGTCCTCGCGCACCGCCGACTCCGCCTCGTCCAGGCGCTCCTCGGCCGCCGCCAGCCGCTCGGTGTGCAGGATGCGGTGCTTGCCGGCGGACACCTGGGCGGCGCGTTTGCGCTGCCCCATCACGACCTTGGGCTCCCGCTTGGTGTCCCACATCTTCTGCCCGTACCGCTTGCGACGGGCCAACGTGACCTGCGCGGCCGCCAGTTCGCGCTTCTGCCGCTGTACGTCGGACTCGGCGGCCCGCACCATGCGCTGCGCCGCCTCCTGCTCGACGGCGAGCGCCTCCTCGTACGCCGACAGGTTCCCGCCGTACCAGGTGACCGAGCCCTCACGCAGATCGGCGATCCGGTCGACCCGCTCCAGCAGCTCCCGGTCGTGACTGACGACGAGCAGCGCCCCGGTCCAGGCGTCGACCGCGTCGTACAGCCGCCGCCGGGCGTACGCGTCCAGGTTGTTCGTCGGCTCGTCCAGCAGCAGCACCCCGGGCCGGTCCAGCAGCAGCGCGGCCAGCCGCAGCAGGACGCACTCGCCGCCGGACATCTCCCCGATGGTGCGGTCGAGCCCGATGTGGCCGAGGCCGAGCCCGTCCAGCGTGGCGAGCGACCGTTCCTCGATGTCCCAGTCGTCGCCGATCACCTCGAAGTGCCCGTCCCGTACGTCGCCGGACTCGACCGCGTCGAGCGCCGCGCGCCGGTCCGCGATGCCGAGCACCTCGTCGACCCGCAGCGCGGTGTCCAGGGCCAGGGTCTGCGGCAGGTACCCCAGCTCGCCCCGGACGGTGATCACCCCTTCCTGTGGGGCGAGTTCACCGGCGATCAGGCGCAACAGGGTCGACTTGCCACAGCCGTTGAGGCCGATGAGCCCGGTGCGGCCCGGGCCCACGGTCAGATCGAAACCGGTGAAGACCTCGCTGCCGTCGGGCCAGGAGAAGGCGAGGGAGGCACAGCTGATGTGGGTGTCGGAAGCAGACATACGGATCTCCCGTGAGCGTCGGGGAACGACAAGGACGGCTGAAGACGACTGAGATCGCACACGGGCGCTCCGGCCGCGGTGGGCGCGGCGGGCGCTGCACGGTGTGCACAGGACCTCAGATCAGCAACGTCCTACTCCGATCGACGACAACAGGAACCATCACGAAGGTAGGCCCAGGGAGCGGGCGGGGCAACCGGATTCACGGCCGGGGAGAAGGGCCCGGGGGCAGGGTCAGCGGGAGCCGCCGCCGAGCAGGTCGCTCAGACCCCGGTCCAGGTCCAGATACCGGTGCTCGTCGCCCACCGGAACCAGCTCCTGCGCCCGTTGGAGGAAGCGCCGCAGCTCCTCGGTGCGTACGTGGACCATGGCGATGCCCTCGGGGGCGTGGAACTCCAGCACGGTCCGCTCGTACCCGAACGGCCGCACCCGCACGTCTCCCTGCCCGGCGGGCGAGTCCACCCCGGTGGTCAGCAGCTCGCGCGAGAACTCCCAGGACACCTCGGTGCCCTCCAGCGTCGCCGGAGCCGGGAACGCCATGCGTACGGCGAAGGGGTACTGGCGGTCGTAGCTCAGGGTGGCGGGCAGGGTCTCCATCCGCGGTGCGGACGCGACCATGCGGGCCTGCACGGACTGCTCGATGACGCTGGACAAGACCTGCTCCCTCTCCCTGCCGGGTGAACGGTTCCCGGCACTGGAGTAGACGACGGAACTCCTCGTTTCGTGCACCGGCGTGCGGCGTGAGCTGCGTCACCGGTCACGGGCGGCCCCGTCCGGACCTCCACGCACCCCGCACTCCTGCCCCGTCGGCGGCAACGCACCCTGGACGGGCCGGAACCCGTGGGCTAGCTTCCAGCGCCATGAGGACCACGGGGAACACGAGACGGCTGATGGCACTGGTGACCGGCGGCGCGGCCCTGGCCGCCGTACTGGTCGCACCGGGCGCGTACGCGGCGCAGGCGGAAGGCCCGGGGGCGGTGTCCGGAGAGGTGACCCGCGGGCTCCTGCCCGGCTGGAAGCTCACCGACACCGGCACCGACGCCCGCTTCCGGGGGCTCGCCGCCGTCAGCCGCACCACCGCCTGGGCGGCCGGATCGAAGGGCACGGTGCTGCGCACCGGAGACGGCGGCCGCACCTGGCGCGATGTGTCACCGCCGGGCGCCGCCGACCTCGAACTGCGGGACATCGAGGCGTTCGACGGACGCCGCGCCGTCGCCCTGGCCATCGGCGAGGGCGAGGCCTCCCGGGTCCTGCGCACCGAGGACGGCGGAGCGACCTGGACCGAGTCCTTCCGCAACACCGATCCACGGGCCTTCTTCAACTGCCTGACCTTCTTCGACAGCCGGCACGGTCTCGCGGCGGGCGACCCGGTGGACGGGAAGTTCCGGATCCTGTCCACGGCGGACGGCGGCCGTTCCTGGCGGGTCCTGCCCGACGCCGGAATGCCCGCCGCCCTGCCGGGCGAGGCGGGGTTCGCGGCGAGCGGCCAGTGCCTGGTCAGCTCCGGCGCCAAGGACGTCTGGCTGACCACCGGGGGAGCGGAGACCGCCCGCGTCCTGCACTCCGGGGACCGGGGCCTGACCTGGACGGCCAGCGCATCGACCCTCCCGGCGGGCGACCCGGCCCGCGGGGTCTTCGCCGTCGCCTTCCGCGACCGGGGCCACGGCATCGCCGTCGGCGGCGACTACCGCCCCGACCAGGCATCCCCGCGGGCCGCCGCCGTCACCGGGGACGGCGGCCGCACCTGGCGGCAGTCCGCCACCCCGCCGCCCGCCTACCGCTCCGGCGTCACATGGCTCCCGTACAGCCGCACCGCCGCCGTGGCCGTCGGCCCCACGGGCACCGACCTCACGCTGAACGGCGGGCGCACCTGGCACACGGTGGACTCCGGCTCGTACGACACCGTCGACTGCACGCCCGACCTGGGCTGCTGGGCGGCGGGCGAGAAGGGGCGGGTGGCGCGGCTGGGCTTCTGACGCCCGGGCGTCCGGACGCCTCCTGACGCCCGGGCGGCCTCAGGAAGCGTCCAGCACCTCCCGCAGCCGCGCCGCGAACTCGTCCGGCTTGCCCGGATAGCCGAACTCCCCGTCGAGGAAGCCGCCGTGATGGCTCGGGAAGACGGTCACCCGCTGCCCGAGCAGTTCGGCGGCCGCGTCGGACGTCCGCCCGGTCTGCACCGCCCGGGACTCCTCGCCCACGGCGATCACCACGCGGGTGGGGGCCGCGGCGATGGCGTCGACGTCCGGCCGGTGGTCGCTGACCGCCCAGGACCGGTCGGACAGCAGCGGGTCGTCACGTGAGCCGTCGTCCTCGGCGGGCATGCCGTACGCGGCGGGATCGGGCGCGGGCCGGGCGAAGTACGCGTCGGTGAACTCGCCCTCCCACGAGGTCATGGCCACGAACGCGGCCATTCCGGCGCCCCACCCCCGCTGCTCGTACGCGTCCCGGACCCCGGCCCGCGCCCGGACGGCCGCCGGGCCGTCCGGGGTGATGGCGATGAGCGGCGGCTCGTGCGCGACGAGGGTGGTCACGTCGTCGGGGTGGCGCGCCACGAGGGCGAGCGCGGTGACCGCCCCGCCGCTGCTGGCGAACATCTCGACCGGCCCGGCCCCGAGCGCCGCGACCACCGCGTGCACGTCGTCGGCCAGGATCCCGGGCGTCCAGTCGACCCGCCCGTCCTCGCGGGTGGAGCGGCCGAGCCCCCGGGGGTCGTACGTGACGACGGTCCGGTCGGGGAAGCGGGCCGCGAGCGCGGCGAACCCGCTCGCGTCCATGGGGTGGCCGATCAGGAACAACGGCGGGCGGCCGTCGGCGGTGGGCAGCGGTCCTCGGACGTCGTACACGAGGCCGGCGCCGGCTGTGGCGAGGGTGAAGGTTTCCATACCCGTACAGACCGGCCCCGCCCCGAAAACTCATCGCCGACGGCGGCGGCCATCGGTGAGGCTTCCGCCCGCTACGGCAACCGCTGCTGGTACG
>MUNB01000248.1 GCA_002154345.1 Streptomyces griseus
CCTGGAACTGGAAGGCCGAGGTCTTGGAGACCTCGGCCTTCCAGTTCCAGGTCAGCCGGACGGTCTCGCCGTCGAAGGACGCCGTGCCGTCGCCGCCCCCGCCGGAGACCGGCAGGGTGGGGCCGGGCAGCAGGAAGCGGTCCACGGGCCCGTCCGGCACCTGCTCGATCAGCAGCGCGTTGCGGACCTCGTCGACGAAGTACTCCGCGACCCCCGTGCGGTCCTTCTCCACGGTCAGGGCGTACGGGTCGGCGCCGTCCTTGAGCCGGCCGTCGGCGGCCCGCAGCACCGGGCAGGCGCCGCCGCGCAGCCGCAGCCGCAGCCGCCCGCCCTTGCGGTCCGGCTCGAAGGAGATGCCCGCCACCGCCTCCAGGGGCACGGCCGTCTCACCCAGCGCCTGCCGGACCGGGTGCGCCTTTCCGCCCGGCACGATGCGCACGGTGTCGCCGTCGAACGTCCACGTTCCGTCCCGCTGGATGATTTCCGCCATGGCCGCGATTCTGCCAGCCCGCCTCCGGGGCGCGCCGAAGAAGGTGAGCACCCGGGGGACCGTCCCCGGGCGCTCACCGGCCGGGAGGCCGCCGTGATCCGGCGGCCGGGCTCAGAACCCGGCGATCGGATTCTTCAGGCGGCCCACCAACTGCAGTGCGCCGGCCGGGTCGTTGAGATCGACCATCTGCTGGTTGTCGCGCAGCTGGAGGCGGTTGAGGCAGGAGAGCGCGAACTCCGCCTCGAACAGGTCGTACTGCTTGAACTTGTCCGCGAGATACGGCACCGACTCCTGGTAGTCGCGTACGCACGCGGCGACCGTCCGCCAGAAGGTGTCCTCGTCCAGGACGCCCTCGGTGGCCAGCCCCGCGCCCAGGAAGCGGAAGAAGCAGTCGAAGACGTCGGTGAAGACCGACAGCAGCTTCATGTCCTCGGGCACCTCGGCCCGGATCCGCTCGACCCGCGGCGGCAGCACCGCGTCCGGGTCCATCACCGCGATCTCCTCGGCGATGTCCTTGAAGATCGTCCGGGTGACGACCCCGTCCTCCACGACCAGGATCACGTTCTCGCCGTGCGGCATGTAGACCAGGTCGTAGGCGTAGAAGCTGTGCAGCACCGGCACCAGATAGGCGTCCAGGTAGTGCCGCAGCCACGCCTGCGGGTCCAGCCCCGACTCGGCGATCAGCGCCCCGGCCACCGAGCCGCCCTCGTGGTCGGTGTGGAGCAGCGAGGCCATCGTCGCGACCCGCTCGCCCGGCCGGAGGCCCGGCACCGGGCTCTCGCGCCACAGGGCGGCGAGCATCTTCCGGTACGGGGAGCCCTTGACGGTGGCCGCCTCGTAGGACCGGTGGTGGTAGCCGATGGCGGCCCGCTCCCGGATGATCGAGAACCGGGCCCCGCGCAGCAGGTCGTCGCGCTCGACGAGGCCGGCCAGCCAGTCGTTGATCGCCGGGGTGGCCTCCATGTACGCGGCCGAGAGCCCGCGCATGAAGCCCATGTTGAGCACGGACAGCGCCGTTTTCACGTAGTGCTTCTCGGGGTGGTCCGCGTTGAAGAACGTCCGGATCGACTGCTGGGCGAGATAGCCGTCCTCGCCCTCGCCGAGCACCACCAGATGCCGTTCGGCCAGCTCTCCGGCGAAGGTGACCGCGAGCTTGTTCCACCACTGCCAGGGGTGGACCGGCAGCAGGAAGTAGTCCTGCGGGTCGAGGCCGAGCCCGCGCAGCGCGCCGTCGAACCGCTCCCGGGTCGCCTCGCTCAGCTCGTCCGTGATCAGCGTGTCGTAGTCGAGACCGGCGCCAGCGGTGAAGGTGGCCCGGTCCCGGCGGGCGGCCAGCCAGACCAGCCGGATCCCCGCGGCGGTCTCGGGGGCGTACGCCCGGTACTCGTCCACACCGAAGCCGAGCCGTCCGTTGTTGGCGACGAAGCACGGGTGGCCCTCGGTCATCCCGGTCTCGATGGCCTGGAAGCCGGCGGCGACGAGCTGGCGGGAGGTGGCCGGTTCCTTGGTGAGTTTGTAGGCGGTTCCGGCCAGGGTGGAGGAGACCTCCTCCAGATAGACCGGCAGGATCTCCTCGGAGATCCCGAGGGTGTGCCGCATCTCTGTGAAGAACTCCAGGGTGTCCAGCGGGAGTTCGGAGCCGTGCCGGTGCCGGGTGATGGTCTCGGCCTCGACCTGCCAGTGGTCCAGGGCGAAGAGGCGCGCGGTGAAACGGTACTCGGTGGAGGCGTCGTCGCTACGGACGGTGAAGCGGCCGTCGCCGATCGGGGTGGGAGCGAGTAGCCGTTCATGGCTGAATTCCGCCAGTGCTTTACGTACCAGCAGTCGGTTTGCGGTGGCCCAGCGCTCCGGGGAGAGGTGGGCGACGCTGTCGGTGAGGGCGGTCGTCATCGGTCGTTACCTCCGGTTGCTGCTTCGAACTGCTCACGGGTGCAGGCGCTGAGCAGTGCGTCCTTCTCCGGTTTGGCGATCTCCCGGAGCACCTCGAAGCCGACGGCCTTGTTGAGGGCCAGGACGGCGCTGTTGGTCACGTCGGGCTCGACGACGACGCGGCGCACCGACGGGTCGGCGAACAGGAAATCCATCACGGCGGTGATCACGGCCCGGGTGAAGCCGTGCACCGGGGTGTCGGTGGGGGCGACGAGGAAGTGCATCCCGACATCGCCGGGCTCCGCCTCGTACAGCCCTTTCAGCTCGACCTCGGTGGGGTCGTACCGCTCGATCAGGAAGGCCGGCTCGCCGTCGTGCAGCCCGATGAACGCGTCGTGGTGCGGGTGGGCCGCGATGTCGCGGTACTCCCGCACCACGTCCGGGAGTCCGGCGTCGCCCATCAGCCAGAACGCGGCCTTGGGGTGGGTCACCCAGCGGTGCACCAGCGCGGCGTCGGAGATGGGGTCCAGCGGTCGGACGGTGAACGTGCCGAGTTCCTCGGCACGGCGTTTGTCGGGGCGGCTCATACGGCGAACTCCTGGAAGGCGATGGACTTCTCGACCGGGTAGTACGCACGGCCGAGCAGTTCGCCGATGATGTACGCGTTGCGGTAGGCGCCCATGCCGAGGTCGGGCGAGGTGATCGAGTGCGTGTGCACCGAGGCGTTCTGGAGGAAGACCCCGCGCCCGGTGGTGTCGATGCTGTAGTTGCGGGCCACGTCGAAGCGGCCCCGGCTGTCGTGGCGCAGCCGGCCGGTGATCGGCGCGAGGAAGGCGGGCGCCTCGTAGCGGTAGCCGGTGGCGAGGATCAGGCCCTCGGTGGTCAGCTCGTAGTCCTTGCCCTGCTCCTCCTGGCGCAGACCGAGGCTGTACGCGCTGCCCTCCTCGTCGTAACGGGCGCTGACGAGAGCGGAGTTGGTGAGCAGCCTGGTCGGCACCGGGCCCGGCAGGTTCTTCTGGTAGAGCAGGTCGAAGATCGCGTCGATCAGCTCCCCGTCGATGCCCTTGAACAGCCCCTTCTGCCCGGTCTCCAGCCGGTGGCGGGTCTCCTCGGGCAGCGCGTGGAAGTAGTCGATGTACTCCGGGGAGGTCATCTCCAGCGTCAGCTTGGTGTACTCCAGCGGGAAGAACCGCGGCGAGCGCGTGACCCAGTTCAGCCGGTAGCCGTGGGTGTCGATCTCGGAGAGCAAGTCGTAGTAGATCTCCGCCGCGCTCTGCCCGCTGCCGACCAGGGTGATCGACTTCTTCTTCTGGAGCTCGGCCTTCCCGTCCAGATAACGGGAGTTGTGCAGGAAGTCGCCGCCGAGCCCCTGGCAGGCGTCCGGGATGTGCGGCGGCGTTCCGGTGCCGAGGACCAGATGCCGGGACCGGAACGCCTCGCCGGAGACCGTGGTCACGGTGTAGAGCCCGGAGCCCTCGTCGTACGTCACCGTCTCGACGGTCTCGTCGAACCGGATGCTGCTCAGTTTCCCGGCGGCCCAGCGGCAGTAGTCGTTGTACTCGGTGCGCAGCGGGTAGAAGTTTTCCCGGATGTAGAAGGAGTAGAGCCGCCCGCGCTCTTTCAGGTAGTTGAGGAAGGAGTACGGCGAGGTCGGATCGGCCATGGTGACCAGGTCCGACATGAACGGCGTCTGGAGATGGGCCCCTTCGAGGAACATTCCGGCGTGCCACTCGAAGTCCGGCTTGGACTCCAGGAAGACGCCGTTCAGTTCGTCGATCGGCTCGGTCAGACAGGCGAGGCCGAGGTTGAACGGGCCGAGCCCGATCCCGATGAAGTCGTGGGGTTCAGGAAGCGCGGTCAAGGGAGTCTCCCAGGTACTTCTCGGCGTGGCCGGAGATCAGGTCGAGGACCGCGGCGATGTCGTGCACGGTCGTTTCGGGGTTGAGCAGGGTGAACTTCAGGTACTGGCGCTCGCCCACCTTGGTGCCCGCGACGATCGCCTCGCCGGAGGCGAACAGCGCCTTGCGGGCGTAGAGGTTGGCGCGGTCGATGTCGCCCGGGGAGGTGACACCGGACGGGATGTAGCGGAAGACGAGCGTGGAGAGCCGCGGCTCGACGACCACGTCGAAGCGCGGATCGGCGGCGAGCAGCTGCCAGCCCTCGGCGGCCAGGTCGCAGACCTCGTCGAACAGTTCGCCGATGCCGTCCGCGCCCATGACGCGCAGCGTCATCCACAGCTTCAGCGCGTCGAACCGGCGGGTCGTCTGGAGGGACTTGTCGACCTGGTTGGGTATCCGCTCCTCGGCCATCCGGCGCGGGTTCAGATACTCCGCGTGGTACGTGGCGTGGCGCAGCGTGGCCCGGTCGCGGACCAGTACGGCCGATGAACTGACGGGCTGGAAGAAGGACTTGTGGAAGTCCACGGTGACCGAGTCGGCGTGCGCGATGCCTTCGAGGAGGCCGCCGCGGGCACGGGAGGCGAGCAGCCCGCAGCCGTACGCGGCGTCCACATGCATCCAGACGGCGAACTGCTCGCAGAGCGCGGCGATCTCGGGCAGCGGGTCGATGGAGCCGAAGTCCGTGGTGCCGGCGGTGGCGACGACGGCCATCGGCACGGCGCCCTCGGCCACGCACTGTTCCAGCGCGCGGGCGAGCCCCACGGTCCGCATGCGCTTGTCGCGGTCCACGGGCACGGAGACGACCGCGTCCGGGCCGAGGCCGAGGAGTTTGGCGGACTTCTGCACGCTGAAGTGGCTGCACTCGGAGGTGAAGATCCGCAGCCGGGTGAGGTGCTCCGGCCGGATCTTCGCCTCCTCCCGCGCCAGCAGCAGGGCCTGGAGGTTGGACTGGGTGCCGCCGCTGGTGAAGATCCCGTCGGCGGCCGGGCCGAGCCCGATCCGCTCGGTGGTCCAGTCGATCAGCCGGCGTTCGATGAGGGTGCCGCCCGCGCTCTGGTCCCAGGTGTCCAGGGAGGAGTTGATCGCGGAGAGCACGGCCTCGCCGAGCACGGCGGGTATGACGACGGGGCAGTTGAGGTGCCCCAGGTAGCGGGGGTGGTGGAAGTAGACGGCGTCGCGGAGGTAGACCTCGCCCAGCTCGTCCAGGGCGGCGGCGGCATCGCCCAGCGGCCGGTCGAGGTCGATCGCGTCGACGACGGGGGAGAGCTCGTCGACACCGACCCCGCTGAAGGGGCGATCGGTGGCGGCGAGCGTGGCCGCTACCCGTTCCACGCCTGCGGAGACGGTGCTCCGATAGTGCTCCGCAGTCGTGTTGTTGAGCAGGTGCGCACGCATAAAAGGGTCCTCCCGGGTGAGGGGAACTTCATCGCGGCCCTCCGGGCAGGAAGGGGGGACGAGGGCGCGATGCCGAAGTAAGGTGAGCCTAACCTAACTCGGAATCGATCATTCCCCGTGCCCTCTGGGAGCGGGCGGCTTGTCCGCTTTCCGCCCTCTATCCCTCCACTCGGCCCTCGCGTTTCCCTTCCGGCCGTTCCACGGCCCCGCTCCCGGCGGCCCGCGCCGTGGCGGCCGCCTCCCGCGACTGGTCCTCGCTGAGTCCGCGCCGCCAGTACTCCGCGCACGTCACCCGCTCCCGGCCGAAGCCCCGCTCCCGGATCAGGTGGTGGTCCAGTGCCCGCACCCCGGACGCCTCGCCCGCGATCCACGCGTACGGGGTGCCCTGCGGCAACTCGGCCGCGCGCACCGCCTCCACGCAGCGGGCCGCCCCTTCGCTCCGGACGAGCCAGCTGATCCGGGCCTTCGCCGCGGTGTTCAGCGCCTGCCGGTCCTCGGTGCACGGAATATCCAGCCAGACCCGGGCCGGCAGCCCCGCGGGCAGCCACTCCAGCGCGGCGGCCGCGGCGGGCAGGGCGGACTCGTCGGCCCGGATCAGCACCCAGTCGGTGTCGGCCGGCGGGCGGAAACGTACGGCGGTGTTGTCCGCCACCGCGGGCCCCAGCACCTTGAGCCGGTCGCCGGGCGCGGCCGTCCGTGCCCAGCGGGAGGCGGGCCCGCCGTCGCCGTGCAGGACGAAGTCGAGATCCACCTCGGTCGAACCGTCGGCCCGCAGCCGCTGGGCCCGTACGGTGTACGTGCGCATCACCGCCCGCTCGCCCTCGGGCAGCGCCCGCCACTTCTCGTGCCAGGTCCCGCTGTCGCCCGCCGGAACCACGGCCTCGTCCTGTCCCGGGCGGGGCAGCAGGACCGACAGGCTCTGGTCGCGGCCCCCGCCGCTGAAGCCCTCGATTCCCGCGCCGCCGAGCGTGATCCGCAGGATGGAGGGGCCCAGCCGCCTGGTCCGCAGAACGGCCAGGTCGAAGAGCCGGAACGGGGTGACTTCGGGGGTGGTGGCGGTCGTCGACGTCAACGGGGGCTCCTCCGGACGGGCCGGAGCGGCGGGCGGACGGGCCCGGCTTCCGACTGGGGCGATCCAAAGGAAGGTTAGCCTAACCTTGCTTCGTAAGGGGTGGTCGTCGACGCGCCTTCCTCAGACCCCGAACTCCGCCCGGCAGGCGTCGAGCCCCTCCACGGTCACGTCCACGCTCCGGTGCGCCTCCCACCGGGCCCGGTCCAGCCGCAGCCGCCGCAGCGTGACGGGAGCCCCGCGCACCACATCCGTCTCCAGGCCGTCGTCCGCGTACCCGAGCCGCCGCGAGACCCCCAGCGAACGCGGATTGTCGGTCATGGCAGCGGAGACGGCGTACCGCGCGCCGAGCCCGGCGAACGCGAGGTGCAGGGCTGCGGCGCGCATCTCCGTACCCAACCCCTGCCCCTGGTACGGGAGTCCGAGCCACGACCCGGTCTCCGCCTGCCGCCGCACCCCGAAGCCGCGCGCCATCAGATCCTGCCGCCCGACGACCTTCCCCTCGTGCAGCACCGCCAGGCTGAGCGTCCAGTCGTCCACGGACCAGCCGGCCACGGTCCCCAGCAGATGCTGGAACACCGCCCGCCCCACGGCCTCGGGCGACCCGTCGGTCCATGCCACGCTGAACGGCATACGGTCCGGATCGTGCACCCCGTCGGCCGCCACGGAGGCCAGCTCGTCGAGGAGTTCGAGGCCGGGCAGGCGCAGTTCCAGGCGCGGGGTGCGCAGGCGGAGCCCGTAGAGCGGCCAGTGTCCGGGGGTGGTGATCTCCCTGTGATCCATGACGGGACTCTGCCGGACACGGGGGAGGGGTGTCGACCGAATAGGCGGCGACACGCGGTGGTGGGAACAGGCGGCGACACGCGGCGGCGGGGGCACGCCCGGATGGCCTCCGGCCGCACCCCCGCGCACTTCAGCTCCTGCCTCCGCGCGTTCAGGCCCCGACCCCGGCGGGCTGCTCGACCCCGCCGGCATCGGCCGAGGTGCCGCTGCCCGGAGTCGTCGCCCGCCGCGTGCGCAGCCCGAACGCGCTGACGGCGGCGGCGACCAGGGCGGCGACCAGCGGGACGACCAGGGCCGCCCGGTAACCATCGAGCAGTGCCGAAGGCGAACTCCCGTCCGTGGCGGCGATATTCACGGCGGCCACCGCGGACAGCCCCAGCGCGGCGCCGAACTGGAAGGACGTGTAGAGCAGACCGCCCGCCACCCCCTGCTCCTCCTCGGCGATGCCGTCGGTGGCCGTGATGGTGAGCGGACCGTAGACCAGCGAGAAGGAGACTCCCAGGAGGAGCAGGCCCGGGAACATCGCCGCGTACGTCCAGTCGGCGGCGATCGGCAGGAACAGCGCGTACGACAGCGACGCGACGAGCAGCCCGCCGAAGATGACCCGGGCGTGGCCGAACCGGGCCACCAGCTTCGGGGTGAGCAGCGGCGAGAGGACCGCGTCCACACCGATGACGATCAGCGCGAAGCTGGTTTGCAGGGACGACCAGCCGCGCAGCTCCTGGAGGTAGAGCACGGCGATGAACTGGAAGCCGAAGAACCCGGCGGCGAACAGCAGCCCCGACATATTGGCGCGGACCAGCGCCCCGCTGCGGAAGATGCCCAGGCGCACCAGCGGCGAGGACGAGGCGCGCTCGATCAGGACGAACGCGAGGAAGAGCAGCAGGGCCGCGCCGATCGTGCCGACGGTCCAGCCGGCCGAGGCGTGCGTGGCCCGCTCGACACCGAGGACGAGCAGCAGGATCCCGGCGGTGACGGTGACCGCACCGGCCAGATCGACGCCCTTGCCGGTGCGGTCCGGGCGCGGCGGGGCGGGGATCAGGGCGAGCGCGGCGAGCAGGATGCCGAAGGAGAGGATGACCGGCGCGAAGAACACCCAGCGCCAGTCGACGGCGGAGAGCAGCCCGCCGACGACCAGGCCGATGGAGAAGCCGCCCGCGGCGGTGCCCGCGTAGACGAGCAGGGCCTTGTTGCGCTGCGGCCCCTCGGGGAATCCGGTGGTGATGATCGACAGGCCGGCCGGGGTCATGAAGGCCGCGGCGACGCCGGTGACGAACCGGGCGGTGATCAGCATCCAGCCCTCGGTGGCCAGCCCGCCCAGCCCGGAGAAGAGCAGGAACACCACGAGCCAGAGGACGAACATCCGCCGCCGGCCGAACAGATCGGCCGCCCGTCCGCCCAGCAGCATGAAACCGCCGTAGCCCAGGACGTACGCGCTCATCACCCACTGGAGCGTGCCGGTGGACAGGTCCAGATCCTCGCGGATCGCGGGCAGGGCCACATTGAGCATGGCCACATCGATGCCTTCGAGGAAGATCGCGCCGCACAGCACGAGCAGCACACCCCAGGCGCGCCCGGTCATGCGGTCGCTGCTCGATCTCGGAAGGGACGGTGATGAGGGCACGGGACTTCTCCTTGTACGCGGACGAAATGGGCATGGCGAGCCGCCGTAACAACGGCTGAATGGACAGGGGTTCGCGTGCGAAGGCCTCAAGCAGCGCGAGACGGAGCCGAGTTACCGGATTGCCGGTCGGTTCTCTCTTGTAACCACTCGAAGCTTGCGGCACCGTGGGGAGGTATGGAAGAAGGCACTTCGAAGTCACCGAGTCACTGCGCGGATACCGGCGCCGGTCCGGACTACGACATCAGCCAGTGGGACGTCCGCGAGGGCTGCGAGGTGCGGCAGATCCTCGACCGCGTCGCCGACAAGTGGTCGCTGCTCGCCATCGCCCACCTGGAACGCCGCACCCTGCGCTTCTCCGAGCTGCGCCGGCTCATCGAGGGCATCAGCCAGCGCATGCTGACGGTGACCCTGCGCCAGCTCGAACGCGACGGTCTGGTGCGGCGCACGGTCTACCCCGTCGTCCCGCCGCGCGTGGAGTACGAGCTGACGGAGCTGGGCGCGACCCTGCACACGACGATCAGGTCGCTCGTCGACTGGACCGAGAGCCACCAGCAGGAGATCGCGAAGGCGCGTGCCGACTACGACCGCCGTCAGGAGGCCGAGGCGGCGCCGGTCTCCTGAGACCGCGCGGCAGAGCCATGTCCGTCCGGCCGCCGCCGCATTAAGGTGAAGCGGTGACCACACCTCCGCGAAGTGACTCGACGCGCGTGGGCGCGGACGACCGCGAGAGCGCGGTGCGGCGCGTGCGGGAGGCGTACGCCGAGGAGCGCATCGCGCACGAGGAGATGGACGATCGCCTGGGGCAGGTGCTCGCCGCCACGACCCACGGCGAACTCGCGGCGGCCCTGGATTCCCTCCCGGCCGAGGACCCGGGCACCACGTCGACGATCGCCGCCGCCGGTGGGCGGATCACGCGGCGCGGGGCCTGGCGGGTGCCTCGGGTCCTCAAGGTCGAGTCCGCCTTCGGGCGGGTGCGTCTGGACCTGTCCCGGGCGATCCTCGAACATCCGGTCATCGACATCGAGTTGAGCCTCGGCACCGGCAACGCGAACATCACGGTGCCGCGGGACGCGATCGTCGAGGTCGAGGACCTGACCACCGGCTGGAAGGACCTGCGCTACCGGCCCCGGCAGCCGTCCCGCCCCGATGCGCCGCGCATCCGCTTCTCGGGGGCGATGGGATACGGGCGGCTGAAGATCCGCCACGCCTGGCGCTGAGGCGTCCGGTCGGCCGGTGCGGAAGCCTCGGCGTCGCGCCGCACGGGAGATCGCGGGAAACGGCCTGTTGGTCAGGGCTTCCCCTGGCGGCCCTCTCCGGGAAAACTGTGCCGAGCACTGTGGTGCACGCGCCCGGACGGGACCTGGACAACGTTGTCATCGCTTGACGTCGCTTGACGTTGCTTGCCACCGCTGTCTAGCCCCCCGGCCCGGAGCGCACGCTTCTGTCTGCTTCCGCCGCCCCCGAGAGGACCGCTCATGCGGGAACCCACCGCCGCCGCACACCCGCCGCCCCGGCCGAGACGGGGGCGGCTGCGCGCCGTCGCCGTGGCCGCGCTGACGTCGGGCGCGCTCGTCGCGGGCCTGGCGCCCGCCACGGCCACTGTCACCGCCCCCGCCGCGGACGCCACCCCGCGCGCCTCGGCCATCAGCCCGTACGACGCCGTCGACCCGTTCATCGGCACGCAGTTGGACCCGAAGCAGAACAAGGGCAACAGCGCGTACGGCAACACCTGGCCGGGCGCGACGACCCCGTTCGGCATGGTCCAGTCGAGCCCGACCACGTACCGCTCCTCGGACGGCGACCAGAAGGGCGGCTACGAGTACAGCGCCGACAAGATCCGCGGCTTCGGGATGACGCGGCTGTCCGGCACCGGCTGCGAGGGCCGGTTCAGCGCCTTCGACTTCCCGGTCCTGCCGTACACGGGCGCCCTCGACGACGGCGCGCTGCCGACCAGCCCCGGCACGAAGATCGACCCGTACTACCTGGACTTCGACCACCGCGACGAGACGGCGGCGCCCGGCCACTACACGGTCGGCCTCGGCAACGGGGTGGAGACGGAGCTGACGGCGACGACGCGTACCGCCGTCAACCGCTACGAATTCCCGGCCCGCAAGGACTCCTCCACCCTCATCCTGGACGTCGCCGGCTCCAACAACCGGGTCTTCGACAGCGAGGTGAAGGTCGACGGCCGTACGGTCAGCGGCTGGGTCGAGACGGCGTCGGTGTGCGACGAGGGCGGCCGCTACCGGGCCTACTTCTCCTCGACGTTCGACCGCTCGTTCACCTCGTACGGCACCTGGCAGGGCGGCGAGGTCACCCCGGGCGCGGCGAGCGCGCGCGGCGGCGAGGCCAGGCACGGTTCGGGCGCGTACCTCGTCTTCCCGAAGGGCGCGACGGTCACCGCGCGGACCGGGCTGAGCTACGTCAGCGTGGCGAACGCGGCCCGCAACGCCGAGGAGGAGACCGGCGGCCGGACCTTCGACCAGGTCCGGAAGGCGACGGCGAAGGTCTGGAAGGACACGCTGGCCACGGTGAAGGCCACCGGAGGGACGAAGTCGGAGCGGGTGAAGTTCTACACGGCGCTCTACCACTCCCTCCTCCACCCGAACATCGCCGACGACGTCAACGGCCAGTACCCGGGCCACGACGGCAAGGTCCGCAAGGTGGCGGCCGGCCGGCACCACTACGTGACGTACGCGGGCTGGGACATGTACCGGGGCCAGGCGCAGCTCATCGCGCTGCTCTTCCCGAAGGTCGGATCCGACATCAACCAGTCCTTGGTGGACCTGGTGAAGCAGACGGGCGCGTGGCCCAACTGGCCTCATCTGAACCAGTCGCAGCAGAAGATGAGCGGCGACTCGCTCCAGGTGGTGCTGTCGTCGATCGACGCGTTCGGCAGTGTGGACTACGACCGCAGGGCGGCGCTGACGTCGATGCGGGCGACGCAGTCGCTGCCCGCCGACACGACGAAGCGGGCGCACGCGCAGCAGTACTTCAGCGCCGGGTTCATCGACAACGGCAAGGGCGACTCGGCGACGTCGAAGACCCTTGAGTACGCGATCGACGACTTCGCGATCGCCCAACTGGCGGACCGCCTGGGCGAGAAGGCGACCCACGAGCAGTTCATGATCAGGGCGCAGAACTGGCAGAACCTCCTCGACCCGGAGACGCAGCGGATTCGCCCGCGCGGCCGGAACGGCTTCGACCGGGGCTTCAACCTCGGTGAGCGCGGCAACCAGTTCGAGCAGGCGACCGGCTACCAGTACGGCTGGATGGTCCCGCAGAACATCGGCACGCTGATCGAGAAGCGCGGCGGCGTCGAGGCCGTCACCCGCGACCTCGACGAGCACACCAAGGCCCTGGACGCGGGCGTCTACAACACCACGGGCGCGTACCTCTCCAACCAGCCGAGCTTCTCGATGCCGTACGTCTACAACTGGCTGCGGCAGCCGCACCGGACGTCGGTGGTGCTGCGCCGGGCGACGGACGAGATGTACGGCACGACGCCGTCGGGCCTGCCGGGCAACGACGACCTGGGCTCGCTCAGTTCCTGGTACGTATGGGCCAACCTCGGGATGAACCCGGCGGTGTACGGCACGGCGAACCTGGTGCTCAGCTCGCCGATGTTCGACAAGGTCACGATCGACAGCGCGGACAGCGACCGCCGGATCACGATCAAGGCGGCGGGCGCGGCGGCCGACAAGCCGTACATCACGGGCCTGAAGGTCAACGGAAAGCCCAGGACGAAGTCCTGGCTGAACGAGGACTTCGCGCGGTCGGGCGGCGTACTGACCTACACGATGGGGGAGACCCCGAAGGCCTGGGGCACGGGTGCGGCCGACGTACCGCCGTCGTACACGGAGGGCTCGGACACCCGCAACAACATCGGCTCGACCCCCGACGGCCAGGGCAGGCTGGGCTCGCTCGACCTCAGCGACAACTCCCTCTCCCGCGAGAAGCTGGCGGCGGCGGGCGCGTCACCGGGCGCGAAGCTGCCGCTGGGCGACACCGGGGTCACCTTCACCTGGCCGAAGACGCGGCAGGCCGAGCCGGACAACTGGATCCCGCACGGCCAGCGCGTGGACCTCGCGGGCCGGAACGGCAAGGGCGTCAAGGCGACGGGCATCTCCTTCCTCGGCCTGGCGACGAACGGCCCCTCGCAGGGCCTGGCGACGGTGGAGTACGAGGACGGCTCGACGCAGAACGTGGCGGTGCAGTTCACGGACTGGACGCCCGGCACCAACTACCTCTACGGCAACGTCCCGTTGGTGGCCACGGAGGGCCGCAACAAGGTCAACGGCACGTCGGACACGACGCGCACGGTGGTCTTCGGCACGGTCCCGCAGGTGCTGGACGGTAAGAAGCGCGTGACGTCGGTGGTCCTGCCCCAGGGCACGGACCGCGGCATCATGCACATCTTCGACGTGGCGCTGACGACCGACCCGGACCTGGAAGCGCCGGGCGTGACCCCGGAGCGCATCGTCCTCACCCCGACGGAGACGCCCGCCACCTCCCAGGCGGTGACGTGGCGGACGGGCAGCGGCACGACGAGCGGCGAGGTGCAGTACCGCGAGAAGGGCTCCGACTCGGCCTGGCGCAAGGCGAAGGCGACGACGAACGAGGAGCTGCTGAGCAGCGGAGTCCCGACGCGGACGCACTCGGCGGTGATGGACCGGCTGAAGCCGGGAACGCCGTACGAGTACCGAGTGGGTACAGGAGCCAGGCTGAGCGAGAGGTACACGTTCACCTCCGCCGGAAGGCCGGGCGAGGAGTTCACGTTCCTCTACTTCGGCGACGCCCAGAACGACCTGAAGGCGAAGTGGGCCCCGGTCGTCGACCAGGCGTACCAGCGCTTCCCGAAGGCGATCGGCAGCGTCAACGCGGGTGACCTGGTGGACTCGGGCGGCAACGACGGCCTGTGGGACGAGTGGTTCGGCGCGATGAACGGCCACAGCCAGACGACCAACGTGATCGCGGCGCCCGGCAACCACGAGTACAACGCGGACCTGTTCCTGAAGACGTGGAAGTCCACGTTCGCGTACCCGGCGAACGGCCCGACGGCGACACCGGCCAAGGACGAGTCACCTTCTGAACGCCAACGGGCTGCGTACGAGGCCCACATGGCGAAGTCGATCGTGGAGACGGCGTACTACACGGACTACCAGAACGTCCGCTTCATCACGCTCAACGCGAGCACGCACGACGCCCGCGAGCTGATGACCCCGCCGGACCTCCCGTCCTGCTCGGTCGACTGCCCGGACCCGCAGAAGCTGTGGCTGGACCTCCAGGCCCGCTGGCTCGACCACATCCTGGCGAACAACCCCAACAAGTGGTCGGTGGCCACCTTCCACCAGCCGGTCTTCTCGGCGGCGGTGGGCCGCGACGAGAAACCGATCCGCGACGCCTGGCTGCCGGTCTTCCAGCGCAACGACATCGACCTGGTCCTGATGGGCCACGACCACGTGTACGCCCGCGGCTACGTCAACGCGGACGCGACGGACACCCCGGGCGTGACGACGGGCCCGGTCTACGCGGTCGCCATGGCCGGCCCCAAGTACTACGAACTGTCCCCGGCCGACGACAACGTCTGGACCCGCAACGGCGCGACCCAGGTGGCCCGCGCCGCCCACACGTCGACGTTCCAGGGCATCACGGTCTCGAAGGACACGATCCGGTACGAGGCGGTCATCGGCGCCAAGTGGGACGACAGGTCGACGACGGACAAGGAGGTGGGGGAGACCCTGGACGCGTTCACGATCACGAAGAACGACGCCGGCGTGAAGTACGTGACGGAGGACGGGGTGGCGGTTCCTCAGCCCATCGGGGCCCGGTAAAACGGAAGTTGACTGATGGTGTGGCCTCGCCGTTGATGTCTTCGGCGGGGCCACACCGCTGTGTGCCCGGTGCGGCTTCGCTCCGGTGCGTCGTTGCCGGGGTGACGGAGGGGCGGGTTGTGCGGTCGCGAACCCCATCCGTAGGGTGATGAGCTGATCCGATCAGGTGGTCCACGGGGGACATCGGTGTCAAGGACTGGGGCACGTTGAACCACCAGTCCAAGGACGACATCGGCGCCACGCAGCGCGAGGCGCGGCAGAGCTACATGGGCGGGCGTGAGCTCGCCTACGACGCTCTGCGCGAACGCAAGTAACAGGAGTGACGACCATGACCGGGCGAACAACACGGGTGCGCACAGCGACGATCCTTGCGCTGGTCTGCGCCGTCGTCATCGCCGGAGCAGGGCTGTTCGCCTGGTGGAACACCGACCTGCTCGGGCGGGACGACTTCTGTGCCGGTGCAGTGTCCGCCGACGACGCGGGAGCCGTACTGGACGGGCCCGGCCGGCTCACCCTCGCCTCGGCGGAGCCGCAGAAGGTGTCCGGCGACGCCTACGGTTTCGACTGCGTCGTCCAGCGCAGCAGCAAGCTCATCGGCGGCGATCAGGCCAGCCTCACCGTCGACCTGACGCGTCCGGACGCCACCTTCCCGTTCCGGACCCGACTGTGGAAGAACCCGGCGGCCATGTCCTACTTGGCCGACGGTGCGGCCGGTGCGGTCGACGACAGGCGGGCCTGGGTCATGCTGCCTGCCTCCTGCTGGGACAAGATCCCGTCGTCCGGCGCCAACGCCTCACCGGTGCTCGAACTGGAAGTGAGCAACGGGACGGCGGACCGGCAGGCACTGGCCGCCACCGCCGTGCACGCGGCCCGGCAGATCGCCGGGGACGTCGGTTGTTCGGCACCGGAGCTCTCCCGCCCGGTCCGCCTGCACGGCCCTGCGGAGAAGGGCGGGGCAGGCCGCACCGACACGGCGAACGCATGCGGGCTGAAGGGTTTCCGGCTGCCCGAGTCCGCGTTCTTCGACGGTGGAGCCACCCCGGGCAGCGAGCGTTTCACGGGGACGGGCGCCAGTGCGTGGGCCTGCACGCTCGACCTCGACGGGCCGGCCGAGCCGCAACTGACGTTCGCCCTCAGCCAGGACCGGACCCTGACGAAGTTCGCGGGCCGGGATCCGGCGGTCGCGGACCGGGACGGGGTCGCGCTTCTGGAATGCGCGGACGGCACCGCGTATGTGTCCATGCACCGCAATGACGCCTACGAGGACCTGTTGCTGGACAACAAGGTGCCGGGAGACCGCTGGAACGATCCCTTCCGTGCCTTCATCGACGCGGTGGCGAAGAAGCTGGACTGCGGCCCGGCGGCCGGAACATCGAGGTGACCGCCGTACGGGTCAGGTCGCCGCGGGCGCCGGGAACTTGCCGGTGAAGTAGAGCCCCGCAAGGTTCGCCTTGATCGTGTCCTTGTAGCTCTTGGAGAACTTGCCACCCGTCTTCTCACCGTAACGGGCAGCGTTCTCCTCGCTGTCCAGTGCCGCCGTGATCTCCTGCAGCAGCCGCTTCTCGTTGTCGTTCGCCTGTGCGGCCACATGTTGCTGCATGAGGTCCCAGAGCTTGGGGATGGGGGCCCAGCCGGCTTCCGTCATCCTGGCCCGCGTGTCCGAGGCGAGCGAGGAGTCGCCCCTTCCCGAGTAGAAGAAGCGGGGCTTCGCCTGGTCGTCTTCCGCGTGGGTCAGCACGTTCTCGTTGCAGATGATGTTGTGGTATTCGACCAGGGCCTTGCTGTTCGTCGTCTGGTCGATGTCGATGTTCCCCTCCTGC
Organism: Streptomyces griseus; assembly: GCA_002154345.1. GTDB lineage: Bacteria > Actinomycetota > Actinomycetes > Streptomycetales > Streptomycetaceae > Streptomyces > Streptomyces caviscabies. The sequence continues at coordinate 16,783 of MUNB01000248.1, forward strand.
TGCTTCTGGTGGCCGAGCTCGTGCATGATCGTCTGATTCTTCGTGTAGTCGCCCGTCACCTCCTGGTTGATCAGCAGGATCCGATGCTTCTGGAGGTAGGCTCCGCCGCCCGCCGCGGAGACGATCTGTCCGGCGTCGGGTCCGTCCATGCCGGTGACCGTCTTCACGTTCAGGGCCGCGACCTCGGCGGTGAGGTTCATGCGGCAGTCCGCCGGATATTCGGAGAACGGCGTCTCCGATGACATGTCCGGCGGCACCTCGACGACCATGGGCGGGCTCTCCAGTCCGAGCCTCTCCTTCCAGCGGTCGATGTCCTCCGTGTTCAGAGCGCGTTGGACGGCCGCGTCCCCGGCCGCCGCCGGCCGCTGCTCCGGGGCCGGTTCCGAGGTCCGGCCGGTCCGAGGAGCGGGCACGGACATGACGCGGTTCGCCGTCGCCTCCGCCTCCCGTTCGAACCGGTCGGAGGGGTCGCTGACGCGTAGCCCGTCGCCCCGGGCGGTCCCGGCCACCGGCCCCCGGCGCTGCTGGATGACGTGGGTGAGTTCATGGGCCAGGGTGTGCTTGTCGGCGCCGCCGTCGCCGATGACGATGTTGCTGCCCGAGGTGTAGGCGCGGGCGCCGATCTCTCCGGCGGAACGCTGGGCGGTCGTGCCGGTGTGCAGACGTACGTCGGAGAAGTCCGCACCGAGGCGCGCCTCCATCTCCTGCCGCAGCGGCGTCGCCATGGGCTGCCCCGAGCCGCGCAGGACGTCGTGGACGGCGGAGCGCTGTACGGGCGCGGAGTCCTGCGGGTGGCCGCAGTCCGCGTCGTGCCGGTGCCGCGCCTCCTCGACCAGCCGGCTGACAGCGGCGTTGCCGAGTCTGCGCTGCAGGGCCGCGAGCGAGGCCCCGGGCGCACCTCCCTGCTGCCCTGCGGAGCCCGCGCCCGTACGGCGGCCCTTGGGTGCTCCGGGAGTCCTGTCCGAGTCCTGAGCGCGCATCAAGGGCCTTCCTGTGCAGTCGGGTTCGGGCCTATCTCCTGACTACATCACGGGCGCGTATTCACGGAAGTCCCGAAAGGGCAGCCCGGGGCGGCTGCCCGGGCAGTCCTGTCCTCGGACTCGGTGGGGCGAGGTGAGCGCGCCTGGCGCTCGTACCGCCGGAGGGCGAGAGCGAGGGCTGATCCCCGGCCGACACGACGCACCCCGGCCGCCGTGAGCACATCCACGGCGGCCGGGGCGGCGGTCGGAGCGTCAAGGGGTCAGGTCGGCAGGCCCAACTCCCTGGCGATCAGCATCCGCTGGACCTCGCTCGTCCCCTCGCCGATCTCCAGGATCTTCGAGTCGCGCCACATCCGCGCCACCGGGTACTCGTTCATGAAGCCGTAGCCGCCGTGGATCTGCGTCGCCTCGCGGGCGTTGTCCACCGCGACCGTCGAGGAGTACAGCTTCGCGATGGCCGCCTCCTTCTTGAACGGTTCGCCCGCCACCAGGCGCGAGGCCGCGTCGCGCCAGCCGATGCGGGCCATGTGCGCGCGCATCTCCATGTCGGCGATCTTGAACTGGATCGCCTGGTTCGCGCCGATCGGCTTGCCGAAGGCGTGCCGCTCCGCCGCGTACTTCACCGACTCGTCCACGCAGCCCTGCGCCAGGCCCGTGGCCAGGGCCGAGATCGCGATGCGGCCCTCGTCCAGGATGCGGAGGAACTGGGCGTAGCCCCGGCCCTGTTCGCCCAGCAGGTTCGCCGCCGGGACGCGGACGTCCGTGAAGGACAGCTCACGGGTGTCCGAGGCGTTCCAGCCGACCTTCGAGTACGGGGCCGCGACCGTGAAGCCGGGGGTGCCGGAAGGGACGATGATCGCGGAGATCAGCGGGCGGCCGTCCTCCTTGCGGCCCGTCACGGCGGTGACCGTGACCAACTCCGTGATGTCCGTGCCGGAGTTGGTGATGAAGCACTTCGAGCCGTTGATCACCCACTCGTCCGTCGCCTCGTCCAGCACCGCCGTCGTGCGCGTGCCGCCCGCGTCCGAGCCGCCGTCCGGCTCGGTCAGGCCGAACGCGCCCAGCGCCTCGCCCGCGCACAGCTTCGGCAGCCACTGACGCTTCTGCTCCTCCGTGCCGAAGAGATGCAGCGGCATCGCGCCCAGCGAGACCCCCGCCTCCAGGGTGATCGCCACCGAGGAGTCGACCCGGGCCAGCTCCTCCAGGGCGATCCCGAGCGCCAGGTAGTCGCCGCCCATGCCGCCGTACTCCTCCGGGAACGGCAGTCCGAACAGGCCCATCCGGCCCATCTCGCGCACGATCTCGTACGGGAATTCATGACGCTCGTAGAAGTCGCCGATCTTCGGCGCGACCACGTCGTGCGCGAACGCCTCGACCGTGCGGCGCAGTTCCTCGTGTTCGGCGGTCAGCCGGTGGTCCAAAGGCATGGGTTGCTCACTCCTTGTGGGAGGCGGAAGAAGGGGGAGGGGTCAGGGCGCGGACCGTGCGGGATGGGCTCGGCCGGCCCAGGTGTTCGGCCAACCAGACGCTGGTGGCGGTCAGTTCGGCCAGATCGACGCCCGTCTCGATGCCCAGACCTTCGAGCATCCAGACCAGGTCCTCGGTGGCGAGATTGCCCGTCGCGCTCTTCGCGTACGGGCAGCCGCCCAGGCCGCCCGCCGAGGCGTCGACCGTGGTCACCCCGTGCTGGAGCGCCGCCAGGGTGTTGGACAGCGCCTGGCCGTACGTGTCGTGGAAGTGGACGCCGATCGACGGGGTCGGGACTCCGGCCTCGTTCAGCGCCGACAGCAGCGCCGTCACGTGGCCCGGCGTCGCCACCCCGATCGTGTCGCCCAGCGACAGCTCGTCGCAGCCCAGGTCCATCAGCGCCTTGGCGACCTTCACCACCTGCGCCACCGGAACCGCGCCTTCCCACGGGTCGCCGAAGCACATCGAGAGGTATCCGCGCACCTGGACCTTGTCCGCCTTCGCGCGGGCCACCACCGGCTCGAACATCGCCAGCGACTCGTCGACCGTACGGTTCAGGTTGCGCGCCGCGAACGTCTCCGTAGCCGAGCCGAACACCGCGATCGACCGGGCCCCGAGCGCCAGCGCCCGGTCCAGTCCGCGTTCGTTCGGGACCAGGACGGGGAGGGATACGTCACCCACGTCCGCGATGTCGCCGAGGAGGGGGAACAGCTGTTCCGCGTCCGCCAGTTGGGGCACCCACTTCGGGTGCACGAAGCTGGTCGCCTCGATCGTGGTCAGGCCCGCCACCGCCAGACGGCGGATGAACTCCGCCTTCACCTCGGTCGGGACGGTCCCCTTCTCGTTCTGGAGGCCGTCGCGTGCGCCCACTTCGTGGATCCGGACCCGGGAGGGCAGACCCGGGGCCGGGACCTTCATGGGGAGTGCCGACGTGGTCATGAGTCCTCCCCGTCGGCGACCGGGACCACGACGGCCAGGATCTGGTCCATCGCCACCGTCGCGCCCGCCGTGACGTCCAGCTCGGTGACCGTCCCCGCGTGCGGGGCCGCGATCACGTGTTCCATCTTCATCGCCTCCACCACGAGCAGGCTCTGGCCCGCCTCGACCTCGTCGCCCGCGGCCACCTTCACCACCGTGACCGTGCCCGGCATCGGGGCCGCCAGCGTGTCCGCCCCGCCCCGGCCCGCCCCGCTCAGGGACGCCTCCACCGGGTCGTGGTCCTGGACGTGCCAGGCGTCGCCGTCCCGGCCGAGCCAGTCGCCGGAGCGGTGGAAGTGGACGACTGCGCCGTCCTGTTCGACCGTGACCCGGTCGGCCGTGACCGTCGCGGACGCCGGGGGGTTCTGAGTAACGGGTTCACGTCCCGCTACCCGCAGCGGGAACACCAGCGGCGCCCGCACACCCCCCGTCCGCCACCCGCTCGGCACCGAGAACGGGTCCGTCCAGCCGCCCGCGTCCGGCCGGGGCGCCAGGGCGTCGAGGCGCACCGCTGCGGCCGCCGCGTACACCTCGTCCGGAACGCCGTCCGGCACCAGGCCCTCCGCCTCGCGCTCCACCAGCCCCGTGTCCAGGTCGCCGGAGACCACGTCCGGGTGGGCCAGCAGGCGGCGCAGGAAGCCCGCGTTGGTCGGGACGCCCAGGATCACCGTGTCCTCCAGGGCCGCCCGCAGCTTGCGCAGGGCGGTCGCGCGGTCGGGGCCGTACGCGATGACCTTCGACAGCATCGGGTCGTACAGGCTGCCCACCGGCACGCCCTCGCTGAGCCCCGAGTCCGTCCGCACCCCGCCGCCCTGCGGCTCGCGCAGCGCCAGCACCGTACCGCCGGAGGGCAGGAAGCCGCGGGACGGGTCCTCGGCGCAGACCCTCGCCTCGATCGCCCAGCCGGTGAGTGTGATGTCCTCCTGGGCGTACGGGAGTCGCTCGCCGGACGCCACCCTCAGCTGCCACTCCACCAGGTCCAGGCCGGTGACCAGCTCGGTCACCGGGTGCTCGACCTGGAGGCGGGTGTTCATCTCCATGAAGTAGTACGAGGCCGGGTCGTTGCCCGGGACGATGAACTCCACCGTCCCCGCGCCGACATAGCCGCAGCTGCGCGCCGCCTGTACGGCCGCCTCGCCCATCGCCGCCCGGGTCTCCGCGTCCAGCAGGACGCTCGGGGCCTCCTCGATGATCTTCTGGTGGCGGCGCTGGAGCGAGCACTCGCGCTCGCCCAGGTGGATCACGTTGCCGTGGGCGTCGGCCAGCACCTGGATCTCGATGTGGCGCGGGCGGTCGATCCACCGCTCCACCAGGAGCGTGTCGTCGCCGAAGGAGGCGCGGGCCTCCCGTCGCGCCGCCGCGATCTCGTCCGCCAGCACCGCCGCGTCGCGGACCAGGCGCATGCCCTTGCCGCCGCCGCCCGCCGAGGGCTTCAGGAGGACCGGGGTGCCGATCTCCCGTGCCGCTGACTCCAGTTGGGCGTCGGTCAGGCCGCTGCCCGAGGAGCCGGGCACGACCGGGACGCCGTACGCCGCGACCGTCTCCTTGGCCCGGATCTTGTCGCCCATGAGCGCGATCGCCGAGGCGGGCGGGCCGATGAAGACCAGCCCGGCGTCCGCACACGCCTGCGCGAACTCCGCGTTCTCCGCCAGGAATCCGTACCCGGGGTGGACCGCCTGCGCGCCCGTGCGGCGGGCCGCCTCCAGCAGCGCCGCCACGTTCAGATAGCTCTCCGACGCGGCCGGCGGGCCGATCCGTACCGCCGTGTCCGCCTCCCGGACATGCCGGGCGTCCGCGTCCGCGTCGCTGAAGACCGCGACCGAGCGCACCCCCTGCTCCCGCAGGGTCCGGATCACCCGGACCGCGATCTCGCCGCGGTTGGCGACCAGAACGGTGTCGAACATCGTCATCTGTTCCTCACATCCGGAAGACGCCGAAGCCGGGGCCGGCCGGGTCCTTCTGGGGCAGCGGGGCATTGGCGCAGGCCGTGAGGGCGAGGCCCAGTACCTGGCGGGTGTCCACGGGGTCGATCACGCCGTCGTCCCAGAGCCGGGCGCTGGCGTAGTACGCGTTGCCCTGGGTCTCGTACTGGGCGCGGATCGGGGCCTTGAACTCCTCCTCGTCCTCGGCGCTCCAGTCGTCGCCGAGCTGGTCGCGCTTGACGGTGGCCAGGACGGAGGCCGCCTGCTCGCCGCCCATCACCGAGATCTTGGCGTTCGGCCACATCCACAGGAAGCGGGGGCTGTAGGCCCGGCCGCACATGGAGTAGTTGCCCGCGCCGTACGAACCGCCGACGACGACCGTCAGCTTCGGCACCCGGGTGCAGGCCACCGCCGTGACCATCTTCGCGCCGTGCTTGGCGATGCCGCCCGCCTCGTAGTCCCGGCCGACCATGAAGCCGGAGATGTTCTGGAGGAAGACGAGCGGGATGCCGCGCTGGTCGCACAGCTCGATGAAGTGCGCGCCCTTCTGGGCGGACTCGGAGAACAGGATGCCGTTGTTCGCGACGATCCCGACCGGGTGGCCGTGGATCCGGGCGAAGCCGGTGATCAGCGTCTGGCCGTACTCCGCCTTGAACTCCTGGAAGCGGGAGCCGTCGACGACGCGCGCGATCACCTCGCGGACGTCGTAGGGGGTGCGGGAGTCCACCGGGACCGCCCCGTACAGCCCCGCCGGATCCACCTTCGGCTCCTCGGCCGGCTCGACCGACCAGGGCAGCGGGGCCCGGTCCGGGAGGGTCGCGACGATGTTGCGGACGATCCGCAGCGCGTGCGCGTCGTCCTCCGCGAGATGGTCGGTGACCCCCGAAGTACGGGAGTGGACCTCGCCGCCGCCCAGCTCCTCCGCCGTGACCACCTCACCGGTGGCGGCCTTCACCAGCGGCGGGCCGCCGAGGAAGATCGTGCCCTGGTTGCGGACGATGACGGCCTCGTCGCTCATCGCCGGGACGTACGCCCCGCCCGCCGTGCAGGAGCCCAGCACCGCCGCGATCTGCGGAATGCCCGCCCCCGACATCCGGGCCTGGTTGTAGAAGATCCGCCCGAAGTGGTCCCGGTCGGGGAAGACCTCGTCCTGCATCGGCAGGAACGCGCCGCCCGAGTCGACCAGATAGAGGCAGGGGAGACGATTCTCCAGCGCCACTTCCTGGGCGCGCAGGTGCTTCTTCACGGTCATCGGGTAGTACGTGCCGCCCTTGACGGTCGCGTCATTGGCGACGATCACGCACTCGCGGCCCGAGACCCGCCCGATGCCCGCGATGACGCCCGCGGCGGGCGCCTGGTCCCCGTACATCCCGTTCGCCGCCAGCGGGGCCAGCTCAAGGAACGGCGAGCCCGGATCGAGAAGGGTGTCCACCCGGTCCCGGGGGAGCAGCTTGCCGCGCGCCTCGTGGCGGGCCCGCGCCTTCTCACCCCCGCCCAGCCGCGCCGTGGCGAGCCGTCCCGCCAGCTCGTCGGAGAGCGCGCGATGAGCCGCCTCGTTGGCCTGCCAGGCCTCCGAGGCGGGATCGGCCGCGCTCGCCAGGACCGGTGCCTGCTGCATCGTGTCGAGCCCCCTTGCCCGTACCGCGGTAGTGAAAAGCGTTGACGTGCTGTGACGACGTGCTGTTAATGAGCGTTAACGCGTTTCCCTCAGGTTAACGAGCGCTAACGACCCTGTCTAGAATGAATCCTCATGAGCACCCATGCCGCCGCCCGCGTCGCGGCCCCCACCCGCCGCGAGCAGATCCTCCGGGAGGCCGCCCGCCTCTTCGCCGAGCGCGGCTTCCACGGTGTCGGCGTCGACGAGATAGGCGCCGCCGTCGGCATCAGCGGCCCCGGTCTCTACCGCCACTTCCCCGGCAAGGACGCGATGCTCGCCGAACTGCTGGTGGGCATCAGCGAACGCCTCCTGGAGGGCGGACGGCTGCGGGTGGCGGAGGACGAGGCCCGGGGCGACGGCTCCCCGGAGGCCCTCCTGGACGCGCTCATCGAGGGCCATATCGACTTCGCCCTCGACGACCGCCCCCTGATCACCCTCCACGACCGGGAGCTGGACCGGCTGCGCGACACGGACCGCAAGCGGGTGCGCCGGCTCCAGCGCGAGTACGTCGAGGTCTGGGTCGGCGTCGTCCGCGCCCTGTATCCGGCGCTGGCCGAGAACCGGGCCCGCGTCACCGTGCACGCCGTCTTCGGCCTGCTGAACTCCACCCCGCACCTGGCCCGCCCCGACGCCCTGCCCGGCCGGGC
>MUNB01000249.1 GCA_002154345.1 Streptomyces griseus
CTCGGCCGTCCACGGTTCGGGCCGCCGTGCCAGCCAGGTGTGCGCCAGTGCCGCCGTCTCCGGAAGGCTCGGCTCCACCCCGAACCGCCGCTCGATCGCGCTCAGCCCGAGCCGCCGCACCGGCAGCACCTCCAGCGCCGCCCAGCTGGCGAGCCGGTGGTTGAGGCGGATCGCGGACTCCAGGTCCGGCTGCCGGTAGCCCAGCTCCCGGAACGGTACGTAGACCTCCAGCGGCACCGGCGAGAGCGGTTCGCGCCGCTGGCCCTCCAGCAGCCGGGCCCCGGAGTCCAGCAGCTCGTGCCAGGCGTGGTCCAGCAGCTTGTGGGCGAGCGAGGACTGCTGCGATCCGGCCACGCCCTCGCGGAAGATGACCTTCCCGATCAGCGCCAGCTCGCCCAGCGGCTTGAACCGGTCCAGTATCCCCGCCTCCGGCGACGGATCGGCCTCCAGCCGGAACCCCTCCCGGTGTTCGTACAGCCAGCCCAGGGCCTTCGCCCCGACGTCGTGGATCTGCTGGATGCCGCTGCTCATGCGGTGCGCCTTTCCCGGCCGGGAGCGGACCCGTCCGTCTGCCCCGGCGACCGCAGCGACCTCAGGGACAGGGCCGCGGCGAAGGCCGTGACGAGCGTGGAGTGGTAGCAGTCGATGAAGGGGTACGGGTCCGGCGCGGCTGTGTCCTGCGCCGGTGGGCCGGTCTCGGGGACGCAGCCGGTCGGGTGCTGTACGTCGGCGAGCACCGGCCACACCGCGTCCAGCAGCGGTTCCGGGGCCGGGCCCGGCAGCGAGGCCGCCACCGCCAGCAGTTCGCCCGTCAGGTCCCACTGGCCGCTCTCCAGACAGCCGTCCGCCCACGCGGGCAGCCAGGTCCGCAGATAGCCGTCGATCTTCTCCGGCACCCGGTCCGGCATCCGGCCCCAGTCCGTGAGGTGGAACACCGTGTGGGTCAGCGCGTAGCCGGACGGGCCCTCGAACATCCACGGCTCCGACAGACCGCCGAGCCAGGTCCGGGACAGGACCGCGCCCGCGTCGGTGTGGGTCACCACGCCGACCCGCCGCTCCGAGTTGACCAGGCCCAGCTGCCGGTTGGCGTGCTGCTCGGTGTGGGCCCAGGCGCGGGTCGCGGTCAGCGGGCGGGCCAGCGCCTCGAACCCCTCGTGGCGCAGCCCGTACCCGGCGAAGGCGGCGTAGATCTCGTACGGGTACGCGGCGAACGGCTCGGCGCGCAGCAGCTCCAGGAGGAGGTCGCCCGCCGCCACCTGCTCCCAGGCGTACGCGACCAGGTCGCCGGCCCGTTCGTGTTCCGGGGTGCCGGGGGCGGTGGTGCGGCGGATCGTGGAGCCGAGCTGGGCCAGCTCGCCGAGCGGTTTGAGCGTGGCGTTGACCTGGGTGTGGGGTTCCAGGACATCGCCGGGGAGCGCGAAGTCCGCCCGGTGCGCGTCGGTCCAGGCGAGGGCGGCGCGCAGGACGTCGGGGAGGACGGCGAGCGCGGCGCCGGGGGTCCGGGCCCGGTCCGGGAGGCTCTCCGGCCCCGGGCGGTCCTGGGCGGCGGTCGTCGTCACCGTGCCCTCGCCTCGGCCATCAGCCGGGCGGCCCGGATGTGCAGGGTGACCCGGGGGTCGTGGCCGCCCATCAGCTCGACGAAGTCGAGGCCGCGCTCCAGGCCCAGCGTCGCCGGTTCGCCGCCGATCGCCGCGAGCCAGCGGCCCGCGCCCGCCGCCTGGAGCCAGTCGCGCCGCCGGACCGCACGGACGAAGCCGCGGGCCAGGTCGACGGCCCGGTTCGCCGCGGCCCGCTGCACGGCCGAGGGGGCGGCCGGGACGGCGAGCGGCGCGAGCACCGAGAGCTGGTGGGTGAACGCCTGCCAGGGGGCCTGCTCCAGCCAGGAGGCGTCGGGCTCCGCGTACGTCGTTCCGGGTCCGGAACGGGGCGCGTCGGGACCGGCCGCTCCCGACGGAGGCGGCGCCATCCGCTGGAGCGTGGAGATCATGTGCCAGTGGCTCCAGGCCGTGGCCGCCGGGGCATCGGGCTTGGGCGGGAATTCCCGCACCGCCCGGTCGAGTACGGCGATATCACCCGGATGCGGATGACGTCCGTAAAGAACACTGGGCAGCAGCAGGTCGGCCCCGATGACCCGTGCCGCGGCGATTCCGGTCCGATTCTCCTCGTCGATTCCCGCCGCGCCGCACACCGTGGCGAGGTGGTCCCCGCTCCGAAGAGCGAGGACCACCTCTGTTGCCAGGTCATGCACGGCACCCGCTAGCGGG
>MUNB01000025.1 GCA_002154345.1 Streptomyces griseus
CACGACACCGTCGAGGACACCGAGTACGGCCTGGACACCCTCAAGCGCGACTTCGGCGACCAGGTCGCCCTGCTCGTCGACGGCGTCACCAAGCTGGACAAGGTCAAGTTCGGCGAGGCCGCGCAGGCCGAGACCGTACGCAAGATGGTCGTCGCCATGGCCAAGGACCCCCGGGTCCTGGTCATCAAGCTCGCCGACCGCCTGCACAACATGCGCACCATGCGCTATCTCAAGCGGGAGAAGCAGGAGAAGAAGGCCCGCGAGACGCTGGAGATCTACGCCCCGCTGGCGCACCGGCTGGGCATGAACACCATCAAATGGGAGCTGGAGGACCTCGCCTTCGCGATCCTCTACCCCAAGATGTACGACGAGATCGTCCGCCTCGTCGCCGAGCGGGCCCCCAAGCGCGACGAATACCTCGCCATAGTGACCGACGAGGTCCAGTCCGACCTGCGCGCCGCCCGCATCAAGGCCACCGTCACCGGCCGCCCCAAGCACTACTACAGCGTCTACCAGAAGATGATCGTGCGAGGCCGCGACTTCGCCGAGATCTACGACCTGGTCGGCATCCGCGTCCTCGTCGACACGGTCCGCGACTGCTACGCGGCGCTCGGCACCGTCCACGCCCGGTGGAACCCGGTGCCCGGACGGTTCAAGGACTACATCGCGATGCCCAAGTTCAACATGTACCAGTCACTGCACACCACGGTGATCGGTCCCAGCGGCAAGCCCGTCGAGCTCCAGATCCGTACGTTCGACATGCACCGCCGCGCCGAGTACGGCATCGCCGCCCACTGGAAGTACAAGCAGGAAGCCGTCGCGGGCGCCTCCAAGGTGCGCACCGACGTCCCCAAGAACACCGGCCGCGGCCAGGACACCGTCAACGACATGGCGTGGCTGCGCCAGCTCCTGGACTGGCAGAAGGAGACCGAGGACCCCGGCGAGTTCCTGGAGTCCCTGCGCTTCGACCTCTCGCGCAACGAGGTCTTCGTCTTCACGCCGAAGGGCGACGTGATAGCGCTGCCCGCCGGCGCGACCCCCGTCGACTTCGCGTACGCCGTCCACACCGAGGTCGGCCACCGGACCATAGGAGCACGCGTCAACGGGCGGCTCGTCCCGCTCGAATCGACGCTCGACAACGGCGATCTGGTCGAGGTCTTCACCTCCAAGGCGGCCGGCGCCGGACCCTCCCGGGACTGGCTCGGCTTCGTCAAGTCGCCGCGCGCCCGCAACAAGATCCGCGCCTGGTTCTCCAAGGAGCGCCGCGACGAGGCCATCGAGCAGGGCAAGGACGCCATCGCGCGCGCCATGCGCAAGCAGAACCTGCCGATCCAGCGCATCCTCACCGGCGACTCGCTGGTCACCCTCGCCCACGAGATGCGCTACCCGGACATCTCCTCGCTGTACGCGGCGATCGGCGAGGGCCATGTCGCCGCCGCCGGCGTCGTACAGAAGCTGGTGCAGGCGCTCGGCGGCCACGACGAGGCCAACGAGGACATCGCCGAGTCCACCCCGCCCTCGCACGGCGGCCGCAGCAAGCGCCGTGCCAACGCGGACCCCGGCGTCGTCGTCAAGGGCGTCGAGGACGTCTGGGTCAAGCTGGCCCGCTGTTGTACGCCCGTTCCCGGCGACCCGATCATCGGCTTCGTCACCCGGGGCAGCGGCGTCTCCGTGCACCGCGCCGACTGCGTCAACGTGGAGTCGCTCTCGCAGCAGCCCGAGCGGATCCTGGAGGTCGAGTGGGCCCCCACCCAGTCCTCGGTCTTCCTGGTCGCCATCCAGGTCGAGGCGCTGGACCGCTCCCGGCTGCTCTCCGACGTCACCCGGATCCTCTCCGACCAGCACGTCAACATCCTCTCGGCGGCCGTCCAGACCTCCCGCGACCGGGTGGCCACCTCGCGCTTCACCTTCGAGATGGGCGACCCCAAGCACCTGGGCCACGTCCTGAAGGCCGTACGCGGCGTGGAGGGCGTCTACGACGTCTACCGGGTCACCTCGGCCCGCAGGCCGTAGCAGCGCATACGGAAGGGGCCCCGGTACGCAGCGCGTACCGGGGCCCCTCTTTCGTGCGGCGGGTCTCAGCCGCCGAACTCCTCCAGGCCCTTGAGCGCCTGGTCCAGCAGCGCCTGCCGGCCCTCCAGCTCCTTGGCCAGCTTGTCCGCACGGGCGTTGTTGCCCTGGGCACGCGCCGTGTCGATCTGGCCGCGCAGCTTGTCCACGGCGGCCTGGAGCTGACCGGTCAGACCCGCGGCGCGGGCCCGCGCCTCCGGGTTCGTCCGGCGCCACTCGGACTCCTCGGACTCCTGGAGCGCCCGCTCCACCGCCTGCATCCGGCCCTCGACCTTCGGGCGGGCGTCACGCGGTACGTGCCCGATGGCCTCCCAGCGCTCGTTGATGGACCGGAACGCGGCCCGGGCCGCCTTGAGGTCCTTCACCGGCACCAGCTTCTCGGCCTCGGCGGCGAGCTCCTCCTTGAGCTTGAGGTTCTCGCCCTGCTCGGCGTCCCGCTCCGCGAAGACCTCGCCGCGGGCGGCGAAGAAGACGTCCTGGGCGCCGCGGAAGCGGTTCCACAGGTCGTCCTCGGACTCGCGCTGGGCGCGGCCCGCCGCCTTCCACTCGGTCATCAGGTCGCGGTAGCGCGCCGCCGTGCCCGCCCAGTCCGTGGAGCCGGACAGCGCCTCGGCCTCGGTGACCAGCTTCTCCTTGGCCTTGCGGGCGTCCTCGCGCTGGGCGTCCAGCGCGGCGAAGTGTGCCTTGCGCCGCTTGGAGAACGCCGAGCGGGCGTGCGAGAAGCGGTGCCACAGCTCGTCGTCCGACTTGCGGTCGAGGCGGGGGAGACCCTTCCAGGTGTCCACCAGCGCCCGCAGACGCTCACCGGCCGACCGCCACTGTTCGCTCCGCGCCAGCTCCTCGGCCTCGGCGACCAGCGCCTCCTTGGCCTGCTTGGCCTCGTCGGTCTGCTTGGCCTTGAGGACCTTGCGCTCCTCGCGGCGCGCCTCGACCGTCGAGACGAGCGCGTCCAGCCGCTTGCGCAGCGCGTCGAGGTCGCCCACCGCGTGGTGCTCGTCGACCTGCTGCCGCAGATGGTCGATCGCCGTCGTCGCGTCCTTGGCCGACAGGTCGGTGGTCTTCACCCGCCGTTCGAGGAGGCCGATCTCGACCACAATGCCGTCGTACTTGCGCTCGAAATAGGCCAGAGCCTCCTCGGGGGAACCGGCCTGCCACGATCCGACGACCTGCTCGCCGTCGGCTGTACGCACGTACACGGTGCCCGTCTCATCGACGCGGCCCCACGGGTCGCTGCTCACAGCGCCTCCTCCACCTGATACCTGCGAGGGGGTTCGCCCCCCGGGCATCGTCCACAGTTTCCTGGGGCGGGCCTCGCCCGCCCTGCACAACGCCAATCTAGGCGACCGGCCACCCGGCTGTCCGCACTCAGCACGGCCGAAATTCTCCGCTCCGGCCCGGGGCGGTCGCCTGCCCCGCCGGTGGCCGTCCGGCCGGTCGCCGTCCTGCCGCTTCCGTCCCGCCGGATCAGTCCTTCTCGACCGAAGCCTTCTCGATCGTCACGGCCTTCTTCGGGGCGCCGTCGCCCGCACCGCCCTCGACACCGGCTTCGCCGACCTTCTGGACGGCCTTCAGCGAGGCGTCGTCCATCGTGCCGAACGGGGTGTAGGTGGGCGGGAGCTTCGTCTCCTTGTAGACCAGGAAGAACTGGCTGCCGCCGGTGCCGGGCTGGCCGGTATTGGCCATCGCCACCGTGCCCGGGGGGAAGGACACCGTGCCGTCGGCGCCCGCCTTGCCGAGTGCGTCCAGGTTCTCGTCCGGGATGTTGTAGCCCGGGCCGCCGGTGCCGTCGCCCTTCGGGTCGCCGCACTGGAGCACGAAGATGCCCTGAGTGGTCAGCCGGTGGCACTTGGTGGCGTCGAAGTAGCCCTTGTCGGCGAGCGCCTTGAAGGAGTTCGTCGTCTCCGGGGTCTTCGCCGCGTCCATCGAGAACGCGATGTCGCCCTGGCTCGTCTTGAGCGACATCGTGTACGTCGCCTTCTTGTCGATCTTCATCGGAGGCGTGGGAGCCTTGCTCTCGCTCTCCGAAGGCTCCGGAGCCGGGCTCTGGCTCGCCGCGGCATCGGTCTTCTTGTCCTTGTCGTCGTCCTTGCCCGACACGACGAACGCGCTCACGCCCACGACGGCGACCACGGCCACCGAGGCCGCGACGATCGCGGTGATGCGCCTGGTCCTGCGGCGGGCCTCCTCCCGGCGCTTCTGCTGGCGCTCGAACTTCTCCCGGGCGAGCTGCCGCCGCCGCTGTTCGCTGCTGGACACCGGTTGGGCTCCTTGTTACGTCGTGAAATGAGGGCCTGAGTTGCCCGTACCGTATATGGGTTACCTGTGTCATGAGGAGCGCCGGTAGGCTCTGATCTGCCGCATCCGCCGCTGCGGCCGCATCCTCCGGACGAACATTAAGGACGATCGTGCTCATTGCCGGGTTCCCCGCCGGGGCCTGGGGGACCAACTGCTATCTGGTCGCCCCCGCCGCCGGTGAGGAGTGCGTGATCATCGACCCGGGCCACCAGGCCGCCCAGGGCGTCGAGGAAGCGCTGAAGAAGCATCGGCTCAAGCCCGTCGCCGTCGTGCTCACCCACGGCCATATCGACCATGTCGCCTCGGTCGTCCCCGTCTGCGGCGCCCACGACGTCCCCGCCTGGATCCACCCCGAGGACCGCTACATGATGAGCGACCCGGAGAAGGCGCTGGGCCGCTCGATCGGGATGCCGCTCATGGGCGAGCTGACCGTGGGAGAACCGGACGACGTCAAGGAGCTGACCGACGGCTCGAAGCTGACCCTGGCCGGTCTGGAGTTCGGCGTCTCGCACGCGCCCGGCCATACCAAGGGGTCGGTGACGTTCGGGATGCCCGAGGCCGCGGACGTTCCGCCGGTCCTCTTCTCGGGCGACCTGCTCTTCGCCGGCTCCGTCGGACGCACCGACCTGCCCGGCGGCGACCACGCCGAGCTGCTCGAGTCGCTGGCCCGTGTGTGCCTGCCGCTCGACGACTCGACCGTGGTGCTGTCCGGCCACGGCCCCCAGACGACCATCGGCCGCGAGCGCGCCTCCAACCCCTTCATGAACGGGCTGGACGCGGCGCCGCGCCGAGGACTGTAGACGAGAGACGTAATCACGTGAGCACCTTTCAGGCCCCCAAGGGCACGTACGACCTGACCCCGCCCCGTTCCGCGACGTTCCTGGCGGTGCGCGAGGCCATCGCGGCCCCGCTGCGCGACTCCGGCTACGGCTACATCGAGACGCCCGGCTTCGAGAACGTCGAGCTGTTCGCGCGCGGTGTCGGTGAGTCCACCGACATCGTCACCAAGGAGATGTACACCCTCACCACCAAGGGCGGCGACCAGCTGGCGCTGCGCCCCGAGGGCACCGCCTCCGTCCTGCGCGCGGCCCTGGAGGCCAACCTCCACAAGGCGGGCAACCTCCCCGTCAAGCTCTGGTACTCCGGCTCGTACTACCGCTACGAGCGCCCGCAGGCGGGCCGCTACCGCCACTTCTCGCAGGTCGGCGCCGAGGCCATCGGCACCGAGGACCCGGTCCTGGACGCCGAGCTGATCATCCTCGCCGACCAGGCGTACCGCTCGCTGGGGCTGCGGCAGTTCCGCATCCTGCTGAACTCGCTGGGCGACAAGGAGTGCCGCCCGGTCTACCGCGAGGCGCTCCAGACCTTCCTGCGCGACCTCGACCTCGACGAGGAGACCCGCCGCCGCATCGAGATCAACCCGCTGCGCGTCCTGGACGACAAGCGAGCCGACGTACAGAAGCAGCTCACCGACGCCCCGAAGCTCCGCGACTACCTCTGCGACGCGTGCAAGGCGTACCACGAGGAGGTCCGCGCGCTGCTGACGGCCGCCGGAGTCGTGTACGAGGACGACGAGAAGCTGGTGCGCGGCCTCGACTACTACACCCGTACGACCTTCGAGTTCGTCCACGACGGTCTCGGCTCGCAGTCCGCGGTGGGCGGCGGCGGCCGCTACGACGGCCTTTCCGAGATGATCGGCGGTCCCGAGCTGCCGTCCGTCGGCTGGGCGCTCGGCGTGGACCGCACGGTCCTCGCGCTGGAGGCCGAGGGCATCGAGCTCGACCTGCCCTACGCCACCAGCGTGTACGCGGTCCCGCTCGGCGAGGAGGCCCGCCGGGTGCTGTTCGGCGTGGTCACCGGGTTGCGCCGGGCGGGCATCGCCGCGGACTTCGCGTTCGGCGGCCGCGGGCTGAAGGGCGCGATGAAGAGCGCCAACCGCTCGGGCGCGCGCTACGCCCTGGTCGCGGGCGAGCGCGATCTCGCCGAGGGCGTCGTCCAGCTCAAGGACATGGAGTCCGGCGAGCAGAGCGCGGTGCCGCTGACCGAGGTCGCGGCCGAACTGGCGAAGCGCCTCGGCTGACCGAGCCGTGAACGGGGCGCGGGCGGCAGGACTCCAGGTCCCGCCGCCCGCGCCTTCTCCGTCCGCTCACAGCAGCCCGTGGCGCATCGCCCCCGTCACCGCGGCGGTCCGGTCGCCGACGCCCAGCTTGCCGAAGACCCGCAGCAGATGGGTCTTCACCGTCGACTCGCCGATGAACAGCCGCCGCCCGATCTCCGCGTTGGTGCACCCCTCCGCCACCAGCCGCAGCACCTGTGTCTCGCGCTCCGAGAGCCGGGGCACCTCCGGCGCTTCGCGCAACTGGTCCACCAGCCGGGTCGCCACCGTCGGCGCGAGCACGGTCTCGCCCCGGGCCGCGGCCCGGATCGCGTCCGCCAGCTCCGCCCGGCCCAGGTCCTTGAGCAGATAACCGGACGCGCCGGCCTCCACCGCGCGCAGGATGTCGCCGTCGCTCTCGTACGTGGTCAGCACGACGACCCGGCACGGCAGCCCGGCCGCACGGATCCGGCGGATCGACTCGACGCCCCCGCCGCCCGGCATCCGCAGGTCCATCAGCACGATGTCCGGCAGCAGTTCGGCGCAGAGCGCCTCGGCGCGCGGACCGCTGGACGCCTCGGCCACGACCTCCAGGTCCGGCTCGGCGTCCAGCATCCCGCGCAGCCCCTCCCGTACGACGGGGTGGTCGTCGGCCAGCAGGACTCGGATCATCACAGATTCCTTCCAGGGGTGCTGGTGGCGCCCGCGGACGGGACGGCCGGAGGCAGCGGCAGGGTCACGGTCACCGAGGTCCCGGCGCCCGGCGCACTGCGGATCGCCGCGCCGCCGCCCGCCTCCTCGGCCCTGGCCCGTACACCGTCGAGGCCGTAGCCCTCGCGCGGCGCCCGGGGGTCGAAGCCGCATCCCTCGTCCCGTACGGACAGGGTCAGGGCGTCGGAGGCGTACGTCAGCACGACGGCCACCGGTGCGGACGGGCCCGCGTGTTTACGGGTGTTGGCGAGGGCCTCCTGACAGGCGCGCAGGACGACGACCTCGTACGCGGTCGGCAGCGGGCGGACGCCGCCGGTCACCGTCAGCGCGGCCGGGGCGCCGGTCTGCGCGGTGTGCCGGTCGGTCAGCCGGTCCAGGGCGTCCGCCAGCGAGTTGCCCGCCAGGTCGGCCGGTGAACCGCCGGCCACCAGCGCCCGTGCCTCGGCGAGGTTCTCCCGCGCGGTGCGGGTCATCAGCGCCACATGGAGCCGGGCCTGCGGCAGATCGTGCTCCAGCTCGGACTCGACGGCCTGGGAGAGCATCAGCAGGCTCGTGAAGCCCTGGGCCAGCGTGTCGTGGATCTCCCGCGACATCCGCTCCCGCTCCGCCAGCGCCCCGTGCGCCGTGGACAGCCGGGCGATCTCCTCACGGCCCGCCTCCAGTTCGGCGATCAGCGCGGCCCGCTCGCGGCTCTGGGCGATGATCCGCATCGTCCACCGGCCCAGGAACGCGCTGAACGCGAAGGTCGCCACCGCCAGCAGCAGCCGGAACGCGGCCTCGCCCGCCGTCGGATGCCACAGCAGCGTCCAGCCGACGAACGGCACCGCGCCCATACCGCCCAGCACCCACAGCGCGTCCCGCAGCCGCAGCAGCATGAAGCACTGCGGGGCCAGCGCGAACGTGACCAGCTGCGTCTCGCCGACCAGCATCGCGGTGGGCAGGAAGAGCAGCAGCGCTCCCACCACATAGCGGCGGGCCGGCCCCTCGGACCCGCTGTCGTCCAGCATGGCCGGCCGGCCGGCCAGGACGTACCACGGCAGATTGAGCGCCACGATCGCGGCCGCCGCCGCCCGGACCGGCCACGACGGCTCGGCGGCCCCCAGCACCACGGCGAGGGTGACCGCCCAGACGACGGCGAAATACCCGTCCCAGGGAGGCAGCGACCGGACCCAGACGTCGGAGTCACGAGCCCCGCCCGCTCCGGTCAGCCGTCGCGCCGGCTCTTCCAGCGGAACGTCAGCAGACACAGCAGCAATCCTCCGATGCACCACGCGCCCAGCACCAGGGCGATCCGTCCGAACTCCCAGCCGCCCGCCTGCTCCAGCACGGCGGCCGACTCGGGCAGAAAGACCCCGCGAAAGCCCTGGCACATCCACTTCAGCGGGAACAGGGCGCCGATGTTCAGCATCCAGTCCGGGAGTTGGCTCGCCGGGATGTAGACGCCGGAGACGAACTGGAGCACCAGGAACGGCAGGATGACCACCGAGCCCGCGCTCCGGCCCGACCCGGGCAGACTGCTGATCGCGATGCCGAGCAGCGCGCAGGCCGCTGTCCCGAGCAGGATGATCCAGCCGAACGTCAGCCAGGTGGACACGTCCCCGGGCAGCTCAAGATCGTACAGTCCCACCCCGACCGCCAGCAGGACGGCCGCCTCCAGGGCCCCGGTGACCAGGACCAGCCACACCTTTCCCAGGAAGTACGCGGCGGGCGGCATCGGTGTGGAGATCAGCCGGCGCAGCAGCCGCTCGTCGCGCTCGATCGCGATGGAGATGCCGAGCGACTGAAAACTGGTCGCCATGATGCCCGCCCCGAGCATCGCGGCCACATAGATCTGTGAGACGGGGACCTCGCCGTCCGCCAGGTCACCGCCGAAGATCGAGGCGAGCAGCATCAGGAGGACGACGGGGAACGCGAGCGAGAAGACGACCTGGTCGCGCAGGCGGAAGAACTGCTTCAGTTCCAGCCCGCCGCGCAGCAGACCCAGGCGCCACGCACCGGGCAGGCCGGTGGTGTCCCGCGCGGTCATCGGACGGCCTCCGACTGCCCGGTGAGCCGCAGATAGACGTCTTCGAGCGTGGGCCGGGTGACCAGCAGCCCCGGGACCTCGCCGCCGAAGCGGTCGGCGAGCGCGGTGACCGTACGCGTCGGCGTCCCGGTCTCCTCGGAGCGCGGCGATCCGTCGGGCTCCGTCCACCGGACCGTGGCGCGGGTGCCGTACCGGGCCCGCAGCTCCTCAGGAGTTCCCTCGGCGACCGCGGCGCCCGCGGCGACGACCACGAGCCGGTCGGCGAGCGCCTCGGTCTCCTCCAGGTAGTGCGTGGTCAGGAGGATGGTGGTGCCGCCGTCCGCGAGCAGCCGGATCAGCTCCCAGAACTGCCGCCGGGCCGCCGGATCGAAACCGGTGGTCGGCTCGTCGAGCAGGAGGAGTTCGGGGGAGCCGATCACCCCGAGCGCCACATCGAGACGGCGGCGCTGACCGCCGGAGAGGGCCTTGGTTCGCGATCCCGTCTTCGCCTCCAGACCGACCAGGGCGATGGTCTCGTCGGGGTCGCGCGGGTGCGGGTAGTAGCGGGCGAAGTGCCGGACCGTCTCCCGTACCGTCAACTCGGCGGGCGCGGATTCATCCTGCCAGACGATCCCGACCCGGGACCGTTGACGGCGGTCGGCCGTCGCGGGGTCGACGCCGAGGACCTCCACACGGCCGCCGTCCCGGTCCCGCTGCCCCTGGAGCACGCCCACGCAGGTGCTCTTCCCGGCGCCGTTCGGACCGAGCAGCCCGCACACCTCGCCGCGCCGGATGCCCAGGTCCAGGCCGTCCAGCGCGGTCACGCCGCCGTATCGCTTGCGCAGTCCGCGCACGTTCACCACGAGTTCCGTCATGGGTCCGAGCATCCCGTGGGACCGGCGTTCCGCTGCCCACCGGACGTACACCTTTATGTCCATCGAACGGTTGACCCGTACAGGGGTGCGGCACAATGACCTTGCCCGGCTGACCACTCGGTGACGGAACGGCGATATGACGACTGCTGCGGTAGACCACGACCTCTCCTCCGACCAGGACGAGGGCGGCGGCAAGCGCACCTTCGGGGCCGGACGCGGTCTCGCCCTGCTCCTGGTGATCACCGGCGCGGCCGGACTGCTGGCCTCCTGGGTCATCACGATCGACAAGTTCAAGCTGCTGGAGGACCCCTCCTTCACCCCCGGCTGCAGCCTCAACCCCGTCGTCGCCTGCGGCAACATCATGAAGAGCGAGCAGGCCTCGGCCTTCGGGTTCCCCAACCCGATGCTGGGCCTGGTCACGTACGGCATGGTCATCGCGATCGGCATGGGCCTGCTCGCCGGCGCCCGCTACCGCGGCTGGTTCTGGCTCGGGCTGAACGCCGGGACGCTGTTCGGCGTCGGCTTCTGCACCTGGCTCCAGTACCAGTCGCTCTACAACATCAACTCGCTCTGCCTGTGGTGCTGCCTGGCCTGGGTCGCCACCATCGTCATGTTCAGCTACGTGACCACGCACAACGTCAAGCACCGCATCCTCCCGGCCCCGGCCTGGCTGCGCAGCGGGCTCACCGAGTTCCCCTGGGTGCTTCCGGTGCTGTGGATCGGGATCATCGGCATGCTGATCCTGACCCGCTGGTGGGACTTCTGGACCAGCTGAGCAGGACCCATGGGGTACCCCGGCCCCGGCGGCGCTGTCAGTGGGGTCGCATAGGCTTCATGACGTGGAGCCCGACCTCTTTACCGCAGCCGCCGAAGACCGCCAGGAGAAGGACCCGTCCAGCAGCCCCCTCGCTGTCCGGATGCGGCCCCGCACCCTCGACGAGGTCGTCGGCCAGCAGCATCTGCTGAAGCCGGGCTCGCCGCTGCGCCGGCTCGTCGAGGGGAGCGGCGGTCCGGCCGGTGCGTCGTCGGTGATCCTCTGGGGCCCGCCCGGCACCGGCAAGACGACCCTGGCGTACGTGGTCAGCAAGGCCACCAACAAGCGCTTCGTGGAGCTCTCCGCGATCACCGCGGGCGTCAAGGAGGTCCGGGCCGTCATCGAGAGCGCGCGCCGCGCCACCGGCGGCTTCGGCAAGGAGACCGTCCTCTTCCTGGACGAGATCCACCGCTTCTCCAAGGCCCAGCAGGACTCCCTGCTCCCCGCCGTGGAGAACCGCTGGGTGACGCTCATCGCCGCCACCACGGAGAATCCGTACTTCTCCATCATCTCCCCGCTGCTCTCGCGCTCCCTGCTGCTCACCCTGGAGCCGCTGACCGACGACGACCTGCGCTCGCTGCTGCGCCGGGCGCTGACCGGTGAGCGGGGTCTCGGCGGTGCGGTCACCCTGCCCGAGGACGCCGAGGCGCATCTGCTGCGGATCGCGGGCGGTGACGCGCGCCGGGCCCTGACGGCGCTGGAGGCCGCGGCGGGCGCGGCCATCGCCACGGGGGAGGCGGAGATCACCCTGGAGACGGTGGAGGCGACCGTCGACCGGGCCGCCGTGAAGTACGACCGTGACGGCGACCAGCACTACGACGTGGCCAGCGCGCTCATCAAGTCGATCCGCGGCTCCGACGTGGACGCCGCTCTGCACTACCTGGCCCGGATGATCGAGGCGGGGGAGGACCCGCGGTTCATCGCCCGGCGGCTGATGATCTCGGCCAGCGAGGACATCGGCCTGGCCGATCCCACCGCGCTGCCGACCGCCGTGGCCGCCGCCCAGGCGGTGGCCATGATCGGTTTTCCGGAGGCGGCGCTGACCCTCAGCCACGCCACCATCGCGCTGGCGCTCGCGCCCAAGTCCAACGCGGCGACGCTGGCGATCTCCGCGGCGCAGGAGGACGTCCGCAAGGGGCTCGCGGGCCCCGTCCCGGCCCATCTGCGCGACGGTCACTACAAGGGCGCGGCCAAGCTCGGCCATGCCCAGGGCTATGTCTATCCGCACGACGTGCAGGGCGGCATCGCCGCCCAGCAGTACGCCCCGGACGCGGTCCGCGACCGGCGGTACTACACCCCCACCCGTTACGGCGCCGAGGCGCGGTACGCGGACGTCGTCGAGCGGGTCCGCGAACGCCTGGGCCGCTCCGGCGAGAGCGGCGAGCAGACGTAGAGGTGCTCGAGCCGCCCGGTCAGGAGGCGGCCGCCTCGAAGAGGGTGTGCATGGCGCGGCGCAGCTCGGTGACATCGCGCACCGGCTCCGGGAACTCGAAGCGGGCGTCGAAGCAGGACCCCTGGCCCTCGACGAAGCGGACCCGCAGCCCGAAGCGGTCCAGCGCCACCGGCACGGCCCTGGGCTGGTGGGCGGAGCAGGCGCGGGCGGTGCGCTCGCCCAGCAGTCCGCACAGGGTGCGCATCTGCTCGTCGTGGGCGGAGTGCAGATGCTGCAGCAGCTCCGCCTCGTGGAAGGCCAGCGGGTCGGGGGCCGCGTCGCGGAAGTCCTCCGCCTCGATGTCCTCGGCGCCCCAGAGGTCGTCCACGTACGCCTCGCCGAACTCCAGGCGCAGCATCATCCGGCCGGGCTCGGCGATGCCGGGCACGGAGGTGAGCCAGCCGGAGACCCACGCGCGGCCACGGATCCGGTGCGGTACGGAGACCGGAGCGACGTCCGTGATCTCCAGCACGGCGGTCAGCTCGTCGCCCAGCGCGTGGGTCGCGGCCCGGACCGCCGGGGAATCCGCGGGGAATTCGAGGAACAGATCGCCCTCGGGTCCCACACTCCTGCTGTCCGGGACCAGCGGCTCCGCACGGGCCAGATCGAGCCCCGGTACGACGAGCAGCGCGGAGCAGGTACTCTGTACGAGAGTTCGTGTGCGTTCGGCTGCTGACGGCATCCGAGTGTTTTCTAGCCCGCTGGGACGCGGCTGACCACGATCTGATCGGCCTTCCGTCGTAGCAGCATCCTCCTCTGAGGTGCTGCCGCTGTCTGTGCTGTCCGTGACGTGAGTGGTGTTCCCAGGGCGAGACATGCGATCTCCTTGAGTAAGGTAAGCCTAACCTAACCTACAACGGAGGTCTGGAGAACGTGCCTAACCAGTCGCGTCCCAAGGTCAAGAAGTCGCGTGCCCTCGGCATCGCCCTGACGCCGAAGGCTGTCAAGTACTTCGAAGCTCGTCCGTACCCGCCGGGCGAGCACGGCCGTGGCCGCAAGCAGAACTCGGACTACAAGGTCCGTCTGCTGGAGAAGCAGCGCCTGCGTGCGCAGTACGACATCAGCGAGCGCCAGATGGCGCGTGCCTACGACCGCGCCAAGAAGGCCGAAGGCAAGACGGGCGAGGCGCTGGTCGTCGAGCTCGAGCGTCGCCTCGACGCCCTGGTCCTGCGTTCGGGCATCGCCCGCACCATCTACCAGGCCCGCCAGATGGTCGTCCACGGCCACATCGAGGTCAACGGCGGCAAGGTCGACAAGCCGTCCTTCCGCGTGCGCCCGGACGACATCGTCCAGGTCCGCGAGCGCAGCCGCTCCAAGGTCCCCTTCCAGGTGGCCCGCGAGGGTGGCTACGACACCGAGGGCGAGACCCCGCGCTACCTCCAGGTGAACCTGAAGGCCCTGGCCTTCCGCCTGGACCGGGACCCGAACCGCAAGGAGATCCCGGTGATCTGCGACGAGCAGCTCGTCGTCGAGTACTACGCCCGCTGATCCAGGCGTAGCCGCTCTCACCAGCGCTCCGGCCCGCCCCTCCCGATCATCCGGGAGGCGGCGGGCCTTCGCGTTCCCCCGGGGCCGGGTCCGGGTCCGCCCGGCGCCCCGCCGCCCGCGCCCGGCACGTCCACCGACGAGCCCGGTCCGCCCGCCAGCGCCCGGGCCACCGCGGTGTCCGGATCCAGCCGCCGGCCCGCCCGCAGCCCTTCCTCGTACGCCGCGTTCCCCAGCTCCCGGCGCGCCTGCTCCTCGCACTCCGCCCGCGGCCGCCCGTAGAACGCCGAGCCGAACAGCCGCAGACCCACCGAGGGCCAGATGCCCTCCGCCGCGCCCTGGAGCACGGCGGCCTCCTCGGCGTCCCCCTCCGCCGCCGTCACCAGGGCCAGCAGCTCCAGCGACAGCACCGTGCCGAGCAGATCGTTGAAGGTCCGGCCGATCGTCAGACACTCCCCGAGCATCTGCCGCGCCCGGGCCGGCCGCCCACGCCGCAGCGCCGCGTACGCGAGGACGTACAGCGCGTACGCCAGCGCCCACCGCTCCCCGTGGTCCTCGCAGATCTCCCGGACCTCGTCGCAGATCACCGCCGCCGCTTCCAGATCGCCGAGGAACGCCACCGCCATGGCCAGCTCGACCTGTGCCATCAGCACATTGCTGTTCAGCTCGCCGACCTCGCGGTACCGGCCGAGGGCGTCGCGCAGCAGCTCCTCGGCCCGCTCCATGTCGTCCGTCACGATCGCCAGACACCCCGTGCGGTGCACCGCGTACGCCAGCGCCGTCGCGTCCCCGGTCCGCTCGGCCTCCTCCCGGCACTCCTGGAGCGCCGAGATCGCGCCGACCGCGTCGCCCTGCAGCACCGCCACATAGCCCAGCACCCACAGCACCTTCAGCCGCGCGGCATCGTGCGGGGTCGGCTCCTCCAGGACGTGGTCCAGCCAGTGCCGCCCCTCGGACAGCCGGCCGCAACCGGTCCAGTAGAACCACAGCGTGCCCGCCAGATGCTGTGCCAGATGCACCTCGTCGGGGCTCTCCATCGAACATTCCATCGCCCGGCGGAGATTGGGCAGCTCGCTGTCGATCCGCGCCGCCACCTCCGCCTGGCGCGGGCTGAACCAGTCCAGCTCGCACCAGGTCGCGAGCCCCAGGAACCAGTCCCGGTGCCGCCGTCGCAGCCGCTGGGCGTCCCCGGTGGCCGCCAGCCACTGCGCCCCGTACTCGCTGACCGTGTCCAGCAGCCGGTAGCGGGCGCCGGCCGGCCCGTCCTCGCGCTCCACCACCGACTGGGCGATCAGCTCGTCCAGCACATCGAGCACCGCGTCGGCCGGCAGATCCGCCCCGCCGCAGATGTACTCCGCGGCCTCCAGGTCGAACTGCCCGGCGAACACCGACAGCCGCGCCCACAGCAGCCGCTGCTCCGGCGTGCACAGCTCATGGCTCCAGCCGATCGCCGTACGCAGCGTCTGGTGGCGCGGCGGCGCACCGCGACGGCCGCCGGTCAGCAACCGGAACCGGTCGTCCAGCCGCAGCAGCACCTGCTCCACCGAGAGGGCGCGCAGCCGCCCGGCCGCCAGCTCCAGGGCCAGCGGAATCCCGTCGAGACGGCGGCAGAGCTCCAGCACGGTCGTCCGCTCGCCCGCCGTCGGCCGCCAGCCCGGCCGCACCCCGCGCGCCCGTTCGGTGAAGAGCTCCACCGCGTCCTCGTCGGACATCGGTGCGAGCGGGTACGTCCGTTCCCCGTCCACCCGGAGCGGGCAGCGCCCGGCCGCGAGCACCTGGAGGCGCGGCGCCCGGCGCAGCAGTTCGGTGACGAGATCGGCACAGGCGTCGACGAGGTGCTCGAAGCCGTCGATCACCAGCAGCGTCCGGCGCTCGGAGAGGTGTTCGACAAGGACGGCGCGAGGCGGCCTGCTGGTGTGGTCGGTCAGGCCCAGCGCGTCGACCAGGGCGTGTTCCAGCAGGTCGGGGTGGCGTACGGCGGACAGCTCGGCCAGCAGGACCCCGTCGCAGTACCGTTTCTCCCGCAGGGCGGCGACCCGGGTCACGCACCGGGTCTTGCCCACGCCCGCCACCCCGGCGACGGTCACGAGCCGGGACTCCTCCAGCAGTCCGCCCAGCTCGGTCAGTTCGTCCTCACGTCCCACGAACGGGTTCAGTTCGGCCGGGAGATCGCCGGGCACGGCCGGGCGGCGGGCGTCCGGATCATCGGGATGAGGGGAGGGGTCCTGCAGGCGTCGCATGAAACACGCAGAGTACTGGCTTGAAAGCTCTCCGTACAATCGCGTAAGACAACTCCCGCCCCGCCCGCGGGGAATGCGGTAGGGGAGGAGATGCGCGGCGCGATAGGCTCGTGGGACAAGGCCCGGCAGGGCCCGAGCGACGAGCAGAGAGCGGTGCACAGTGTCCGGTGGAGAGGTGGCCGGGATCCTCGTGGCCGTCTTCTGGGCGATCCTGGTCTCGTTCCTCGCCGTGGTGCTGGTGAGGCTCGCCCAGACGCTCAGGGCGACCACCAAACTCGTGGCGGACGTGACCGACCAGGCCGTTCCGCTGCTGGCCGACGCCTCGGCGACGGTGCGCTCCGCGCAGACCCAGCTGGACAAGGTCGACGCCATCGCGAGCGACGTCCAGGAGGTCACCTCCAACGCCTCGGCGCTCTCCACCACCGTCGCCTCCACGTTCGGCGGCCCCCTCGTCAAGGTCGCCGCCTTCGGCTACGGCGTACGGCAGGCACTCGGCCGCCGCACCACGCCGGAGCCCGAACCGGAGCGCGCGCGGGGCCGTGACTCCGCCCGCCGCACGGTGATCGTCGGCCGGACCGTACCCTCGGCGCGCGGACGCAGGCGCGAACGCCGAAACGCCCGCGGACAGAAGGACTGATCGAGCGATGTTCCGCCGCACGTTCTGGTTCACCGCCGGCGCAGCCGCCGGTGTGTGGGCCACCACCAAGGTCAACCGCAAGCTCAAGCAGCTGACCCCCGAAAGCCTCGCGGCGCAGGCCGCGGACAAGGCGATCGAGGCCGGTCACAAGCTCAAGGACTTCGCCCTCGACGTACGGGAGGGCATGGTCCGCCGCGAAGCCGAACTGGGCGGCGCCCTGGGCCTGGACGCACCGGTCGACCCCGATCTTCCCGTACAGCGGCACTTCGCCGTCGAAGCGGCCGAGCCCGCGAACACGTACCGCACACTTCCCTACAAAACGAACAACCGGAATGAGGACCACTGATGGAGTCGGCTGAAATCCGCCGCCGCTGGCTGAGCTTCTTCGAGGAGCGCGGTCACACCGCCGTGCCTTCGGCGTCGCTCATCGCGGACGACCCGACTCTGCTGCTGGTCCCCGCGGGCATGGTCCCCTTCAAGCCGTACTTCCTCGGTGAGGTCAAGCCGCCCGCCCCGCGCGTCACCAGCGTGCAGAAGTGCGTGCGTACGCCGGACATCGAAGAGGTCGGCAAGACGACCCGGCACGGCACCTTCTTCCAGATGTGCGGCAACTTCTCCTTCGGGGACTACTTCAAGGAAGGCGCCATCCAGCTCGCCTGGGAGGCGCTGACCAACTCCGTGGAGGACGGCGGCTACGGCCTCGACCCCGAGAAGCTCTGGATCACCGTCTACCTCGACGACGACGAGGCCGAGCAGATCTGGCGCGACAAGATCGGCGTCCCGGCCGAGCGCATCCAGCGCCTGGGCAAGAAGGACAACTTCTGGTCCATGGGCGTCCCCGGACCCTGCGGCCCCTGCTCCGAGATCAACTACGACCGCGGCCCCGAGTTCGGCGTCGAGGGCGGCCCGGCCGTCAACGACGAGCGCTACGTGGAGATCTGGAACCTGGTCTTCATGCAGTACGAGCGCGGCGCCGGCGACGGCAAGGAGGACTTCCCGATCCTCGGGGACCTGCCGTCGAAGAACATCGACACCGGTCTCGGCCTCGAACGCCTCGCCATGATCCTGCAGGGCGTACAGAACATGTACGAGACCGACACCCTGCGCGTCGTCATGGACAAGGCCACCGAGCTGACCGGCGTCCGGTACGGCGCCGACAAGAGCACGGACGTCTCGCTCCGCGTCGTCGCCGACCACATCCGTACGTCGGTGATGCTCATCGGCGACGGCGTCACCCCCGGCAACGAGGGCCGCGGCTATGTGCTGCGCCGCATCATGCGCCGCGCCATCCGCAACATGCGCCTGATGGGCGCCACCGGCTCCGTCGTCAACGAGCTGGTCGACGTCGTGATCAACACGATGGGCCTGCAGTACCCGGAGCTGATCACCGACCGCAAGCGCATCGAGACGGTCGCGCTCGCCGAGGAAGCCGCCTTCCTCAAGGCCCTCAAGGGCGGCACCAACATCCTGGAGACCGCTGTCACCGAGACCAAGGCCGCCGGTGGCCAGGTCCTCGCCGGCGACAAGGCGTTCCTGCTCCACGACACCTGGGGCTTCCCGATCGACCTGACCCTGGAGATGGCCGCCGAGCAGGGGCTCTCCGTGGACGAGGACGGCTTCCGCCGCCTCATGCAGGAGCAGCGCGACAAGGCCAAGGCCGACGCCCGCGCCAAGAAGACCGGTCACGCCGACCTGTCCGCCTACCGCGAGGTCGCCGACACCTCCGGCGCCACCGAGTTCACCGGCTACACCTCCACCGCAGGCGAGTCCACCATCGTCGGCCTGCTGGTCGACGGGGTGCCCTCGCCCGCCGCCACCGAGGGCGACGAGGTCGAGGTCGTCCTGGACCGCACCCCCTTCTACGCCGAGGGCGGCGGCCAGCTCGCCGACACCGGCCGGATCCGGCTCGACACCGGCGCCGTGATCGAGGTCCGCGACGTGCAGAAGCCGGTCCCCGGCGTCCATGTCCACAAGGGCGTCGTCCAGGTCGGCGAGGTGACGGTCGGAGCCTCCGTCTTCGCCTCCATCGACAACACCCGCCGCCGCGCCATCGCTCGCGCCCACAGCGCCACCCACCTCACGCACCAGGCGCTGCGCGACGCGCTCGGCCCGACGGCCGCCCAGGCCGGCTCCGAGAACTCGCCGGGCCGCTTCCGCTTCGACTTCGGTTCGCCCGCTGCCGTTCCCGGCACGGTCCTCACCGACGTCGAGCAGCGGATCAACGAGGTCCTCTCGCGGGAACTCGACGTCCAGGCCGAGGTCATGTCCATCGACGAGGCCAAGAAGCAGGGCGCCATCGCCGAGTTCGGCGAGAAGTACGGCGAGCGGGTCCGCGTCGTCACCATCGGCGACTTCTCCAAGGAGCTGTGCGGCGGCACGCACGTCCACAACACCGCCCAGCTGGGTCTGGTGAAGCTGCTCGGCGAGTCCTCCATCGGCTCGGGCGTGCGCCGTATCGAGGCCCTCGTCGGTGTCGACGCGTACAACTTCCTCGCCAAGGAGCACACGGTCGTCGCCCAGCTCCAGGAGCTGGTCAAGGGCCGTCCCGAGGAGCTTCCGGAGAAGATCGCGGGCATGCTCGGCAAGCTGAAGGACGCCGAGAAGGAGATCGAGAAGTTCCGCGCGGAGAAGGTCCTCGCGGCCGCCGCCGGGCTCGTCGAGTCCGCCAAGGACGTCCGCGGCGTCGCCCTGGTCACCGGCCAGGTCCCCGACGGCACCTCCGCCGACGACCTGCGCAAGCTGGTCCTGGACGTACGCGGACGCATCCAGGGCGACCGCGCGGCCGTCGTGGCCCTGTTCACCACGGCCAACGGACGCCCGCTCACCGTCATCGCCACCAACGAGGCGGCCCGCGAGCGCGGTCTCAAGGCCGGTGACCTCGTGCGTACGGCCGCCAAGACCCTCGGCGGCGGTGGCGGCGGCAAGCCGGACGTCGCCCAGGGCGGCGGCACGAACCCGGCCGCAATCGGCGACGCCGTCGCCGCAGTCGAACGCCTCGTCACCGAGACGGCGTGACGAGCGGGATGACGGAGATGCGCCGCGGCCGACGGCTCGCCGTCGACGTCGGGGACGCCCGGATCGGGGTCGCCTCGTGCGACCCCGACGGGATCCTGGCCACACCGGTGGAGACCGTGCCGGGACGCGATGTCCCGGCCGCCCACCGGCGGCTCCGCGGACTCGTCGAGGAGTACGAGCCGATCGAGGTCATCCTCGGCCTGCCGCGCTCCCTCGGCGGCGGCGAGGGGCCCGCGGCCGCCAAGGTCCGGGAGTTCGCGCAGGTGTTCGCTCGTTCGATCGCGCCCGTTCCGGTGCGACTGGTGGACGAGAGGATGACCACAGTGACGGCCGCTCAGGGGATGCGCGCCTCGGGCGTGAAGTCCAAGAAGGGCCGGTCCGTCATCGACCAGGCTGCCGCTGTGGTGATCCTCCAGAACGCTCTGGAGTCCGAACGGGCGTCTGGCAATCCCCCCGGTGAGGGCGTCGAAGTGGTTGTCTGATCGCGATACGGTAACGTTCCGCGCGATGCGGCGGTGTTCGAACAAACACCGCACAGCGAAGCGAAGAGACGGAACGTCGTCTCGCGGCTCTAGGGGATCGATGACTGAGTATGGCCGGGGCCCCGGCTCCGAACCGTGGCATCCCGAGGACCCCTTGTACGGGGACCAGGGATGGGGAGGCCAGCAGGCCGCCCACGGCCAGGGCCAGTACGGCGACCAGCAGCAGTCCTATCCGCAGGACCCGTACGCCCAGCAGTACCAGAACCACCAGCAGTACCCGCAGCAGCCGTACGACCAGCAGCAGCAGTACGGACAGCAGCCGCAGCAGAACCACCAGCAGCAGTACGGCGCGCCCCAGCAGGACCCGTACGCACAGCAGCAGGGTGCCCAGCCGCAATACAACGGCGGCTGGGACACCGGGCAGCAGACCGCCATGCCGTACGGGGCCGAGCCCCAGGACCCGTACGCGCAGCAGCCCGGCGGCTACGACGCGACGCAGGACTACTACGGCACCCCCGAGGCCTACCCGCCGCCGCAGCCCCCGGGCCGCCGCGAGGCCGCGCCCGAGCAGCAGCAACACCAGCAACACCAGCAGCAGGAACAGCACCAGCAGCAGCCGTCGACGGACTGGGACCCGGACGAGCCGCAGGAAGAGACGCACCCTTTCTTCACCGGTGCGGACGATCCGGCCGGCCGTGAGCCGCGCGACGGCGACGAGGACCCGGACGACGACGGATCGCGCGCCTCGCGCCGGGGCAGCAAGACCAAGAAGAAAAAGAGCCGCAGCGGCTGCGCCTGCCTGGTGGTCTCCGTGGTCCTGCTCGGCGGCCTCGGCGGAGTCAGCTACGTCGGCTACACCTTCTGGAAGAAGCAGTTCGGCGCTCCGGCCGACTTCGCGGGGACGGGCAGCGGCGAGGTGGAGGTCGAGATCCCGGAAGGGTCGCTCGGCTACGACATCGCCAACATCCTGCGCAAGAAGGGCGTCATCAAGTCCTCCGACGCCTTCGTCGCGGCGCAGAACGACAACCCCAAGGGCAAGTTGCTTCAGGCCGGCGTCTACCTCCTGAAGAAGGAGATGTCCGCCGCCAGCGCGATCGACCTGATGCTCGACCCCAAGAGCCAGAACGCGTTCGTGATCCCGGAAGGGACCCGTAACGTCAAGGTCTACGAGATGATCGACAAGCGGCTGGAGCTGAAGGAAGGCACCACGGCGAAGGTCGCCAAGACCAAGGCGGAGTCGCTGGGCCTGCCCGACTGGGCCGACGACAACCCGGATGTGAAGGACCCGCTGGAGGGCTTCCTCTACCCGGCGGCCTATCCGGTTCCCAAGGGGTCGAAGCCCGAGGACGCCCTGCAGCGGATGGTGAAGCGGGCGAACAAGGAGTACGACAAGGCCGACCTGAAGACCAGTGCGAAGAAGCTCGGTCTCAAGAGCCCGTGGGAGCTCATCACCGTCGCGAGCCTCGTGCAGGTCGAGGGCAAGTACAAGCACGACTTCGACAAGGTCGCGCGGGTCGTCTACAACCGTCTCAAGCCGGGCAACATGGAGACCGTCGGGCGGCTGGAATTCGACTCCACGGTCAACTACATCAAGGGCCAGAGCACGCTGGACGTGGGTGCCGTCGACGATCTGCGGAAGATCGACGACCCGTACAACACGTACAAGATCATCGGTCTGCCCTCGGGCCCCATCAGCAATCCGGGTGCGGACGCACTGCACTCGGCCATGAACCCCACACCGGGCCCCTGGTACTACTTCGTCTCGATCAACGAGGACAAGACGGTCTTCGCCGAGACCAACGCGGAGCACGAGAAGAACCGTCGGGAGTACGAGGACGGGAAGGCCGGCCAGTGAGCGAGCCACGCCGGGCCGCCGTCCTCGGCTCGCCCATCGCCCACTCCCTCTCCCCGGTCCTGCACCGCGCCGCGTACGCCGAACTCGGCCTGGAGGACTGGTCCTACGACCGGTTCGAGGTCGACGAGGCCGCGCTGCCCGGGTTCATCGAGGGTCTTGACGGCTCCTGGGCCGGGCTGTCGCTGACCATGCCGCTCAAGCGCGCGATCATCCCGCTGCTCGACGAGATCAGCGCGACGGCCGCCTCCGTGGAGGCCGTCAACACGGTCGTGTTCACCGAGGACGGCCGCCGCGTCGGTGACAACACCGACATCCCCGGCATGATCGCCGCCCTGCGCGAACGCGGCGTCGACAAGGTCGAGACCGCCGCCGTCCTCGGCGCCGGCGCCACCGCCTCCTCCGCGCTGGCCGCGCTCGCGGCGATCTGCGCCGGACCGGTCACCGCCTATGTGCGCAGCGCCGAGCGCGCGGCCGAGATGCGTGCCTGGGGGGACCGGCTCGGCGTCGACGTCGTGATCGCCGACTGGACGGACGCGACGGCGGCACTGAGCGCACCCCTGGTCATCGCCACCACCCCGGCCGGGGCCACCGACGCCCTGGCCGGATCCGTACCGGAGACCCCCGGCATCCTCTTCGACGTGCTGTACGAGCCGTGGCCCACCGCGCTCGCCGCCGCCTGGTCCGCGCGCGGCGGGGCGGTGGTCGGCGGGCTCGACCTCCTCGTGCACCAGGCCCTGCTCCAGGTCGAGCAGATGACCGGCCGCGTTCCGGCCCCGCTGGCCGCCATGCGGCAGGCCGGGGAAGCCGCGCTCGCCGCCCGCTGACGGGCCACGCGTCGGGCCCCGCCGGTCCGTCTGCTGGACCGGCGACCGGATCGTGCCTCCGTTCGTGGGAGGATCGGATGCGGCGGGCCAGGGCCGCGCACCCGGTGGCGCCGTTGGATTCAGGCGCGAGCATGAGGAGCACCGTTGAGCAGGTTGCGCTGGCTGACCGCAGGCGAGTCGCACGGTCCCGCACTGGTGGCGACGCTGGAGGGTCTTCCCGCCGGTGTCCCGATCACCACGGAGATGGTGGCGGAGGCGCTGGCCAGGCGACGGCTCGGTTACGGGCGCGGTGCGCGGATGAAGTTCGAGAAGGACGAGGTCACCTTCCTCGGCGGCGTGCGCCACGGCCTCACCATGGGCTCCCCGGTCGCCGTCATGGTCGGCAACACCGAGTGGCCCAAGTGGGAGCAGGTCATGTCGGCCGACCCGGTCGACCCCGACGAGCTGGCCCAGCTCGCCCGTAACGCCCCGCTGACCCGCCCCCGGCCCGGCCACGCCGACCTCGCGGGGATGCAGAAGTACGGCTTCGACGAGGCCCGGCCGATCCTGGAGCGCGCCAGCGCCCGGGAGACCGCCGCCCGCGTGGCCCTCGGGACCGTCGCCCGCTCCTACCTCAAGGAGACCGCGGGCATCGAGATCGTCAGCCATGTCGTCGAGCTGGCCGCCGCCAAGGCGCCCTACGGCGTCCTTCCGGTCCCCGCCGACGTGGAGAAGCTGGACGCCGACCCGGTCCGCTGCCTGGACGCCGACGCGTCCAAGGCGATGGTGGCCGAGATCGACCAGGCCCACAAGGACGGCGACACCCTCGGCGGCGTCGTCGAGGTGCTGGCGTACGGCGTGCCCGTCGGGCTCGGCTCGCACGTGCACTGGGACCGGCGACTGGACGCCCGGCTCGCCGCCGCGCTCATGGGCATCCAGGCCATCAAGGGCGTCGAGGTCGGCGACGGCTTCGAGCTGGCCCGGGTCCCCGGCTCGAAGGCGCACGACGAGATCGTCGCCACCGACGAGGGCATCCGGCGCACCTCCGGGCGTTCCGGCGGCACCGAGGGCGGCCTCACCACCGGCGAACTGCTGCGCGTCCGCGCCGCGATGAAGCCCATCGCGACCGTGCCGCGCGCGCTGGCCACCGTGGACGTCACCACCGGCGAGGCCACCAAGGCCCACCACCAGCGCTCCGACGTCTGCGCCGTCCCGGCGGCGGGCATCGTCGCGGAGGCGATGGTCGCCCTGGTCCTGGCCGACGCGGTCGCGGAGAAGTTCGGCGGCGACAGCGTGGCCGAGACCCGCCGCAACGTCCAGTCGTACCTCGACCACCTCCAGATCCGATGAGCGGCCCCCTGGTCGTCCTCGTCGGCCCGATGGGCGTCGGCAAGTCCACCGTCGGCGAACTGCTCGCCGCCCGGCTCGGCACCACCTACCGGGACACCGACGCGGACGTCGTCGCCGAGGCCGGCAAGCCGATCGCGGAGATCTTCTACGACGAGGGCGAGGAGCACTTCCGGGCCCTGGAGCGCCGCGCCGTCGAGGCGGCCGTCGCCGGGCACCCGGGCGTCCTCTCCCTCGGCGGCGGAGCCGTCCTGGACCGGGCGACCAGGGAGCTGCTGGCCGGCCTGCCGGTCGTCTACCTCTCCATGGACGTGGACGAGGCCGTCCGCCGCGTCGGCCTCGGCGCCGCCCGCCCGCTGCTCGCGGTCAACCCGCGCCGGCAGTGGCGCGAGCTGATGGACGCCCGCCGTCACCTCTACGAAGAGGTCGCCCGTACCGTCGTCGCCACCGACGAACACACCCCCGAAGAGGTCGCCCAGGCGATCATCGACGCACTGGAACTGCCGGAGGGCCAAGCCGCCCCCGGCGTGGAGAACACCGGTATGACGCAGCAGGGCCCCACCCGCATCCAGGTCGCAGGCTCCGCGGGCTCCGACCCGTACGAGGTCCTCGTCGGCCACCAGCTCCTCGGCGAGCTGCCCCAGCTCATCGGCGACCGCGCCCAGCGGGTCGCCGTGCTGCACCCCGAGGCGCTCGCCGAAACCGGTGAGGCGGTCCGCCAGGACCTCGCCGACCAGGGGTACGAGGCCATCGCGATCCAGCTGCCGAACGCGGAGGAGGCCAAGACCGTCGAGGTCGCCGCCTACTGCTGGAAGGCGCTCGGCCAGACCGGCTTCACCCGCACCGACGTCATCGTCGGCATCGGCGGCGGCGCGACCACGGACGTCGCCGGGTTCGTCGCGGCCAGCTGGCTCCGCGGGGTCCGCTGGATCGCGATCCCGACCACCGTGCTCGGCATGGTCGACGCGGCCGTCGGCGGCAAGACCGGCATCAACACCGCCGAGGGCAAGAACCTCGTCGGCGCCTTCCACCCGCCCGCCGGTGTGCTCTGCGACCTCGCCGCGCTCGCATCGCTGCCGGTCAACGACTACGTCTCCGGCATGGCCGAGATCATCAAGGCCGGTTTCATCGCCGACCCGGTCATCCTGGACCTGGTGGAGGCCGACCCCGAGGGTGCGCGTACCCCGGCCGGTCCGCACACCGCCGAGCTGATCGAGCGGTCCATCCGGGTCAAGGCCGAGGTCGTCTCCAGCGACCTCAAGGAGTCCGGACTCCGCGAGATCCTCAACTACGGCCACACCCTGGCCCACGCGATCGAGAAGAACGAGCGCTACAAGTGGCGCCACGGCGCGGCCGTCTCCATCGGCATGGTCTTCGCCGCCGAGCTGGGCCGGCTCGCCGGACGCCTCGACGACGCCACCGCCGACCGGCACCGCAGCGTCCTGGAGTCGGTGGGCCTGCCGCTCGCCTACCGCGGCGACCAGTGGCCCAAGCTGCTGGAGAACATGAAGGTCGACAAGAAGTCCCGCGGCGACCTGCTGCGCTTCATCGTCCTGGACGGCATCGGCAAGCCCACCGTCCTGGAGGGCCCCGACCCGGCCGTGCTGCTCGCCGCCTACGGGGAGGTCTCCGCGTGACCCGCAGGGTCCTCGTCCTGAACGGCCCCAACCTCGGCCGGCTCGGCTCGCGCGAGCCCGACGTCTACGGAGCCACCTCCTACGCCGGACTCGTCGAGACCTGCACCGTGCTCGGCAAGGAGCTCGGCTTCGACGTCGAGGTGCGCGAGACCAACGACGAGGGCGAGCTGATCCGCTGGCTCCACGAGGCGGCGGACGGATCGATTCCGGTCGTTCTCAACCCCGGCGCCTTCACGCACTACTCGTACGGCATGCGGGACGCGGCGGCCCAGCGCACCGCCCCGCTGATCGAGGTGCACATCTCCAATCCGTACACCCGCGAGGAGTTCCGGCACACCTCCGTGGTCGCGGCGGTGGCCACGGGAACGGTGGCCGGGTTCGGCATCGGCTCCTACCGGCTGGCCCTGCGCGCCCTGGCCGACGAACTGACGGACTGACACCCCGCGGTTCCCGTCCGTCCCGCCGCGCGGCCGACGGGCACTTCGCACCTTCCCGGGCCGTTCACCCTGAGACGGCCCGGGAAGGTACGGTAGCCGTCCCATCAGCGTCAGTTGCGGTTACGAGACGGAGTGGCACCGGATGCAGCACGCAGTGGGGGCCCCGCTGCCGCCGCCCCACGGACCCGGTATCGGGCACGTCGGCCGGCCGTACCAGGCCCAGCACCCCGGTCACCCC
>MUNB01000250.1 GCA_002154345.1 Streptomyces griseus
AGCGCCGGACGAGGCCGAGCCCACCCAGCCCGTCCGGCGCTTGAGGACGAAGCGGCCCGCCGGACGCCCCCGGCCTACTCGTACGACGCGATGTCCTTGATCACCGCGAACCCCAGACCGTACGCGCTCATCCCCCGCCCGTACGCCCCGATGTGCACGCCCTCGTGCGCCGACCCGGCGAGCACCCAGCCGAACTCGGACTCGCGGTAGTGGAACTCCACCGGGACACCGTCCACCGGCAGGGAGAGCGTCGACCAGGGCGCGTTGCCGAGGTCGTCGGCGAGGGTGAACGCCGTCTCGGTCTGCTGGTCCAGCCAGTCGTCGCGCAGGGAGTGGTCCATCTGCGGCGGCCAGGTGTACGCCAGCAGTCCGGAGCCCGCGAGCCAGGCCGCCGAGGACACGGTGGTGGCGTCCAGCACGCCCGTACCGTCACCACTGCGTCTCACCGGGCTCGCGGCCACGGTGATCACGGCGGCGAACCGCTCCTTGTCGGCGGAGCCGTCCGTCTTCACGGAGGGCTCGTCGCCGTGCCCGACCGCCCCGTGCTGCACCGTGCCGTCCGCCGCGGTGCCGACCTGCATCAGCCAGCGCGGGCCGGTGAAAGCCTCGTCCAGCCCGTACCAGGAAAAGGGCGCTTTCAGGTAGCCGTCGACGGTACGCCGGGCCGCCGGCACCTCCTCCGCCGTGGCCGTGCCCGGTACTCCGTCCGTATCAATCCGACTCGTCGTCTCCATCTGCGCGGCCGCCTCCTCGATCAGTCATGATCCGGAGCGGCCCGCCCCCCGCGGGCTTGGGCGTCCTCGCAACCGGACAGATGGAGAATAGCCATACCGTCCGGACGAGTCGGGATTGACCGGGGCCGGGTGGCGCGTCAGGTGGCGTCCGCGTCGAACGGCGGGCGCTCGGGCTGCGCCTGCGGCGGCGTCTTCTTCAGCAGGTCAGGAGCGGTGTCACCGGTCTTGGTGAGGCTGGTGGTGGCGCCGTCCGCCGACGCGCCCGCCGAGCCGTTCGCCGCACTGTTGGCGGTATCGGAGCCGGCCGGGGTACGCCCGTTGACCGCGTCGGTGACGTCGGCCAGGTCCTTGCGCAGGTCGAAGCTCTCGCGGATCTCCTTCAGCCCCAGGTCGTCGTTGCCGTCCATGAGCTGCTTGCGGACGAACGTCTTGGGGTTGAGGTCCTCGAACTCGAAGTCCTTGAACTGCGGGCCCAGCTCGGAGCGGATGTCTTCCTTGGCGCTGTCCGAGAACTCGCGGATCTTGCGGATGGTGCGCGTGACGTCCTGGATCAGCTTGGGCAGCTTGTCGGGGCCGAAGACCAGCACGGCCAGCACCCCGAGCGTCAGCAGCTCCAGTGCGCCTATGTCATTGAACACCTTGCTGCTCCTCGTGTTCTCCGCGTGTTCTCCGTGCGATCGCGGCCCGGGGCTCCCAGCTGCCCGGACCGCTCAAAGGTACCTGTCGAAGGTGTCCGGGCGGTACCTCGCGGTGCCGCGGGGCGGGCGGGCGTGCGACCACGGGCGCGGGCGGCCGGCGGAGCCGCATCAGCTGCCGCTCGCCGAGCCGAGCTTCAGGGTCACGGTCCGCTCCTTGCCGCCGCGGGTCAGCTTGAGGTCGAGGTCGTCGCCCGGACGGTGGGCCCGGATCTTCACGATCAGCTCCTCGCCGCTGTGCACCCGCTGGCCCTCGACCTGGGTGATGACGTCCCCGGACTTGATGCCCGCCTTGTCGGCGGGGCCGTCCTTCGCGACGGCGGGAGTGCCGTCGGCGCCCTTGGTGCCGACCTTGGCCCCGTCGCCGGTGTACTTCATGTCCAGCGTGACGCCGATGACCGGGTGGGTGGCCTTGCCGGTGCTGATCAGCTCCTCGGCGACGCGTTTGCCCTGGTTGATGGGTATGGCGAAGCCGAGGCCGATGGAGCCGGACTGGCCGCCCGCCTCGGGGCCCCGGCCGCTGTCGGCGGCGCGGATGGCGCTGTTGATGCCGATGACATGGGCCTGGGTGTCGACCAGGGGTCCGCCGGAGTTGCCCGGGTTGATCGGGGCGTCGGTCTGGAGGGCGTCGACGTAGCTGATGTCGCTGCCGTCGCCCTTCTCGCCGCCCGCGGTGATCGGCCGCTGCTTGGCGCTGATGATGCCCGAGGTCACCGTGTTGGACAGGTCGAAGGGGGCGCCGATGGCCACCACCGGGTCGCCGACCTGGACGTTGTCGGAGTTGCCGAGCGGCAGGGGCTTGAGGCCGGAGACCCCGCGGACCCGGACGACCGCGAGGTCGTAGCCGCTGTCCTTGCCGACCAGCTCGGCGGAGGCCGTCTCGCCGCTGCTGAACGTCACGGTGATGTCGCCGCTGGATCCGGCCGGGGCGACGACGTGGTTGTTGGTGAGGATGTGGCCCTGGCCGTCGAGGACGAAGCCGGTGCCCGTGCCGGACTCGGCGGTGCCGCTGACGTGCAGGGTGACCACGCTGGGCAGGGCGCTGGCGGCGATGCCCGCGACGCTCTCGGGGGCCCGGTCGCCGCTGTCGCGGGTGGCCTGCGGCAGCTCGACGGTGGTCAGCCCGCCGTTGCGCTCGATGTACGCGCCGACCCCGCCGCCGATGCCGCCGGCGACCAGGGTCAGCAGGAGCACCCCCATGAACGCCCCGCCCCGGCGCTTCTTCCTGCCGCCGGGCTCCATGCCCTCGGGAGGTCCGGGCCGGGTCAGCGGCTGCCCCGGAGCGCCCCACGGGTCGTACTGGAGCCACTGCGTGTGCTGCTGCTGCGCGGGCGCCGCCGCACCCGCACCCGGGGCC
>MUNB01000251.1 GCA_002154345.1 Streptomyces griseus
TTGGCGCCGGTGCGGTACGGGGCGGGGTCCGCGTGCAGCAGCACCTGGAAACCGGGCGGGGCCTCGGCCCGTACCGCACCGGCGCCAACGTCGGCGTCGAGGCGGACCACATCCTGGCCGTGGCCGACGGCGTGGTGCTGCCCTGCACCGGGTCCGACGCCGCCCGGGAGGCGGTCCTCGGGCCGTTCGCCGGGCGGGGCGGGGTGCGCGCCGCCAACTTCGGGATCGTCACCGGGATGGGCGGCAGCCCGCGCACCCTGGAGCGCGACGCGGCCCACGCCGCTTCGCTCGGCGCGGACCAACTGCGCCTGTACCACGCGGGACTCGCCTCGGGCCCGGACCTGGAAGCGGTCACCGCGGCGCTCTCACGGCTGGGGTGAGACCGGGCGCGGCGGTGTCGCGCTTCACGGCTGGGGTGAGACCGGGGCGCGGCGGTGGTGCCGTCGCGCCCCCGACGCCAGCGCCACCGCGGCCAGCACCCCCGCCGCCCCGGCCACCGCCGTCAACACCCGTACGTCCACCACCGCGACCAGCCCCGCCCCCAGCGCCAGGGCCACCGCGTTGGGCGCCGTCATCAGCGAACCCGCCGTCGCCGCCGTCCGCCCCAGCACCGCGTCCGGCGTCTCCCGCTGCACCGCCGTCATCGCCGCGATCAGCACACACGGCAGTCCGCACCCGATCGCCGCGCTCGCCGCCAGGGCCACCGCGTCCGGCGACACCGTCCGCGCCCCGACGCCCAGCGCGAACAGCGCGATCCCGCCCGCCGCGAACACCCGCTCCGGCAGCCGCCGCAGCAACGGCCCCACCAGCAGCCCCACCGCCACCGAACCGGCGCCCTGTACCGCGTACAGCACCCCCGCGTACGCCGGCCCGCGGCCGAGCACATCGTCGACGTACGCGAAGGTCACGGCCCCGTTCACCCCGGCCAGCAGCATCGTCGCCGCCCCCGCCGCCACCAGCGGGCGCAGCACGGCCGAGGCGCGTATCCGCCGCAGCCCGACGGCGAGTTCACCGCGCCGGGCCCCCGCCGGGGCCGGGTCCCGAAGCGGACTCCGTACCGGCAGACGGGCGAAGACCAGGGCGGCCAGGGCGCAGGTCGCCGCGTCCAGCAGGGCCACCGCCGGGCCGCCGAACCGGGTGTACAGGCCCGCGCCCGCCAGCGGGGCGACCAGTTTCATGCCCTCGTTGGCCGTCATCCGCAGCCCGTTGAAGTCCGCCAGCAGCGAGGCGGGCACGGTGCGGGCGACGAGCGCCGCCTCCGCCGCGTCGAGGAGCACACCGGCCGCCCCGTAGAGCACCAGCACCACGAAGACCAGCCAGACCGTGCCGGCCGAGTCGACCAGCACCAGCGTGGCCAGCAGGCAGGCCACCGCCAGATTGACCCGCACCAGCAGAGCCCGCCGGTCCATCCGGTCCGCGAGCGCGCCGAGCGCGGGCCCGGCGAGCACCGGGGCCCACATCGCGCACACCGTCAGCGCCGCCAGACTGTTCGACCCGGTCAGCGACTTGACCCAGATGCCCGCCGTGAGCCACATCGCCGACGTACCGAACCCGGAGACGACCACCCCCGCCAGACAGCGCCCCGCCGTCCGGTCCCGCAGAACCCGCCCCACCGCCGAACCGCCCACGCCACCCATGCCGCCGGTCCTCCTCCGCCTCGTGCTCCGCACCCGTCTGGTGCGGCTCATGCTGCGGAGTAAGGCGGTCGGCGGGCATCGGGCGGATGCCCTAGAGGTCGCCGGGCGATCCATGGGGCACACGGCCGCCGCTACGGTGTTCCTCCGAGCGCTCGACGAAGATCCGGTGCAGATCGCGGGCGGCCCGGGACACCGAACCCGTACGGCTGCGCTGCACCACCAGCAGCACCGTGGTGGCATCGCCCGCCAGCGGCCGGCAGGTGATCGCCCCGGTCCGCTCCAGCGGATCCCCGACGACGCTGTAGTCCGGGAGCACCGTGACCCCCAGCCCCTCCGCCACCATCAGCTTGCCCATCTCCGCGCCGTCGGCGGAGTACGAGAACGAGGGCACCCGGCCCTTCAGCAGCCGGTGCGTGAAGCGGTGCATCAGATAGCCGGCACGCATCACGATCAGCGGCTCGCCCAGCAGATCGTCCACCCCGACCGACTCCAGCGCGGCCAGCGGGCTGTCCTTCCGCAGGCAGACGACCGGGCGGCCCCGGATCAGCTCCGTGGTGTCCAGGTCCGGCGCGATGTCGTCGCCGTCCAGGTAGTTCACCAGCCCGAGATCGACCGCGCCCTCCAGCAGGGAGCGGTGGATGACGGACTGCTGGGCCGCGATCACCTCCACCTCGGTGCCCGAGTGCAGCGCGCGGAACGCGCGGATCGCCGGGACCAGCAGCGGGACCGTCGCCGCGAACACCGTGCCGAGCCGCACCGTGCGGCTGGTGCGGTGCTGTTCGTCGGCGGCCCGGCGCAGCCGGTCGACCGCGTCCAGCACCCCGATGATGTGCGGCAGCAGTTCGCGCCCCGCCTCGCTGATGGTCGCCCCCGACCGCTTCCGGTCCAGCACGACGACGCCCAGCTCACGCTCCAGATTCCGCACCGTCTCGCTCAACGCGGGCTGGGACAGATGCAGTTCCTCCGCCGCCCGGCGCAGCGACCCCAGCCGGGTGACCGCCTCGATGTACTCCAGCTGTTCGATGCGCATCGCTCTTCCCCATCTCCGGAGGCGGTGGAAGGGGAACCCTATCGCTCCTTCGTCGATGCCTTCTCGACCTGGAGCGTTCCCGCGCCCTACCCTGGAACCCGAAGGCGCCCCGTGATCCACCGGGCGCCCGCCGCGGAACGCGAAAGGAGAGGGATGTGCGCCGCTTGACCCGTCGCCGCCACATCGACCTCGGCCGCGTTTCCAGCGCCTTCTGTTGTTCCCGCTGACGCGAGGTCCGAGGGGCCGACCCCTCCCTTCGCGATCCCGCGCACCCGCGCGTACACCCGTATCCGGCCGTGTGAGCCCGTGCACGCCCGCGCGGCTCCTTCGCCGTGCCCATCGCCCCTGATCGGGTTTCACGATCACCGGGGCCGCCGCGCCGTGCCCGCCACCGCGCCCGACCCGCCTTCCTGCTCCGGGAGAACCACATGTCCCCTCCGCCCTCCGCCGATCCGGTGCGCTTCGCGTACTGGGTCCCCAACGTCAGCGGTGGCCTCGTCACCAGCACGATCGAACAGCGCACCGACTGGGGGTACGACTACAACCGCGAACTCGCCGTCCTCGCCGAGAACAACGGCTTCGACTACGCGCTCAGCCAGGTCCGCTACATGGCCAGCTACGGCGCCGAGTACCAGCACGAGTCCACCTCCTTCAGCCTCGCCCTGCTGCTCGCCACCCAGCGGTTGAAGGTCATCGCCGCCGTCCACCCCGGCCTCTGGCACCCCGGCGTCCTCGCCAAACTCGGCGCCACCGCCGACCACCTGAGCAACGGGCGCTTCGCCGTCAACGTGGTCAGCGGCTGGTTCAAGGACGAGTTCACCGCGCTCGGCGAACCCTGGCTGGAACACGACGAGCGCTACCGCCGCTCCGAGGAGTTCATCCGGGCCCTGCGCGCCGTCTGGACCGAGGACCACGCCGAACTCGCCGGAGACTTCTACCGCATCCGCGACTTCTCGCTGAAGCCCAAGCCGATCGCCGCGCCGGACCGCCCGCACCCGGAGATCTTCCAGGGCGGCAACTCCACCGCCGCCCGGCAGATGGCCGGCCGGGTCTCCGACTGGTACTTCTCCAACGGCAAGGACTTCGACGGCGTCACCGAACAGATCAGGGACGTGCGCACCGCCGCCGAGAGCGCCGGACGCACCCCGCCGCGCTTCGGCCTCAACGGCTTCCTCATCGCCCGCGACACCGAGGCGGAGGCCCGCGACACCCTGCGCGAGATCGTCGCCAAGGCCGACACCGAGGCCGTCCACGGCTTCGGCTCGGCCGTCAAGCAGGCGGGGAGCTCCACCGCCGACGGCAAGGGCATGTGGCAGGACTCCTCCTTCGAGGACCTCGTCCAGTACAACGACGGCTTCCGTACGGGGCTGATCGGCACCCCGGAACAGATCGCGGAACGCATCGTCGCCTACAAGCGCCTCGGCGTGGACCTGCTGCTCCTCGGCTTCCTCCACTACCACGAGGAGGTCGAGTACTTCGGCAAGAAGGTGCTGCCGCTCGTCCGCGAGCTGGAGGACCACCACCACGCACCCCTCTCCCCGGAAGGTTCGTCATGAGCACCGCAGCGCCCACGCAGTGGAAGACCCTCCCGTCCCCCGACAGCCCCGACGCCTGGATCGAGCGCGCGGCCGAGGTCGCCGCGCTCCTCGCCACCGACGCCGCCGCCCGCGACCGGGCGGGCGCCACCCCGTACACCGAGATCCGGCTCCTCAAGGAATCCGGACTCGTCACCCTGCTCGGCCCGGCCGAGCACGGCGGCGGGGGACAGGACTGGACGACCGCCTACCGGGTGATCCGCGAGGTGGCCAAGGCCGACGGCTCGATCGGGCAGCTCCTCGGCTACCACTACCTCTGGAACTGGGCCGCCCGCCTCGTCGGCACCCGCGAGCAGTGGGAGCACGTCGAGGCCGAAGCGGTCCGGCACACCTGGTTCTTCGGCGGCGCGGTCAACCCGCGCGACAGCGACGTCGTCGTCACCGAGGACGGCGACGACCTCGTCTTCACCGGCGCCAAGACCTTCTCCACCGGCAGCAAGGTCTCCGACGTCACCGTGCTCGAAGGCGTCCTGGAAGGCACCGACCAGCACATCTTCGCCATCGTGCCCTCCGACAGCCCCGGGCTCACCTTCCACGACGACTGGGACAACATCGGCCAGCGGCTCACCGAGAGCGGCGGCGTCACCATCGACGGCGTCCGCACCCCGTGGGCCTCCGCCGCCGGTTACGTGGACAAGGAGTTCCGGCCCCGCGTCTACAACACCCTCAACGTGCCCACCATCCAGCTGGTGTTCATCAGCTTCTACCTGGGCATCGCCGCCGGAGCCCTGGAGACCGCCGCCACCTACACCCGCACCAAGACCCGCTCCTGGCTGCACGGCGGCTACGACCAGGCCGTCGACGAGCCGTACGTCATCGACACCTACGGCGACCTCACCGCCAAGCTCTGGGCCGTCGAAGCCCTGGCCGACGCCGTCGCCGCCGAGGGCCAGAAGCTGCACGACGCCCCGGACGAGGTGACCGCGCAGTCCCGTGGAGCGTTCGAGGTGCGGGTCGCCGCCGCCAAGGCCCGGGCCACCGAGGTCGCGCTGGAGGTCACCAGCCGCATCTTCGAGGTCACCGGCGCCCGCGCCACCGCCTCCGCCGAGGGCCTCGACCGCTTCTGGCGCAACGTCCGCACCCACACCCTCCACGACCCGGTCGCCTACAAGCGGCGCGAGGTCGGCCGCCACGTCCTGAC
This sequence comes from Streptomyces griseus, assembly GCA_002154345.1. GTDB lineage: Bacteria > Actinomycetota > Actinomycetes > Streptomycetales > Streptomycetaceae > Streptomyces > Streptomyces caviscabies. Next base: position 5,404 of record MUNB01000251.1, read on the forward strand.
CGGCGAACTCCCCGAACCCACCTGGTACTCCTGACCGGCCCCGGGCCCGGGGC
>MUNB01000252.1 GCA_002154345.1 Streptomyces griseus
GGCTGGATCTGACCCGCCGGAGCGGGCCCGGAGCCGCGTGGGTTCTGACCGCCGGGGCGGCCCCTGGGGCCCGTGGGATACGCCTGCGGCTCCTCGGTCCAGCCGCGCAGGGCAGTGTCCGCCAGGACGCCGGACACACTGGTGCCACACTGGTCGCATGGAGCGACACGAACCTCTGAAGCCCTTCCTTCTCGCCTTTCCCGGGCCGTTGCGCGACCGGCTGGTGGCGGCCGTGCTCTCCGGCGAGAAGGTGTCCACCACCGGGTTGCTCCGCGAGTACGAGCTGGAGCAGGAGGAGCTGCCGCCGGTGGGCGAGCGCTCCGCGCTGATCGACTCGGACGGGCGGGAGGTCGCGGTGGTCGAGGTGACCGACGTACGGGTGCTGCCGCTGGGAGCCGTGGATCTGCGGCATGCGCTGGACGAGGGTGAGGGGTATGCCTCGGTGGCGGAGTGGCGGGCGGGGCACGAGCGGTTCTGGCACAGTGCGGAGATGCGGGAGGCGATGGGGGATCCGGAGTTCACGGTGCATGACGGGACGATGATCGTGGCTGAGCGGTTTCGGGTGGTCGAGCGGTTGATCTGACTGCCGGGGCCCCGCTCCTCAATCGCCGGAGGGGCTTGAAAGGCTCAAAGCGCTTGCGCCGCTGCCCTGCCCGCCGCTCGGCCCGAGAAGATGCAGCCGCCCAGGAACGTGCCCTCCAGGGAGCGGTAGCCGTGGACTCCGCCGCCGCCGAAGCCCGCCGCCTCGCCCGCCGCGTACAGGCCGGGGAGCGGGGTGCCCTCGGCGGTCAGGACGCGGGAGGACAGGTCGGTCTCCAGGCCGCCCAGGGACTTGCGGGTGAGGATGTTGAGGCGGACGGCGATCAGCGGGCCCGCCGCCGGGTCCAGGATCCGGTGCGGCTTCGCGGTGCGGATCAGGCGGTCGCCCAGGTAGGCGCGGGCCCCGTGGATCGCGGTGACCTGGAGGTCCTTGGTGAACGGGTTGGCGATCTCCCGGTCGCGGGCGGTGATCTCGCGGCGCAGCTCGGTCGCGTCGATCAGGCCGTCGCCCGTCACCGCGTTCATGCCCCGGACGAGTGCGTCGAGGTCCTTCTCCACGACGAAGTCCGCCCCGTGGTCCATGAACGCCTTGACCGGTGCGGGCACGTCCGCGCGGGCCCGGCCGATCACGTCGCGGACCGACTTGCCGGTCAGGTCCGGGTTCTGCTCGGAGCCGGAGAGCGCGAACTCCTTGCCGATGATGCGCTGGTTGAGCACGAACCAGGTGTAGCCGTGGCCGGAGCCCATGATGTGTTCGAGGGTGCCGAGCGTGTCGAAGCCCGGGAAGAGCGGGACCGGCAGCCGCTTGCCGCGCGCGTCCAGCCAGAGCGACGAGGGGCCGGGCAGGATCCGGATGCCGTGTTTGGCCCAGATCGGGTTCCAGTTCTCGATGCCCTCGGTGTAGTGCCACATCCGGTCGCGGTTGATGTGGTGCGCGCCCGCCTTCTCGGCGATGCCGAGCATCAGCCCGTCGACGTGCGCGGGCACCCCGGACAGCATCTTCTCGGGCGGGGTGCCGAGGCGCTCGGGCCACTGGGCGCGGACCAGTTCGTGGTTGCCGCCGATGCCGCCGGAGGTGACGACGACCGCCTGGGCCTTCAGCTCGAAGGTGTCGGTGGCCTCCCGGCTGCTCGCGGTGCCGCGCTCGGCCGCGCTGGGCTCCAGGATCTCGCCGGTGACCGTGTCCAGCGCCCCGGCGGTGCGGGCGAGGCCGGTGACCCGGTGGCGGAACCTCAGCCGGACGAGCCCCTTGGCGACGCCCTCGCGGACCCGCCGTTCGAAGGGGGCGACGACACCGGGGCCGGTGCCCCAGGTGATGTGGAAGCGGGGGACGGAGTTGCCGTGGCCCGTCGCGTCGTAGCCGCCGCGCTCCGCCCAGCCGACGACCGGGAAGATCCGCAGCCCCTGCTGGTGCAGCCAGGAGCGCTTCTCACCGGCGGCGAAGTCGACGTACGCCTCGGCCCACTTCCGCGGCCAGTGGTCCTCCTTCTCGCGGTCGAACCCGGCCGTGCCGTACCAGTCCTGGAGCGCCAGTTCCCGGCTGTCCTTGATCCGCAGCCTGCGCTGTTCGGGCGAGTCGACGAGGAAGAGGCCGCCGAAGGACCAGTGCGCCTGGCCGCCGATGGACTGCTCGGGCTCCTGGTCGAGGAGGATCACGGAACGGCCGGCGTCGACCAGTTCGGCGGTGGCCACCAGTCCGGCGAGTCCTGCCCCGATCACGATCACATCAGCGTCGTACGCCATGGGTTCCATCCTGTTCGGGGCGGCTCAGGGGCGGGAGAATCGTTCAAGTTACCCGTGCGTCAGATCTTGGGTACCGGCCGCTGCCACGTCAACCGTCCGGGTGCTGTTGGATGAAACGTATGACGCCCTCTGACGAGATCCTGGACATCGTCGACGAGAACGACGAGGTCATCGGGCAGGCCACGCGCGGCGAGGCGACCGCACGGGGGCTGCGCCACCGCTGCGTGTTCATCGAGGCGCGCGACGCGCGGGGCCGGGTCTTCGTCCACCGGCGTACGGCCACGAAGCTGGTCTTCCCCTCGCACTACGACATGTTCGTCGGCGGGGTGGTGGGCGCGGGCGAGTCCTACGACGAGGCGGCGCTGCGCGAGGCGGAGGAGGAGCTGGGGGTCTCGGGGCTGCCGAAGCCGGAGCCGCTGTTCCGGTTCCTCTACGCCGACGGCGGGCACACCTGGTGGTCGGCCGTCTACCAGGTGCGGTGCGAGCTGCCGGTGGACCCGCAGGTCGAGGAGGTCGCCTGGCACGCCTTCCTGGACGACGCGGAACTGGAGCGGCGGCTCGGTGACTGGCCCTGGGTGCCCGACGGGGTCGAGGCGTACCGGCGGCTGCGCGAGCTCCGGGCCGGCTGACCGGGCCCGCGCCGCGCACACCGCCTAGGGTTTCCCGTGTGAACAAGATCGCGCAGAGCGTACGGCTGTGGTTCGCGCCGCAGCGGGTCCGGGAGGAGGGCGACACCCCCGACTACCGGTTCTCGCTGGCCAACGAGCGGACGTTCCTCGCCTGGATCCGGACGGCTCTGGCCCTGATCGGCGGGGGTTTCGCCGTCGACCAGTTCCTGCCCGAGCTGGCGTGGGGCGTGCGGGCCGGACTCGCGCTCGGGCTGCTGGCCGCCGGGGTGCTCTGCGCGCTGCGGGCGGTCAACCACTGGGTGCGCTGCGAGCGGGCGATGCGGCGGGGCGAGGATCTGCCGGTGTCCCGCTTTCCGACGCTGCTGAGTCTGGTGGTCGCCGTCGTCGCGGTGGCGATGGTGGTGGTGGTCCTCTTCGGCTGGGAGGGCAGGTGACGGCGACGGCGGACCGGGATCCCGGGCTGCAGCCCGAGCGGACCCGGCTGGCCTGGCGGCGTACGACGCTGTCCGCCACGGTCGTCGCGGTGCTGGCGGGGCGGCAGGCGCTGCACTCCGGGGCGACCCCGGCCGCGCTGGTCGCGGTTTCGCTGAGCGCGCTGGCCTGGCTGGGGTTCCTGCTGGTGGCCCACCGCCGGATGCTGCGGATGGCGGCGGCGCGTCCCGCTCCGCTCGCGCCGCGCGCCGCGCTCGCGGCGACGCTGTGCACGGTGGCGCTGGCGGTGTTCGCGGCGGCGATGCTGTTCTGACCGCAGGACGGCTTCCGCGCGCACCCGAGCCGGCGGGGTTCCTCAGGCGTCCCAGTCCACCGTCACCACGATCTTGCCGCGGGTCCGCCCCTCCTGGTTGAGCCGGTACGCGTCGGCGGCCTGTTCCAGCGGGAACACCCGGTCCACGTGGACGGTGACGATGCCCTGCTCGGCCAGTTCCGCGACCTGGGCCAGATCGTGGGCGTCGGGGCGCACGAAGGCGTAGCGGCCGCCGTAGGAGAAGACCTCGCTGTCCGCGATGGAGGCGAGCCGGCCGCCCGGGGCGAGGGTGTCGGCGGAGGCGCGCAGGGCGTCGCCGCCCACCGTGTCGAAGGAGACGTCGAAGCCGCCCGGGACCAGTTCCCGCAGCCGTTCGACGAGGCCTTCGCCGTACTCCACCGGCTCCGCGCCCAGGCTGCGCAGATGCTCGTGGTTGCGGGCGCTCGCGGTGCCGACGACCCGGCAGCCGGCGTGCCGGGCGATCTGGACGGCGAGCGATCCGACGCCGCCGGCCGCCGCGTGGACCAGGACGGTGTCGCCCTCGCGGACCTTCAGCGTGCGGTGCAGCACCTGGTACGCGGTCAGCCCGGCCAGCGGCAGGCCCGCCGCCTCCTCGAAGCTGAGGCGCAGCGGCTTGCGGGCGAGGGTGCGCACGGGGGCGGCGACGTACTCGGCGAACGTACCGCGCGAGAGGAAGTCCTCGCGGACGTAGCCGATGACCTCGTCGCCCACCGCGAACTCGTCGACGGCGACGCCGGGTTGCACGACGACCCCGGAGACGTCCCAGCCGGGGATCACCGGGAAGACGGCTTCGAGGCCCGCCTGGAGGTAGCCCTCGCGGGCCTTCCAGTCGACCGGGTTGACGGCGGCGGCCCGGACCTTCACCAGGACGGAGTCGGGGCCGACCTTGGGGTCGGGCCGCTCGCCGTACTCCAGGACGTCCGCGGAGCCGTACGCGTGGTAGCTGATCGCCTTCATCCCTCGACCTTCCGCGCAGGTCAGGGTCGCCGCAACTCAGGGCCGTACCGCCGTGAGCGGCGGCAGCAGCGTGCGGGGGTCGTGGCCGGAGTGCCAGAGGCCGATGAGGAAGGCGGTGGTGGTCTCCAGGTAGGCGGCCCGGTCCAGCCCGCCGACCGTCAGGGGCCGGTGGCCCAGGTCCCGGACCAGCTCCGCGACCAGCGCGAGTGCCGCCTCGTCGTCGCCGCAGAGCGGGACGGTCGTCGGGCCCGGGGCTTCGGGCCGGGGCGTGGACCAGAGGTGGGCCGGAAGGTGGTTGAACGCCTTGACGACCCGGGCCCCGGTAGCGTCGGCGATCGTCCGCGCGGCCCCGGGCCCGTCCCCGGTGGTGAGTGTGTATCCGGGGCCGACGGCGTTGGTGCAGTCGATCAGGACCCGGTCGCGCAGCGGCGGCAGGGCGGCCAGGACGCCGGCCACCGCGTCGTACGGCAGAGCGAGCAGGGTGACGTCACCGAAGGCGGCGGCCTCGGCCGGGGTGCCCGCGTGCGCGGCGGTGCGCGTGGCGAGGAGGCGGGTGCGGTCCGGCGAGCGGCCTCCGAGGAGGACGTCGTGCCCGGCCCGGGCCCAGGAGCCTCCGAGCGCCTGGGCCATGGAGCCCGTTCCGATGATGCCGATCCGCATGGATCTCTCCTCGTCCGCCGTCCGGTGTGATGTGCTCGGTACGGAACGCTAGGCGGGCCGGTGGTTACCGTTCGGTGCCCACCGGCCCGGCGGGAGAGACCGGAGAGAGCGGGAGAGGTGAGGACATGGACCGGGTGCTCGCGGACTGCCGGGCCAGGCTCGGCTTCGACCTGCTGGCCAACACCTGGAACGCCGTGGTGATCTGCGCGCTGGCGGCGGGGCCGCGCCGGTTCCGGGATCTGCGGGCCTCGATCGGCTCCATCAGCTCCAAGGTGCTGACCGAGACGCTGCGCAGGCTGGAGTCGTACGCACTGGTCGAGCGCCGGGCGGCGGAGGATTCCGGCCCGCACGCCGCGTACGCGCTCACGCCGCTCGGCCGCACGCTGCTGGAGCCGATCGAGGCGCTGGGCCGCTGGTCGGCGGAGCACGGCGAGGCGTTCGCCGCCGCGCAGAAGTGGGACGAGGAGGAGCCGGCGTAGGCGGTGTGTCGGCCGTCGCCGGACGGCTCACCAGCGCGGGACCGTCGGTGTCTCCCACTCCGGGTCGGCGACGCGCATCGCCGCCGCGTCGTCCCGCTCGCGGTGACCGCCGTCGTCCTCCAGCCAGCGGCGGTGCAGGGCGGCGAGGCGGTCGCGGTCCAGTTCGACGCCGAGGCCCGGGGCGTCGGAGACGGTCAGCCGGCCGTCGGTGAAGGTGTGGCGCTCGGTGATGACGTCCTCGGTCTGCCAGGGGTAGTGGCTGTCGCAGGCGTACGCGAGGTCCGGCACCGTGGCGGCGACGTGGGTCATCGCGGCGAGGCTGATGCCGAGGTGGGTGTTGGAGTGCATGGAGAGGCCGACGCCGAACGCGCGGCAGATGGCCGCCAGTTCCCGGGTGCGGGTGAGGCCGCCCCAGTAGTGGTGGTCGCTCAGGACGATCCGGACGGCGTCGCGGGCGAAGGCGTCCGGGAGTTCGGCGAGGGTGGTGACGCACATGTTGGTGGCGAGCGGGACGTCGGTGGACGCGGCGACGATGGCCATGCCGTCCGTGCCGCTGGTGGGGTCCTCCAGGTATTCGAGGACGCCCTTCAGCTGGTCGGCGACGTACAGCGAGGTGGGTACGGTCCAGGCGCCGTTCGGGTCCAGGCGCAGCGGGCGGCCCGGGAACGCCTCGGCCAGGGCGCGGATCGCGGCGATCTCCCGGTCGGGCTCGAAGACGCCGCCCTTGAGCTTGAAGGAGCCGAAGCCGTACGTGTCGGCGAAGCGCCGGGCCTGGGCGACGACGCCGGCCGGATCGAGCGCCGCGCCCCAGTCGTCGGTCTCGCCCGCGCCGGGGTGGGCGGCCCAGCGGTAGAAGAGGTACGCGCTGTACTCGACGGTGTCGCGGACCTTGCCGCCGAGCAGGGCGTGCACCGGCAGGCCCTGGATCCTGCCGAGGGCGTCCAGGCAGGCGACCTCGAAGGCGGAGACGACGGAGAGCCGGATCTTCTCGGCGTTCCTGACGCCGCGCAGCCCGCCGGCGTCGACCCGGTCGTCGGCCGTGTGCGGGTGCGCGTCCCCGCACACCTCCTCGGCCAGGGCGAACAGCCCGTTCAGATCGGTGACCGCCCGGCCGGGCAGCGCCTCGGCGAGCGAACGCGCGGGCTCCAGGTAGGCGCTGTCGCCGTACGTCTCCCCCACGCCGGTCGTTCCGTCCCGGGTGACGACCTCCACGATCAGGCGCGGGGTGTAGGGCTGGTGGACGCCCTGGGTGTTCAGCAGGGGCGGGTCGGACACGAGGATCGGGGTGAGCCGGACGTCGTCGATCACCAGAGCTGTATGCATACATGAACTGTATTCAAGGATGCATATCGCCGCCAGGGTCGTGACGGACTTCCCGTCGACCGGTTCCGGGGAGGCACTGGACGACATACCGACTGGTCGGCATCATGGTTGGGATCGTTCGGACACCTCGTTCCGCAGCCATAGCCACCACCATCGCCGTCGCCCGGAGGTACGCACCATGAGCCCAGTCCCCCCACCAGGTCTCGACCCGGAGCTGCTGCGTGGCCATCTCGACCGCGAGCGGCCGGGGCTGGTGAGCGGACCCCTCGAAGCGCGGCTGATCGAGGGCGGTCGCTCGAACCTCACGTACGTCGTCGGCGACGGGACGGGACAGTGGGTGGTGCGCAGGCCTCCGCTCGGCCATGTGCTGGCCACCGCGCACGACATGACGCGCGAGCACCGGGTGATCAGCGGCCTGCACCCCACGGCCGTACCCGTGCCGGAGCCGCTGCTGCTCTGCGAGGACGACGCGGTGATCGGCGCCCCGTTCTACGTGATGGAGTACGTCGAGGGCACCCCGTACCGCACCGCCGAGCAGCTCGCCCCGCTGGGCGCCGAGCGCACCCGGGCGGCGGTCCTCGGGCTCGTCGACACCCTGGTCGACCTGCACGCCGTGGACCCCGAAGCCGTCGGGCTCGGGGACTTCGGGCGTCCCGAGGGCTTCCTGGACCGGCAGCTGCGGCGCTGGGGCAAGCAGCTGGACGCCTCCCGCAACCGCGACCTGGCCGGCATCGACGAACTGCACGCCGCCCTCGGCCGCGCGCTGCCCTCCTCCCCCGCGCCCGCCGTCGTCCACGGCGACTACCGCCTGGACAACGTGCTGCTCGGCTCCGACGACCGGATCAAGGCCGTCCTCGACTGGGAGATGTCCACGCTCGGCGATCCGCTGACCGACCTCGGGCTGCTCGTGATGTACAGCTCCGACCTCGGGCTGCCCGAGTCGCCGGTCTCCACCACCAGCGGCGCGGCCGGGCACCCGTCCCCCGCCGAGCTGATCGAGCGTTACGCGGCCCGTTCGGGCCGGGACACCTCCGCCATCTCCTGGTACACCGCGTTCGCCTGGTTCAAGCTCGCCGTGATCCTGGAGGGCATCCACTACCGCTACACCCTCGGCCAGACGGTCGGCGCGGGTTTCGACCGGATCGGCGATCTGGTCCCCGTCTTCATCGAGCACGGCCTCACCACCCTCCAGGAAGGCTGAACCCCCATGGACTTCGCATTCGACGCCCGTACCGAGGAGCTGCGGAGCAGGCTGCTCGCGTTCATGGACGAGCACGTGTACCCGGCCGAGCAGGTCGCCGAGGAGCAGCGGGCCCGGCTCGCCTCGCCGTGGGACACGCCCGCGGTCGTCGGGGAGCTGAAGGCCGAGGCGCGGCGGCAGGGGCTGTGGAACCTCTTCCTGCCGGACGCGGAGTACGGGGCCGGGCTGACGAACCTCCAGTACGCCCCGCTCGCGGAGATCACCGGACGCTCCCCGCACCTCGCGCCGACCGCGACGAACTGCGCGGCCCCGGACACCGGGAACATGGAGGTGCTCTTCCAGTTCGCCACCGACGCGCAGAAGAAGCAGTGGCTGGAGCCGCTGCTCGCCGGGGAGATCCGCTCGGCGTTCGCGATGACGGAGCCGGACGTGGCGTCCTCGGACGCGACGAACATCGAGACGCGGATGATCCGGGACGGCGATGACTACGTCATCAACGGCCGCAAGTGGTACATCTCCGGGGCGATGAACCCGGACTGCGCGGTCTTCATCGTGATGGGCAAGACCGATCCGGACGGCGAGGACATCCGCCGCCAGCAGTCGATGATCCTGGTGCCGCGCGACGCCCCGGGCGTGGAGGTGCGGCGCGCGATGCAGGTGTACGGGTACGAGGACCACTCCCACGGCGGTCACGCCGAGGTGGTCTTCCACGACGTACGGGTGCCCGCGGCGAACCTGATCGGCGAGGAGGGCGGCGGTTTCGCCATCGCGCAGGCGCGGCTGGGGCCGGGCCGGATCCACCACTGCATGCGGCTGATCGGGATGGCGGAGCGGGCCATCGAGCTGATGTGCCGGCGGGCGGTGGCGCGTACGGCGTTCGGCAAGCCGCTGGCCGCGCAGGGCGTCGTGCAGAACTGGATCGCGGACGCCCGGGTCACGGTGGAGCAGCTGCGGCTGCTGGTGCTGAAGACGGCCTGGCTGATGGACACCGTGGGCAACAAGGGCGCGCACACCGAGATCCAGGCCATCAAGATCGCTACTCCGCGCGCGGTGGTGGACATCCTGGACTCCGCGGTGCAGCTGTACGGCGCGGGCGGGGTGAGCCAGGACTTCCCGCTGGCGGAGCTGTGGGCCTCGGCACGGACGCTGCGGCTGGCGGACGGGCCGGACGAGGTGCACCAGCGGTCGCTGGCCCGGCGGGAGATCAAGCGGTACGTGTGACGGACGGCGGTGCGGCCCCCTCCCGAGGTGCTCGTCGGGAGGGGGCCGCGGCCGTACACGTACGGCGGGAATCAGAAGGTGAGCTTCCAGCTGTCGATGTAGCCGGTGTCCTGACGGGCCACGTCCTGGACGCGGAGCTTCCAGGAGCCGTTGGCCACCTCGCTCGAGGCGTTGACCGTGTACGTCGTGATGACGTTGTCGGCCGAGTCGCCGCTGCTGGAGTTCTTCAGCCGGTACGCGCTGCCGTCCGGCGCCAGCAGATCGACGACCAGGTCGCCGCGCCAGGTGTGCTTGATGTCGACGCCCACCTGAAGGGCGGCCGGGGCGTTGCCCGTCCGTCCGGTGACCGCGATCGACGAGGTCACCGCGGCTCCCGCGTCCGGGATGGCGACATCGTCGGTGTTGCTGAACACGCCTTCGCCGGTGGGCGGTTCGCCGCTGTCGGAGGACAGGGTCCAGATCGCGTGGGCGGCGGCGTCGCTGTTGCGGTCCAGGGCGGTGTCGTTGATGTTGCTCAGGCTGTCGCAGGACGAGTGGTAGCAGCGGTCGAAGGCCTGGCCCGCGGTCCCGCCCCACTTCTGCGCCTGGGCGGCGGACTTGGTGTAGCCCGCGCCGGTGAAGAGCCCGCCGACGGGGACGCCGACGTTCTTGAACGGGGCGTGGTCGGAGCGGCCGTCGCCCTCGGTCTCGATCTCGGTGGGGATGTTCAGGCCCGCGAAGTAGTCCTTGAAGGTCTTCTCGATGACCGGGTCGTCGTCGTAGACGAAGTAGCCGGGGTTGGGCGAGCCGATCATGTCGAAGTTGAGGTACCCGGAGAGCTTGGAACGCTCGGCGGACGGCAGGTTGTTGACGTAGTACTTCGAGCCGATCAGCCCCAGCTCCTCCGCGCCCCACCAGGCGAACCGCAGGTGCTTGTCGGGCTGGTACCCGGCGCGGGAGACGGCGAGGGCGGTCTCCAGCACCGCGGCCGAGCCGGAGCCGTTGTCGTTGATCCCGGCGCCGGAGGAGACCGAGTCGAGGTGGGCCCCGGCCATCAGGACCTTGTTCGCGTCGCCGCCGGGCCAGTCGGCTATCAGGTTGTAGCCGGTGGCGCCGTTGGAGGTGAACTGCTGGAGCGTGGTGGTGAATCCGGCCGCGTCGAGCTTGGCCTTCACGTAGTCGACGGACGCCTTGTAGCCGGGGCGGCCGTGGGCGCGGTTGCCGCCGTTGTTCGCGGCGATCGTCGAGAGCTGGGTGAGGTGAGCCTTGACGTTGGCCAGGGGGATGTCGGGCGCCGCCGCCGCGACCGCCTCCGGGGTCGGCGCCCCGGCGGCCTGGGCGCTGGGCGCGGCGGTCGCGAGGAGGGCTCCGAGGGCTACGGCGGCGACGGCCGCCGGGGATCTGCGCAGGGTGAAGCGGTTCGGTCTCATTCACGGGCTCCGGATTCCGTTGGGGACTGACGGAACGTGCGGGGGGTACCCGGCCGCGCGGTGCCCGGTCGGGTCCTGGAGCTGGCTGTGCGCGATGCGTGACCGATGCTCAGGGAAATGACAGTGCTCCGTCAAGAGCGGAAACCGGACAGGTCCGTTCTATTAACGAACAGACCTCTCCCCGTGAACGCTGACGCCTCCGGTGGAGGCCGGACGAACCTCATGCATCCAGACTCGCCCCGTCGAGCGGAGCGGGCCACCGGGTCGGCCCTCCGGCGCGGAGGCGCCGGACGCCCCCTACGGGCGCAGGGCCCGCAGCAGCAGGTCCGCGAGGTGGTCGGCGACCTCCTGGCGGCTGAGCGGGCCGTCCGGGCGGTACCAGGTGGAGAGGTGGTGGACCGAGCCGAAGTGGTAGTCGACGACCAGGTCGGCGGGGGTGGCCGAGGAGAACACGCCGGCGCGCTGGCCCTCCTCGATCAGGGCCCGGAAGCGCTCGTGGTAGCGGCGGCGCTCGACGCGCACCTGCTTGTTCTTCTCCGGGCTCAGGTGGTGCATGGAGCGGAAGAAGATCGCCGCGTCGTCCAGGTTGTCGATGGTGGTGACGACCACGTCGGCCGCCGCGTCGCGCAGCCGCTGCTCGACGGGCGCCTCGGCGCCCGCGAAGGCGTCCAGGCGCTCCTGCTGGAGCCGCAGCACCCGGGCGTAGACCTCCTGGAGCAGGTCCTCCTTGGAGCCGAAGTAGTGGTAGAGCGCCCCCTTGGTGACGCCCGCCGCCTCGACGATCTCCTGGACCGAGGTGCGGTCGTACCCGCGCTCGGCGAAGAGCCGGGTGGCGGCGGCCAGCAGCCTCTGAGGGACGGGAGTGCCGTTCTGATCCGTCGCCTTGGCCATGAGCCGCCACCTTCCTTTCGTACTGTGCGTGTGCTGTTTCGACGCTGTTCTAGCGGTGGGAACGCAGTTCCCGCCTGAGGATCTTCCCACTCGCCGTCTTCGGCAGCTCGGTCAGGATCTCCACCTCGCGCGGATACTTGTACGCGGCGAGCCGTTCCTCGCAGTACGCGCCCAGCTCGCCGGGCTCCACGGAGGCCCCCGGACGCAGGCTCACGTACGCCCGGACGCTCTCCCCCCGGTACGCGTCGGGCACGCCCACGACGGCCGCCTCGCGCACCGCCGGGTGGGTGTAGAGGACATCCTCCACCTCGCGGGGCCAGACCTTGAACCCGGAGGCGTTGATCATGTCCTTCTTGCGGTCGACGACGTACAGCCAGCCNNCGTCCGGGAAGGCGGCGGCGGTGGCCTCGGGGAGATTCCAGTAGCCGGAGACGACCTGGGGGCCGCGCACCACGATCTCGCCCTGCTCCCCGAAGGGCACCTCCCGCCCCTCCTCGTCGAGGATCCGTACGACGGTGTCGGGTCCGGGCACGCCGACGGAGAGGGTGCCGGAGACCGGGTCTACGGGGGCCTCGTGCTCGGGCGGGACCGAGGCGCAGGGGGCGGTGCACTCGGTGAGTCCGTAGCCGTTGCGGAGGTACGGGCCGAAGCCCGCGCGGAACTTCTCCACGAGTGCGGGCGGCAGGGGCGCGCCGCCGGAGGAGATCACCCGGAACGAGGAGAAGTGGTCCGGGGTGACGTCCGGGTGGGCGGCCAGGGCCATGAAGGCGGTGGAGGGGCCGACGGTGTAGGCGG
>MUNB01000253.1 GCA_002154345.1 Streptomyces griseus
CTGCCGGGCGACGCCTGGCACGCACGCTCGCGGCGTTGCCGAAATGCCCTAGTAGCTCCGCTACGAGACCATTCCGGCGCCTTGCGATCGCACGCACCATGCGCCGCCCGGCCGCCCTTCGGGCGACGACGGCAGTTTGACGACAGGCCCTGGGTCCAGCCGGGCAACGCCCCCGCCGACGAGGTCGCCGACGTCGTCCACCGCTGCCCGAGCGGCGCCCTCCAGTACCACCGCACCGACGGCATGCCCGACGAGGTCCCCGACGTCCCCACCCATGTGTCGCTGCACGCCGACGGGGTGCTCCACCTGCGCGGCGACCTCGAAGTCGCCACCCCGTACGGCCCCCGCCACGAGACCCGGGTGATGCTCTGCGGCTGCGGCGCCACCGGCAACACGCCGTACTGCGACCACAGTGGCCACTGCGCCGAACACGGCTGAGCCGGTCCGCGCGGCCGGGCCCCGGACACAGCGGCCGAAGGGTGCGCGGCGCGCCGGTCGGGTGAATCGGCCTGAGGGATATATCTGTATTTAGTGCCCTTTATTCCGGATGCCCCGTCGCCCGACCCGGACACCCCGCTGTGATCGCGCTCATCGTCGCCCACTTCGCGCTGGCGGCTTGCGCGGGCCCGCTGGTGCACCGGCTCGGCCGACGGGCCTTCGTCGTGCTCGCGCTGCCCCCGGCCGCCGCGACCGTCTGGGCCTTCACTCGCTGGAACACCGCCGCCTCCGGCGGCGCGGACACCTGGACCTGGGAGTGGATCCCGGACTACGGCGTCACCCTCGACCTCCGCCTGGACGCGCTGTCCGAGCTGATGGTGCTGCTCGCCGCCGGGGTCGGCGCGCTCGTCCTGCTCTACTGCGCCTCCTACTTCACCGACGACACCCCGCAACTGGGCCGCTTCGCCGGAAACCTCCTCGCCTTCGCGGGCGCCATGCTCGCCCTCGTCCTCGCCGACGACCTGATCACGCTCTATGTGTTCTGGGAGCTGACCACGGTCTTCTCCTATCTGCTGATCGGCCACGGCAGCGAACACCGGCACAGCCGCCGCTCCGCCCTCCAGGCCCTCGTCGTCACCACCTTCGGCGGCCTCGCCATGCTCGTCGGCTTTCTGATCCTCGGTCAGGCGGCGGGCACCTACCGGATCTCCGCGATCCTCGCCGATCCGCCCGAGACGACGCTCGCCGTGTCGATCGCCGTTGTCCTGGTGCTCTGCGGGGCCCTGTCGAAGTCCGCGATCTGGCCGTTCTCCATGTGGCTGCCCAACGCCATGGCCGCGCCGACCCCCGTCAGCGCCTATCTGCACGCCGCCGCGATGGTCAAGGCCGGGGTCTACCTGGTCGCCCGGCTCGCCCCCGCCTTCGCCGACGTCCCCGTCTGGAAGCCCGTCGTTATCGTCCTCGGCGGCGCGACCATGCTGCTCGGCGGCTGGCGGGCGCTGCGCCTCAACGACCTCAAGCTCGTCCTCGCCTACGGGACCGTCAGCCAGCTCGGCTTCCTCACCCTGCTCGCCGGGACCGGCAACCGTAACGCCGCGCTCGCCGCCGTCGCGATGATCCTCGGACACGCCCTCTTCAAGGCCCCGCTGTTCCTCGTCACCGGCATCGTCGACCACGCCGCCGGCACCCGTGATCTGCGCAAGCTCTCCGGCGTCGGCCGCTCGCTGCCGTACGTCGCCGGGGTCGCCGTACTCGCCGCCGCCTCCATGGCCGCCGTGCCGCCGCTGCTGGGCTTCGCCGCGAAGGAGGCCGCGTTCGAGGCGCTGCTGCACGGATCGGCCGCCGACCGGTGGGCGCTGGGCGTCGTCGTCGCGGGCTCCGCGCTGACCACCGCGTACACCCTTCGGTTCGTCTGGGGCGCGTTCGCCCGCAAGCGCGGCGTCCCCGACACCCCCGTCCACTCCGTCGGCCCGGCCTTCCTCGCCCCGCCCGCCCTGCTCGCCGCGCTCGGCCTGGTCCTCGGGCCCGGCATCGGCTGGACCGACCGGCTGCTGGGCGCGTACGCCGACACGTTCCCGGCCGAGCCGGACCCGTACCACCTCGCCCTCTGGCACGGATTCGGCCTCGCGCTGCTCCTGTCGGCCGTCGCCTGGGCGGCGGGCGCCGTGCTCTTCCTCGGGCGCGCCCGGGTCACCCGGCTCTCGCGGCGGATCGCCTGGCCCACCGCCGACAGCGTCTTCGGCCATCTGCTGCTCGGGCAGGAACGTCTCGCCCTCCAGGTCACCGGCTTCATCCAGCGAGGCTCGCTCTCGGTGTACCTGGCCACCACCCTGCTCGTCATGCTCGGCGGCCAGCTCGCCGTCCTGCTGGTCGACACCCCCTGGGACGGAGCCGTACGCCCCCGGGTCTGGGACAACCCGCTCCAGGGCGCGGTCGCCGCCCTGACCTGCGCCGCCGCCCTGCTCTGTCTGACGGTGCGCCGGCGCATGAAGGCCGTCGTCCTGGCCGGGCTGACCGGATACGGCACCGCGCTCCTCTTCGTCGTCCAGGGAGCGCCCGACCTGGCGCTCACCCAGTTCTGCGTGGAGACCGTCGCGATGATCGTGTTCGTGCTGGTGCTGCGCCGGATGCCCGTCCACTTCCAGGAGACCGTGAGCACCTGGCGGCGCGCCACCCGCGTGCCCGTCGCCCTCGCGGCGGCCGCCACCGTCGGCGTCGGGATGTGGGTCGCCGCCGCCGCGCGCACCGCCCCGCCGGCCGGCGCCGCCATGGTCCAGGAGGTCGCCGACCACGGGTACAAGGACGTCGTCGCGACGATCCTCGTCGACCTGCGGGCCTGGGACACGATGGGGGAGTCCGCGGTGCTCGCCGCCGCCGCGGTCGGCGTCACCAGCCTGATCTATCTGCACCGCCGCAGCGAGGGAACCATGGTCCAGGAGGAGCTGCGGGGCCGCACCGCCTGGTCCCTCTCGGCACACCACTCCTCCCGGCTGCCGCTCGGCGACGAAGCCGCCCCCGAACGCAGCTGGCTGGCCGCCGGAGCCACCCTCGCCCCCGAGCACCGCTCGATCGTCTTCGAAGTGGTGGCCCGGCTGCTGTTCCACCCGATCCTGGTGCTCTCGGTCTATCTGCTGTTCTGCGCCGAATCGCTGCCCGGCGGCGGCTTCGTCGCCGGACTGGTCGCCGGGGTCGCCCTGATCACCCGCTATCTGGCGGGCGGCCGCTTCGAACTCGCCGAGGCGGCACCCCTGCAGCCCGGACTCTTCACCGGCCTCGGCCTCTTCATCTCCACCGGGGTCGGCCTCATCGGACTCGCGGAAGGCACCGTCCTGCACGCGTTCACGTACTACGGACACCTGCCGGTCTTCGGCAAGTACCACCTGAGCACCTCGGTCCTCTTCGACTTCGGCGTCTATCTGCTGGTCCTCGGCGTCGTCCTGGACATCGTGCGGGCCCTCGGCGCCAAGGTCGACCGGCAGATCGAACGGGCGGCGGGCGTCCTCACACCCGACGGCGGCCCCGAGGCGGGAGGGCCCCTGCGATGATCGTCAGCGCCTCGCTCATCGCCACCGCCGTCGTGCTCTGCGCGGTCGGCGGCATCCTCATGCTCACCCGCCCGCTGACCCGCATCCTGCTCGGCGCCGTCGTCCTCAGCAACGGCATCAACCTGCTGGTGCTCTCCTCCACCGGCCGGGCCGGCGCCGCCCCGCTGCTGTACGGGGTCTCGCTCAGCCGGGTCACCGACCCGCTGCCGCAGGCCATCGCGCTGACCGCCATCGTCATCACCCTGGCCACCACCGCGTTCCTGCTGGCCATGGCCTACCGCAGCCACCAGATCACCGGCACCGACGAGGTCCACGACGACCTGGAGGACCGGCGCATCGTGCTCCGCGCCGAAGTCCTCGGCGAACGGGCCCAGTTGCGCGAGCAGTTCCGGTCGGGCGCCGAACCCACCGCCGAGGAGCGCGAACGCTACCGGGAGGAGCGCCGCCGGCTCCGCGACCGGCTCCGCGCCGACCGCGCCCGCCAGGCCCGCGGCCGCGACGCCTCCGGCAACCTGTGGAACGACGTGCTGGGCGCGGACCCCGAGGACTACGCACGCGACGGCGACGCCAAGGCGGATGACCGCTACCCCCGTGACCGAGGAGCCCGAGGATGAACGCGCTCGTCCCGCTGCCGGTGCTGCTGCCGCTGTGCGCCACCGGCCTGAGCCTGGCCTTCGGCACCCGGCTGGGGCGCTTCCAGCGCTTCATCAGCGTGGCCGTGCTCACCGCCGTCACCGCGCTCTCGGCGACCCTCATGGTCGCCGCCGACCGGCAGGGCCCGCTCTCCGTCCACCTCGGCGACTTCGCCCCGCCGCTCGGCATCACCCTGGTCGCCGACCGGCTGTCCGGGCTGATGCTCACGGTCTCCTCGGCCGTCACGCTCTGCGTGCTCGTCTACTCTCTCGGCCAGGGCATGACCGACCGGGACAAGGAGACCCCGCTCGCCGTCTTCCACCCCGCCTATCTGATCCTCGTCGCCGGGGTCTCCTGCACCTTCCTCGCGGGCGACCTCGTCAACCTCTACGTCGGCTTCGAGATCATGCTGGTCGCCAGCTTCGTCCTGCTCACCCTCGGCGGCACCGGGCCCCGGATGCGGGCGGGCTCCACGTACGTGATCATCTCGCTGTTCTCCTCGATGCTCTTCCTCACCGCCATCGCCATGACGTACGCGGCCACCGGCACCGCCAACTTCGGCCAGCTCGCGGTGCGGCTGACCGAACTCCCCGTCGGCGTACAGACCCTGATCCAGGCGATGCTGCTGACCGTCTTCGCGATCAAGGCCGCCGTCTTCCCGCTCGCCGCCTGGCTCCCCGACTCCTACCCGACCGCCCCGGCCCCGGTGACCGCCGTCTTCGCCGGACTGCTCACCAAGGTCGGCGTCTACTGCATGCTGCGCACCGAGACCCTGCTCTTCCCCGGCAACCGCATCGGCGACCTCCTGATGGCCATCGCCCTGGCCTCGATGGTCATCGGCATCCTCGGCGCGGTCGCCCAGACCGACCTCAAACGGCTGCTCTCCTTCACCCTGATCAGCCACATCGGCTACATGGTCTTCGGTATCGGCCTCGCCACCCGCGAGGCGTACGGCGGGGCCATCGTGTACGTCGCCCACCACATCACCGTCCAGACGACGCTGTTCCTCGTCGCCGGGCTCATCGAACGCCGGGGCGGCACCACGGAGCTGACCCGGCTCGGCGGCATGGCCCGCGCGGCGCCCATGCTCGCTCTGCTGTTCTTCGTCCCGGCGATGAACCTCGCCGGGATCCCGCCGCTGTCCGGCTTCATCGGCAAGCTCGGGCTGATGCGCGCGGGCGTCGCCGACGGCGGCGGCTGGGCCTGGCTCCTGGTGGCCGGCTCGGCCGCCACCAGCCTGCTGACGCTGTACGTGGTCGCCAAGGTCTGGAACCTCGCCTTCTGGCGGGCCGCCCCGCCCGGACAGGCCGCCGCGGGCACGGTCCTGGAGTCCGGCGACGACAGCGACGACGACTCCGACGCGGGCCCCGACGACATCCCCGGCACCGGCGACGAGGGCGTCGGAGCCATGCCCCCGCCCGCCGGCCGGGCCGTCGCCGCGACCCTGCACGGACGGG
Organism: Streptomyces griseus; assembly: GCA_002154345.1. Classification (GTDB taxonomy): domain Bacteria; phylum Actinomycetota; class Actinomycetes; order Streptomycetales; family Streptomycetaceae; genus Streptomyces; species Streptomyces caviscabies. The sequence continues at coordinate 5,573 of MUNB01000253.1, forward strand.
CCGTCATCACCACCAGCCGACTGCCCCGCACGATGGTCGCGGCCACCGCGGCGACCATCGCGATCGGCCTCGCCTTCACCGTGTTCGCCGATCCGCTCACCGCCTACACCGACCGCACGGCCGCCGAACTCCTCCAGCGGACCCCCTACATCCAGGAGGTGCTGGGCCGGTGAAACGCATCCTGCGCTTCTCGTTCAGCAACGCCGATCTGCCGCCGCTGAGCTGCGAGTTCGGCACCCGCCGCCGACGGGTGATCGACCTGCCGCTGATCGCCTGGCTCACCGTCATCTGGGTCTTGCTCTGGTCGACCCTCACCTGGGCCAACGTCCTGACCGGCCTGGTCGTCTCGGTCCTCGTCTGTCTCGCCTTCCCGCTGCCCCGGGTCGACCTCGGACTGCGGCTCCACCTCTGGGGCATCGTCTGCCTGGCGGGCTATCTCTTCCACGACATGTACACCTCGGGCGTGAAGGTCACCCGGCAGATCTTCTTCGGCCTGCCGCACCGGGCCGCCGTCATCGGCGTCCCGCTGCGCTGCCGCAGCGACCTGATGCTCGCCGCCACCGCCGTCGCCGTCTCCAACGTCCCCGGCGGCTCCATCATCGAGGTGCGCCGGGCCACCGCCACCGTCTTCCTGCACGTCCTGGACGCCGACCGGCCCGAGGAGCTCGAAGCCGCCCGCCGCAAGGTGTGGCGGCTGGAGGAACTGACCGTACGGGCCTTCGGCACCCGCGACGAGATCGCCCGGGTCGCCGAACCCCCGCCACCGCCCCAGCTCGCCGCCGGGAGGCCCGCACCATGACCGCACCCGAACAGGTCGACCGGATCCTGCTGATCACCGCCGTCGTGCTGATCCTCGTCGCCGGGGCGCTGCTGCTGGCCCGGATCTGGCGCGGCCCCTCCATGCTGGACCGGGCGATCTCGCTGGACGTCTGCGCCGCCCTGATCATCGCCGGCCTCGCCGCCAAGTCGGCGTTCGCGCTCGACCCTTTCTACTTCCCGATCATGCTGGTGCTGGCCTTCCTCGGATTCACCGGCTCGGTGGGCATCGCCCGCTTCATCGCCGTACGCGACAGGCCCGGCCGGACGTACCCCGACGACACCCAGGACGGCCCGCGGTGAACCTCTGGCTCCAGATCGTCGACACGGCCGGCGCCGTCCTGCTCCTCATCGGCGCCGCGATCTGTCTGCTCGGGGTGATCGGCATGCTCCGGCTGCCCGACGTCCTCTCCCGCAGCCACGCGGCGACCAAGCCGCAGACCCTCGGCATGATCCTGGTGCTGGCCGGGGTCGCACTGCGGCTGCGCGGCGGCATGGAGCTCGCCACCCTCGCTCTCATCGCCTTCTTCCAGATGCTCAGCAGCCCGGTGGCCTCGCACCTGGTGGCCCGGTCCGCGTACCGCACCGGCCAGGTCGAACACAGCGAGCTGCTCTTCGACGAACTCGACGAACAGCTCACCGACGGGAAGTAGGCGCCTGCGCCCGGCCCGTCGCGGCCAAACACCCCACGGCTCCGGGCCCGCGTGCCATGATGCGGGCACTGCCGGACGCTGGGGGGCGTAGTGGGAAGCACGGGCACCGTGCTGCGCGAATTGCGCGGCGCACAGAAGAGCGCCAAGGGCGTCTCGCTCTACTCGCGGTACGTGAACCGGCCCGCGGGGCGGGTGCTGGCGGCCGGGGCCTACCGGGCGGGGATGACGCCCAATCAAGTGACCTTGACCAGCGCACTGTTCACCTACGGCGCGCTGGCGTCGGTGGCGCTCGTCGAGCCGTCGTGGACGCTCGCCGTGCTGGTCTACGCGGCGCTCGCGGTCGGCTTCGCCTTCGACTCCGCCGACGGGCAGCTCGCCCGGCTCACCGGGCGGGGCGGGCCGGACGGGGAGTGGCTGGACCACGTCGTGGACTGCGGGAAGCTGGTGCTCGTCCACGCCGCCGTCCTGATCTCCTTCTACCGCTTCGGCGAACTGCCGTCGGATGCCTGGCTGTTGCTGCCGCTGGGATTTCAGCTGGCCACCGTGGTGACCTTCTGCGCGGGGCTGCTGCGCGAACAGCTCGGCAAGGCGGCGGCGAGCGCCCGGGGCCCGTCCTGGGCGGAACCGGCGACGCCCGCGCAGCCGGTGTCCCGGGTGCGTGCCGTGGTCCTGCTCCCCGCCGACTACGGCGTGTTCTGCCTGGTGTTCCTGCTGCTCGGCGCACCCGGGGCCTTCCGCGCCGGGTACGCCGCGCTCGCGGTGGTGCACACGCTGTTCCTGGCGGCCTTCCTCACCAAGTGGTTCAGGGAGCTGAAAGCGCTCCGGGCCGGCTGACGAGCACGTCCAGCGCCCGGCGCAGCTGGGTGCTGGACGTGTGCACGGTGTACGGGAAGTAGACGACCTCCACGCCCACTTCGGCGAAGTCGCGCTCCAGCTTCTGGCCCTTCTCGGTGCCCCGCCAGTCGTCGCCCTTGAAGATCACGTCGAACCGGACCTGCTGCCAGGTCTCGACCTTGTCCGGCACGGTCTCCACGAACGCGGCGTCCACGAACCGCACACTGCGGACGATCTCCAGTCGTTCGCGGAGCGGGATCATCGGCGTGTGCCCCTTGGCGAGGGCCGCCATCTCGTCCGACACGACCCCCGCGACCAGGTAGTCGCACTGACTGCGGGCGTGCCGCAGGATGTTGAGGTGCCCGACGTGGAACAGGTCGTACACCCCGGGTGCGTAACCCACCCTGTGCTGCACCATCCGTATCTCTCCCCCCACGGTGAACCTGATCCGGTGATGTTCCAACGACCTTACTGTGAAGAACACTTGTGCAAGCCGTGAACGGATAAGCTCGGCAGGGGCTGTTCCCCGGTGGGGACAGCGGTTGTCGTGGGGGGGAAGGCGATCGTCCGATGTCCGAAACATCAAGGCCCAGTCCGCTGCGAGGCCGCCGGCTTCTGGTGGTTTCGACCAACTACGCCCCGGAGCTCACGGGCATCGGTCCGTACGCCACCCAGCTGGCGGAGCACTGGGCCGCGTCCGGCGCCCGGGTACGGGCGCTCACCGGTATGCCGCACTACCCGTCCTGGCGGCTCGACGAGAACTACCGAGGTGTCTGGCGGACGGTGGAGATACGCGGCGGCGTCGGAGTGCACCGACGCAGGCACTATGTGCCGCCCCGTCAGACAGCCCTGAAACGAGCCGCGTTCGAGGCGAGCGTCCTCGCCACCGGGCTGTTCGCGCCGCCGCCCGGCCGGCCCGACGCCGTGATCTCCCAGATGCCCAGCCTCGCCGGCGGCGTCATCGGAGCCCGGCTCGCCCGGCACCACCGCGTCCCCCATCTTCCCGTCGTCCAGGACCTGATGGGCGCCGCCGCCGCACAGAGCGGCATCCGGGGCGGCGGCAGGGCCGCCGCCGTCGCCGCGGCCGCCGAGCGGTACGCACTGCGCGGGGCCGCCCTCGTCGGCGTCATCCACGAGAGCTTCGTCCCCGGCGTCAGGGCCCTCGGCGTCGACCCCGGCCGCATCCGCCTCGTCCCCAACTGGACCCATGTGCAGGGCCCCACCGCCGACCGCGCCGCGACCCGCGCCCGGCTCGGCTGGCCCGACGGGGTCCCGGTGATCCTGCACTCCGGCAACATGGGTCTCAAGCAGGGCCTGGACGTCCTGGTGGACACCGCCCGCCTCGACCCCGGCCTCCGCGTCGTCCTGATGGGCGACGGAAACCAGCGCGACGCGTTGCGCGCCCGCGCCGAGGGACTCGCCAACGTGGAGTTCCTGGAGCCCGCGCGGGCCGAGGAGTTCACCGACGTCCTCGCCGCCGCCGACGTCCTCGCGGTCACCCAGCGCGCCTCCGTCCTCGACATGAGCGTCCCCTCCAAGCTCACCTCCTACTTCACCTCCGGACGCCCCGTGCTCGCCTCCGTCGCCGACGAGGGCGGCACCGCCGACGAGGTCCGCCGCTCGGGCGCCGGGCTCCTCGTCGCCCCCGAGGACCCGGCCGCCCTGCTCGAAGCGGTCCGGAAGCTGGCCGCCGACCCGGCCGCCGCCGACGCCCTCGGGGCCGAGGGCCCGCGCTACGTCGCCCGCCATCTGAGCCGGGAGGCGGGCCTCGCCCGCTTCGACGATCTGCTCGCCGAGGCCCTGCCGGACGCACGAGGGAGCTCCCGCCGATGACGCCACAGCACCGCGCCCCGGACGACCAGGACGAGCCGGCGCTCCTGCGCGACCAGTTCCGCCAACTCCTGCGCTACCGCTCCCTGCTGGCCACCGGCGTCATCATCGGCCTGCTCGGCGGCGGCTATCTCGCGCTCGGCGGCGAGGACACCTACACCGCCACCGGCGAGGTCCTCGTCCGCTCCGCGATCTCCGACCCCTTCGCCGCCGGAGCCACCGCCGACAAGGGCATCAACATCGGCTCCGAGCGCCAGACCGCCGTCAGCGACACCGTGGGCACCCTGGCCGCCGGAACGCTCCTCAAGGCGGGCGACGACGTCACGGCCCGCAAGCTGCTCGCCGGACTCCAGGTCACCAACCCGCCCAACACCCTCACCCTCCGCTTCTCCTACACCGGCGCCACCCCCGAACAGTCCCGCGCCCGCGCCGAAGCCCTCGCAGGCGCCTACCTGGCCCACCGCAAGGCGCGCACCGAGGAGAGCATCGAGAACATGGCCGGAGGCTACCGCGCCCAGCTGAAGCCGCTGGAGGAGAAGCGCGACCTGCTGGAGGAACAGGCCGGTGCGGCGGCGGCCGAGGACGTCACCAGCGCCCGCGCCAACATCATCGTCTCCATCTCCGAGCTGAGCCGGAAGATCTCCGAGCTGAAGGCCCTGGACACCACCCCCGGCTACCTCAACAAGAAGCCCGTCGCCCCCACCGCGCCCACCGGCCCCGGGCTGCCCCTGCTCCTCGGCCTCGGCGGCGTCGTCGGTCTCGCGCTCGGGCTGCTGCTCTCCTGGGTGCGGCTCGTCTTCGACCCCGCCGTACGCTCCACCCGCGAGCTCGTCCACTCGCTCGGCGCACCCCTGCTCGGCACCCTGCCCCGGGAACGCGCCACCGCCGGCGGCCTGCTCGCCATCGGCCGCGGCGGCTCCCGGCTCGCCGAGGAGTACCGCGCCGTCGCGTTCCGGCTCGCCTACGACCCCGCTTTCGCCGAGAGCCGCCGTCTGCTGGTCACCTCCCCGCGCGGCAACAACGCGGCGGCCGCCGCCGCTGCCGCCAACCTGGCCGCCGCGTTCGCCGAGATGGGCCGGGACGTCCTGCTCGTCGAGGCCGATCTGCGCACCCCGTCGCTCGCCGACGACCTCGGTTCCGCCGCCCACGAGGTGCGGCCGCCGCGCTGGGCCGCCGAGGAGAGCGACGGCACCTGGCCCACCGGCGGCCGCTCCAATGTCGACGTCCCCGGCTCCGGAGCCTTCGCCCTGATCCCCGGCACCACCGCCGACAACGTCCCGCGCGCCCTGACCTCACCGTCCGTCGGCCGCATCGTCGCCGAGGCCGACCGGCCCGGCGGTGTCGTCATCGTCCTGGCCCCGCCCGTCCTGTCCTACGCGGACGCGGTCGCCCTGGTCGACCGGGTCGAGGGCGTCATGATCGTCTGCGACCCGCGCGAGGTGCACCGCAGCGACCTGGAACGCATCCGCGAGATCATCGGAGCCTCCGGCGGCTCCGTGCTCGGCGCCCTGCTCCACCCGGCCCGGGGCCGCCTGCGCCGGGCCGAGCGCCGCGCCAAGGCCACCCGCCGCCGCTCCACCGGCGACGGAGGCGGCGGCACCCCATCCGCCGGGACGGACGCACCCGAGCTCACCGGCGATCCCGCCGAGACCCTCGGCCTGCGCTCCGTCAACCTGCCCGCCGCCCGCCGGTGAGAGCCCGCACCGCCGTCCTCTGCTCGGTCGCGGACCAGGGCGTGGCGGCGCTCACCAACATCCTGGTGCTGGTGGCCGCCGCCCGGCTCTCCACCCTCGCCGACTTCGCCCGGTTCTCCGCGGTCTACCTGGTCTTCACGGTGCTCCTCGGCGTCTCGGGCGCGTACACCGGGCAGCCGCTGGTGCTCCGGCGCGGCGCGGGGGACGAGACCCGGTCCGCCTGCCGGTCCGCCGTCGCCTTCACCGTGCTCGCCGCCGCCGCGCTCGGCGCACCCCTGGCCGTCGTCTGCGCCCTCGTCCCCGGCGACACCGCCCGCGCCCTGCTGATGCTCGGCCTCGTCCTCCCGGTGGTGCTGGGACAGGACGCCGTACGCTACGCCTTCTCCACCCTCCAGCAGCCCCATCTCGCCCTGACCTCGGACCTGTTGCGGCTCGCCTGCGTGCTCGGCGCGCTCTCCGTGCAGGACTACGGGGCCTCCCCGGCCCGACTGATCGCCGTCTGGGGCCTGTCCGCCCTGCCCGCACTCCTGCTCTCCGCCGCCCTCCTGCACCGCGCCACCGCCGGATCCCCGCTGCGGCTGCGCCCGATGCTGCGGCGCGGCCACCTCGGGCAGCGCTTCACCGTCGAGTTCGGCGTGGGCAACGCGACCGGCCAGCTCTCCGTCCTCGGCCTCGGCGCGGTCGGCAACCCCCTCCTCGTCGGCGCACTGCGCGGCGCGACCACCCTCTTCGGCCCGCTCAACGTCCTCTACACCTCCGCCACGTCCTTCGGCCCGCCGCTGCTCGGCCGCATCGGCGACGAGCGCCGCCGGGTCCGGGCCACCGCGTTGCTTGCCGCCGTCCTCGCCGCGACCGCCGCCCTCTGGGCCACGGTGCTGGCCCTGCTGCCCGACACCGCCGGCCGCCAACTCCTCGGCGACACCTGGCCGGTGGCCGCCGCACTGCTCCCGGCGACCGGCAGCCAGTACGCCGCGATGGCCGTCGGCACCTGCGGGCTGCTCGCCCTGCGCATGCTCGACCCGCGTACCACGCTCGCCATCCAGATCGTCTTCTCGCTCACCGCCGTGGCCTTCCTCGCGGGCGGTTACGCCGTCGGGGGCGTCCCGGGCGCGGCCTGGGGGCTGTTCCTGGGCTCGCTCTGCAAGGCGGTCGCCACCTGGATCAGAGTGGCGCGGCTGCGCCGGCGCGCGGTGGCGCCCGACCGGGCCGTGGCGGCCACCGAGGACGCGGTCGGCGGACGGGCCTGAAACGGGGGCTGGGCCTTCCGGGCCGGGACGGGTAAAGTCATGATCTTCGAGCGGCCGCGCCCTCGGAGTCCCCGAGGCGACCAACCATGACTCTCCGCTCCACGCCCGACCGCCCCGGCCCCACCCTGCACCGGGTGTGGCGCCTTCCCGCCGCCGACGCCGTGCGGGGACGACGAGCCCTCTGGTGGACCGTCGGCCCTGCCGGTGAGCTCGCCGTCCTGCTGGTCTCCCTGAAGCACCTGAGCCGGGGCCGGTACCCCCGAGGATGGCCCGGATGGCGGCCGGACACCCCGTTCACGGGCGAGCTGGTCACGATCACGGACCACGAGGAGCGGCGCACCCGGGTGACGGACATCCGGATCAGCCCGAGCTACCTGGCACTGCTCCCGGGCTCCCGATTCCTGCTGGTGAGCGGCCGTACGTCACGCGGCGAGAACGGAGAGTCCTGGCGGGCCAACACCGTGGTGTACTCCGCGTCGGGCTCTCCCGAAACCGAGTTCTGCCTCGGCGACGACATCGCCGCCCTGGTCACCGACGCCGACGGATCCATCTGGACCGCCTACGGGGACGAGGGCATCTACGGCAGCCACCCCGAGTCGGGAGCGGGCCTCGCGGGCTGGAACGCCCGGGGCGAGGCGATCTGGTCACCCGGCGGACGGCTGCCCGACCACCCGCTGCAGGGGTGCACCGCCGCGACCGAGGACCACCGGGCCTGGCTCGTCTGGTACCCGGGCAGCTCCCGGGGCGGCACCTTCCTGACCCGGATCACCCCCGCCACCGGTGCCGTGACCAGCTACCGGAGCCCCGTCCAGCGGCCGGACGGCTTCGCGGTCCGCGGCAACCGGGCCGTCTTCACCCGCCGCGACCACAACAAGCGGTTCACCGAACTCCTCCGAGCCGAACTCGACGGCGACACCTGGTCGGTGACCGACAGGGCCCGGATCCGGACGCCCGGGCGGGTCGTCATGCACTGCGGCCAGGGCCGCGACGGATTCCTCTGGATCCGGGCGGGCGACACCTGGGTGCGCGTCGAGGCCTGACCCTCGTCGCGGATCGCTCAGCGCCGACGCCCTGCCCGCCGCTCCGTGAACGTGGCGATCGCCGCCAGACACAGCGCGGCGATGGCCAGCTTCCCCGCCGCCTGGAGGAGCGGGCCGCGCAGCAGGATGAAGGTGTATCCGGCGATCAGCGGCGCGGCGATGGCCAGCACGCTCCCGGGGCCCGGCCCCGCCCGGGTCACGGCCAGGGCGTAGCGGCGGTCGGTGCGGGCCGACGCGTAGCCGATCAGCGCCATTCCGCCGATCATGCCGGACGCGCCGAGATCGACCCAGAACTCCGTCCACAGCGGGGCCGAGAGGTTGGTCATCCGCAGCCCCATCCACTGCCCGACCCGGACCCCGGTGTCCTCCGGCTTCCCGCTCCACACCGCGCGCGGCACGAAGAACAGCCCGGAGCCGGCCAGTTGGCGGCCGTAGGTGTGGCCCCGGGTGTCGACCCACGAGATGGTGTTGGCGAACATCACCATCTGGTCGTAGTCCTTGGTCACCAGCGGATCGAAGACCGAGGTCGACTGCACGGACCGCTGGCTCCCCTCCTCGTACCGGAACCTGTCCGCGTACGGGAACAGCACCAGCGCCCCCACCACGCCCGCCGTCAGCACCGTCCGGTAGACCGCCGCACTGCTCGGGAACGCGGCGAAGACGAACGCCACCACCACCGTCAGGAACCAGTAACGGGCGTTGGAGATGGGGTTGTTCACCAGCAGGTTCAGCGCCGCCAGCGCCACCCACACCAGCACCGTCGACGGTCTGCGGCGGGCCCGGTAGGAGGTGGCCAGACGGCGGGTGTAGAAGAGCAGCGCCAGCAGCGCAGGGACCTGCCCGAAGCCCTTGAGGAACGCCGAGCCGACATTGGACCCCTCCGTGACCACCCCGCTCGCGGCCACGGTCTCGTTGATCTCCTGTCTGCTGGCGAAGAAGACCGCGGGCCCGCCCAGCTTCATCACGTAGAACGCGCTCGCCGTGAACGCCACCAGCACCAGCAGCCGCAGCCGCAGCGGATGGGCGACGGCGGGCCCGCCGCCCGGGCCGCGCGCGGAGGGGGTCCGGCGGCGCAGCGGACGCCGTGAGGCCAGCAGCGCCCCCAGGTCGTACGCGGCACACCCCACCAGGACCATCGCGATGGCCGTGACCAGGTCCTGGCGCGGCCCCACCATCGGCGTGGGCGTCTGACCGATCACCACCTGGGCGAACGGCGCCACGCCCATCGCGATGTACACGAACATCCAGAAGACGCCCTGGAGCAGCCGCCGCCGGGTGGAGAGGATCATCGTCGCGAGCCGGGCGCCCGCGTAGCAGGTCAGCACCAGCTGGAGCCAGTACGCCGTGTCCCGGACCCCGCCGCCGGGCTGGGCGGCGATCACCGCGGGCAGGAAGCAGACCAGGCCGAGGATGAGCGGTACGGACAGCGCCCGCGACAGCATCGACCAGGCGATCGGCCGCTCGGCGGGACCACCGGGAGCCCCGGGCCCCCGCGGGCCCCCGACGGTGGGAGCGGCCCGCCCCGGCGCCGACGTGTGCACCGACGTCATGCGCCCCCCCGGGATCAGTGAACCGCTGAACACTCTAACGAATCAGCCCACTTGAGGGGGGCCGATGGCTACGCTGTGAAGACGTGGCCATAGTCGAGGGGAACTCTGGTGAAAATCCTGCACGTTGTCACGCTCCACACTCCGGATCACGCCTTCGGCGGTCCGACGCGCGTGGCGTTCAACCTCTCCAAGGTCCAGCGGGCGAACGGCGACGACGCACGCGTCATGGCCCTCGGCGACGGCTTCCCCGGCGGTGAACTGCCCGGCCAGGTGGAGGGAGTTCCGGTCCACCTCTTCCAGGCACGCCACCTCCTCCCGATGTTCGAGGTCAGCGGCATCACCTCCGCCGGGCTGCTGCGCACGGTGCACCGCATGATGCGCGGCGCCGACCTCGTCCACGTCCATCTGATGCGGGACCTGGTGACCCTGCCCGCGGCGCTCCTCGCCCTCGCGACCCGTACGCCTTTGGTCGTGCAGACCCACGGCATGATCGACCCCACCGAGAAGAAGGTCGCCCAGCTCACCGACCTTCTCGGGGTCCGCAAGGTGCTGCGCGAGGCGGACGCCGTCCTGCATCTGACCGAGATGGAGCGGCTCGATGTGAACGCCGTCGCCGCCCCCGTCCCGCTCACCCGCACCGTACGGCTGGTCAACGGGGTCCGTCCGCAGGAGCGCAAGCCCGCCCGCGAGCCCGGCCGCCCGCCCACCGTGCTGTATCTGGCCCGGATCCAGGAGCGCAAGCGGCCCGAGGACTTCGTCGCCGCGATGCCGCACGTCCTCGCCCGCCACCCGGACGCCCGCTTCGTGCTGGCCGGCCCCGACACCGGTGCGCTGGCCGGCACCCTGGCGCTCGCCCGGAAGCTCGGCGTGTCCGCGTCCCTCGACCACGTGGGCCCGTTGGAGCACGACGAGGTGCTGGCCGCCGACCGCGAGGCCGATGTGTATGTGCTGCCCGCGATCGAGGAACCGTTCCCGGTCTCGGTGCTGGAGGCGATGTCGGTCGGCACCCCGGTCGTCATCACCCGCACCTGCGGACAGGCCCCCGATGTGGCGGGGGCGGGCTCCGGCCGGGTCATCGACAGCCGGGTCGGCGAGGACGCGGCCAACGCCCGCAAGGTCGCCGACGCGATCCTGGAGCTGCTGGAGCCGGAGGCCGCCGAGCAGGCCGGCAAGGCCGCCTGGGAGCTGGTGAACGAGCAGTTCACCATCGAGGCCGTCACCGCCACCCTCCGGCGGACCTACGAGGACGTGGTCCGCCGGAGGCGAGGGTGAAGGGCGTACACGTCAACGTATCGGCTTCTCACGGGACTTGAGCGCGATCTGCCAGCGGTAGAAGCTCATCGCCAGCGCGAAGTCGAAGCCCGCCCGGCCGTCCAGGAACCCCCGCTTGTAGAGATACATGTAGGCGAAGGACACCGCCGGCTTGAACGGCGCCTTGTGGAACAACTGCCCCTGGCGCGACTTGACCTGGCGCACCTGCTCCTTCACCTGGGGGTGCTGCTCCAGCCAGGCCTCCCAGTCCGAGTAGCGGTTGTGCCGCTCGAACCAGGCGGTCACCGGGTCGAGGTCCTGGTGCTCGATGGGGTGGGTGAGCGTGCCCACGCTCGCCGCCACCGGCTGGTAGTGGCCCTCCACCTCCCCGATGCCCGGCGCGTCCAGGTCCCCGACCTCCGGGTAGTGGCAGCGGGTCCGGTCGGTCAACGACCGCTTGCGGATGGTGTATCCGTGCCGCAGCCGCTTGCCCGAGAACCAGTAGCCGAGCGGAATGTCGTACGCGGCCGGCTTCGGGGCCGCCGGATCACGGAAGGCCTCCCGCAGCTCGGCCAGCAGCCCGGGGCTGAGCCGCTCGTCGCCGTCGAGCAGCAGAATCCAGTCCAGGTCCGTGCGGACGTTCTCCAGGCACCACTGCTTCTTGCGCGGGTGGCCGCCGTCCCAGGTGTACGTGACCACCTCCGCCCCGCACTCCTCGGCGATCTTCACGGTGTCGTCGGTGCTGTGGGAGTCCACCACGACGACCGCCTCGAAGTGGCCGAGCACCGATTTCACCGCCTCCGCGATGTTCAGACCCTCGTTCTTCGTGGGGATCGCCACGGCTATCGGGAGTTTCGGCGTACTTGCGGTCATCCCGCGGCTCCTTCGGGCAGCCAGGCATAGCAGCCTGTGGACGTGAACGTGCGGGCGGAATCGGGGATGGTGATCTTCCGGGACTTCCCGGTGTCGGAGGCGCCGGAGGCCAGCTCCTTGCCGCCCGCCCCTTCGATCTGCCAGGAGCAGTCCGTGGTGGGGGAGGCGGAGCGGTACACGCCCGGCCGGATCTTCTTCCCGGAGTGCCGGCCGTCGGCGTAGCCGTACGCCGCCTCGTCGACCAGGTCCTGGTGCTGGGTGCAGAGCCCCGCGACCGCGTCCTTCGCGTCCGGGATCTCGCCCGTCACGATCGCACCGACCGCGGTGTCCCGGTCGGCCTTGACGAGGTAGCGCAGCTTGTCGCAGGTCTCCTGGCCGGTCTGGAGCACGGCCGCCGGGTCCATCCCCTTCGGCACCCGGTCCTTCAGATACTCCTTCTGCTTCTTGGTGAACGTCCCCGTGGCGGGGGTGATCTCGTCGACGGGCGTCTTCGGGCCCTCGGCCGTGGCGGCCGGGGCGGAGGACCCCGATGCCGCCGGCTCCTCGGTGGGCGGTGCGGTGGGCTCGGTGGCCGTGGTGGCGGACGGGCCGGGGACGGCGGGCCCGGAGGCCGCGGGGCGCCGGGCGCCCGCGGCCTCCGGGTCGTTCCCGTCCGCGGACGAGCCGCAGGCGGCCAGCGCCGCCGCCGTCAGGACGACGGCGGCGCAGGCCAGGAACGGGTTTCTCATCTCTCAGCCGTTCCTCAGGGCGTAGTGCGCGCTGATCTGCGAAGCGCTCAGCGCGGTCGGGTAGATGGCGGTCTCGTCGATCTGCCCGGCGAAGAAGTTGCTGGTGGGACGGTTCGGCCAGCCGGACAGGTTGTCCCCGCCGACCCGCCAGTAGCCCGGCTGGTTCTCGTTGCCGGAGACCAGGATGTTCGACGCGCGCAGCTGTCCGTCGACGTACAGGGACATGCCCTGACCCAGCGGACCCTGGGTGGCGACGACGTGGTGCCACTGGCCGTCGTTGTACGCCCCCGAGGTGGCGACGGTGCGGGCCCCGCCGCTCTGGACGCCGAACACGAGGCGCCCGTCGTTGCGCATGTAGAGGTGCTTGTCGTGACGGGTGCTGTTCTGCTGGGTCTTGTTTCCGAAACCGACGATCTTCCCGCCCCGGGTCGTGGTCGTCCTGATCCAGGTCTCGATGGTGAACCGGGCGGGCTGGGTGTGCAGCCGGTTGCTGTACGCGTACTCGTCGGTGCCGTTGAACCCGATCGCCGTCGAGGGCCCGGCGACCGCCGCCGGGGTCTGCCGGTAGGCGGGGCCGTTGCGCATGAACCCGTTGTTCAGATTGCCGCTGCTGTCGTGCGCGAACGTGGAGATGCCCTCGTCCCAGCGCCAGTAGAGGCTCGCCCCGTCGGACCGGACCCGCGCCGGGTACGCCTCCGTCGCGCTCGCCACGGTCGCGGACTGGGCGGGGGACTTGGCGCTGGTGTTGGTGCCGTCGCTCGCCGTGATCCGGTACGAGTGGGTCTCGCCCGGCGCGACGTCGGTGTCCGTCCAGGTGAGCTGCGGCCGGTCCCAGAAGACCGAATAGCCGGTCGTGGTGTGGATCGGGGTGGTGGAGCCGTCCTTGTAGATCCGGTAGGTCAGCTCACCGTCGTCGGTGTCGAAGCTGGTCTGCCAGTTCACGTCGATCTGCCCGGGCGTCAGCGTCGAGAGGCTGACGTTGGGCACCCAGGGCACGCCCGTGTCCGGGCCGTCCGCGAAGCGGGTCAGCCCCTGCTGCGGCTTGGTGTTGACAGTGGTGAACTCGCCGCCCACCCACAGGTAGTGGCGCCCGCCGCTGCTCGTCTGGCTCATCACACGCGGCCCGACCGGCTCCCCGATCCCGTCGTTGGTGTCCGGGAACCAGGGCAGCAGCTTCGGGTCGTCGACCGACTGGGCCAGCAGGTGCTTGCGCGGCTGGTCCGGGAACGCGCCCATGCTGGCGCAGTCGTGGGCGTGGCTGCCGCTGTACAGCACCCCGGAGTGCACCAGCACGGCCTGGGTCGCGCCGAGGCAGGTGTCCCGCCAGCGCTGCTCGAAATCGCTGAGGTTCAGTGCGATGCGTCCGTCGAACACACCGCCGCCGGTGCCCTCGTTGCCCGTGTAGAAGCCGGCTCCGTCCGTGGTGATGTCCTGGACCGTGGAGTTGTTGTGGATGAACCCCGGGTAGGACTTGGTGAGCTGTCCGGTGGTGGCGTCGACGACGGCCAGGGCGTGGGTGTTCGTGCCGTTGATCCGGAAGAAGTCCCCGCCGAGCAGCACGTTCTGCCCGTCCGGAGTCACCTCGACGGCCCGTGCGACCTCGTCGGCGTTGGCCGTGAAGGGCAGCAGTGAGGCTCCGGTCGTGACGGCGGCGAAGTGGCTCCTGGTCTGCCCGCCGACCGTGGTGAAGTCGCCCGCCAGATAGACCGTGTCGTCGGTGACGGCGAGCCCCCGCACGGTCGCCGAGACCCCGATCTTGAAGGAGTTGCTGACGGTGCAGGTCTCGGTGTCGATCGCCGCGATATTGCTCACGCCGACACCGTTGACCGCGCCGAACTGGCCGCCCGCGTACAGGGTTTCGCCGTCGGGGGAGAGCGCCAGGGCCCGTACGGTCGCGGTTCCCGAGGAGATGGTGAAGGACAGCGAGCAGTCGGTGGGCGCCCCGGTCGCCGCGTCGAACGCGGCGAAGTTCACCGCGGGCTGTTCGCTCGTGCCGGGGGCCGCAGTGGGGGGCCGCAGGGTGGAGAAGGTGCCGCCCGCGTAGACGACGCCGTCGCCGGCGGCCATCGACCAGACGATGCCGTTGGTCTGCCAGGTGGAGAGGTCGTCCGCGGTGATGGCGACCGGTGGTGTCAGCGCCGCCGCCCCGGAGGCCCCGACCGTGGTCGCGGTCAGGGCTCCGGCCAGCAGGCCGAGAGCGGCGGACACGGCCCGCACACGGCCGCGTCCTCCGCCTCTGCGCCCCGTACTTCCGTTCATCATTCAGCTCCGAAGGTGAGATTCGAGCTGCGGCCGAGAGGCCGCGGATCCTGCCTCGCCCGACCGGCGGCGGGGACGGTGCGTTCCGCCGTGGACCGGGCGAGTGGGGAGGCGGGGCCGGGGCCCCGCCCATGGCCGGCGCGTTGAGCTCCACCGAGCGGTCGGTGGAGATCGGCGGTGGCGCCGGCGATCGTCCCGGTCACGGGCGCGGCGAGCGCCGGCCGGGGGTCATGGGTGGCCGCCGGCCCGGTCCGGGCCTCGGCGGTCACACGGTCGGTCGGTCCGGTAAGGGAACGGCGGACCGGCGGTGGAGCGGACCGGGCCGGCCGCCGGGGGAGCGGCGCACGTCGAGGCGCCGCCCGCGCACCGGCCCACCCGGACGGCGGTCCCGCCCCGTCATCGGTCCACCCGGATGGCGGCCCCGGTCAGCTGGTCGTCCAGCTGGCGGATGTCGGCGTCGACCATGATGCGGGCCAGCTCCCGCGACTTCACCTCGGGCTTCCAGCCCAGCAGTTCCTCGGCCTTCGAGGCGTCGCCGATCAACGCGTCGACCTCGCTGGGGCGTTCGTACTTCGGGTCGTAGCGCACATGCTCGCGCCAGTCCAGGCCCGCGTGCTCGAAGGCGTACTCCAGGAACTGGCTGACCTTGACCCCCTCGCCGGTGGCGACCACATAGTCGTCGGGGGTGTCGCACTGGAGCATCCGCCACATGGCGTCCACGTACTCCGGGGCGTACCCCCAGTCCCGGACCGCGTCCAGATTGCCCAGATGCAGCCGGTCCTGGAGCCCCGCCTTGATCCGGGCGACGCCCCGGGTGATCTTCCGGGTCACGAAGGTCTCGCCCCGGCGCGGCGACTCATGGTTGAAGAGGATCCCGTTCACCGCGTACATGCCGTACGCCTCGCGGTAGTTGACCGTGGCCCAGTAGGAGTAGAGCTTCGCCACGCTGTACGGGCTGCGCGGGTGGAACGGGGTCTTCTCGTTCTGCGGGGGCGGGCTGGCGCCGAACATCTCGGAGGACGAGGCCTGGTAGATCCGGGTCCGGATACCGCTGGCCCGGACCGCCTCCAGGAGCCGGATGGTGCCGAGCCCCGTGACGTCACCGGTGTACAGCGGGGCGTCGAAGGACACCCGCACATGCGACTGCGCGCCCAGGTTGTAGACCTCGTCGGGCTGGATGTCGCGCAACAGGTTCACCAGCGCGACACCGTCGGAGAGGTCCGCGTGATGCAGGACGAAGGAGCGCTCCGGCTCCTCGGGGCCCTGGTAGATGTGGTCGATCCGCTCGGTGTTGAAGCTCGACGAACGCCGTATGAGCCCGTGCACCGTGTACCCCTTGTCGAGCAACAGCTCGGCCAGATACGAACCGTCCTGGCCGGTCACTCCGGTGATGAGCGCGGTCTTCGCCACGATTCCCCCTTCTCTGCTGATCGCCTCGACGGCGATGTTCACCGACATATCGGAATTGGAGCGTTCTGCGGCAAAGAGTCACCGCAGTCCTTTTCTGCTGGCACAATCCGAGCCATGACGACCGAACTCCCCGTCCCGCCCCAGGAATCCACCCGTTCCCTACTGCGGCCCGGCTCCCGCATATTCGTCGCGGGACACCGCGGCCTGGTCGGCTCGGCGGTGGCCCGCCGCCTCGCCGACGACGGCCACGAGGTGCTCACCCGCGGCCGCGACCTGCTCGATCTGCGCGACGCCGCGCGGACCGAGACGTATCTGAAGGAGGTCCGCCCGGACGTCGTGGTGCTGGCCGCCGCCAAGGTCGGCGGGATCATGGCCAACAGCACCTATCCGGTGCAGTTCCTGGAGGACAACCTGCGCATCCAGCTCAGCGTGATCGCCGGCGCGCACGCGGCCGGGACCGAGCGGCTGCTCTTCCTCGGCTCGTCGTGCATCTACCCCCGGCTCGCACCCCAGCCGATCCGCGAGGACGCCCTGCTCACCGGCGAGTTGGAGCCCACCAACGAGGCGTACGCCCTCGCCAAGATCGCCGGAATCGTGCAGACCCGGTCCTACCGGCGGCAGTACGGCGCCTCCTACATCAGCGCCATGCCCACCAATCTCTACGGGCCCGGCGACAACTTCGACCTGGAGACCTCGCACGTCCTGCCCGCGCTGATCCGCCGCTTCCACGAGGCGCGGCGCGACGGGGCTCCCGAGGTGACCCTGTGGGGATCCGGCTCCCCGCGCCGCGAGTTCCTGCATGTCGACGACCTCGCCGCCGCGTGCGTACGCCTGTTGGAGGCCTACGACGGTGACGAGCCCGTCAACATCGGCTGCGGCGAGGACTTGACCATCCGCGAACTCGCCGAGACCGTACGGGATGTGACGGGCTACCAGGGGCGTATCGGATGGGACACGTCGAAGCCCGACGGGACGCCCCGCAAGCTGCTCGACGTGACCCGCCTGTCCTCCCTCGGCTTCAAGCCGCAGATCCCGCTGCGTGACGGCATCGCCCGCACCTACGCCTGGTGGCTGGGCCAACTCCCGTCCGGACAGTGATGGTTCGCCGCCGTGAGAGGTCTCACGGCGGCACACCGGCGCCGCTCCTCGCATCCGCACGCCCCGCCCCGTCCTCAGTACGCCCCGCGGCCGTCGGTGACGGCGCGCACGGTGCGGGCGAGGAGTCCCAGGTCGGCGGCGACCGACCAGTTGTCGACGTACCAGAGGTCCAGCGAGACGGTCTCCTGCCAGCTCAGGTCGGAGCGGCCGCTCACCTGCCACAGGCCCGTGAGCCCCGGCTTCACCGCGAGCCGGCGATGCTCCCGCTCGTCGTAGCGCGAGGCCTCCTCCGGCAGCGGCGGCCGCGGACCGACCAGCGACATATGGCCCAGCAACACATTGAGCAGCTGCGGGAGTTCATCGATCGAGGTACGCCGCAGCAGCCGCCCGACCGGGGTCACCCGGGGATCGCCGCGCATCTTGAACAGCGGCCCGTCGACCTCGTTGGCCGCGGCGAGCTGTGCCTTGAGCTCCTCCGCGTCCGCCACCATCGTGCGGAACTTCCACATGGTGAACGGCCGGTTGTGCTGCCCCTGCCGGACCTGCCGGTGGAAGACCGGCCCCCGCGAGGAGAGCCGGACGCTCAGCGCCACCGCCAATAACAGCGGTGCCAGGGCCAGCAGTCCGAACAGGGCGCCCGTACGGTCCAGCACGTTCTTGAACACCGCCTGCGGGCCGCCCCGCAACGGCGGCGCGATGTGCAGCAGGGTGAGCCCGGCCGCCGTGACCGGGCGCACCCGCTCGGCGGCCACCCCGGACAGCTCCGAGAGCACGGACAGGGCGACGCCCCCGTCGTGCAGCCCCCAGCCGAGCCGCCGCAGCCGGTCACCGGTCAGCTGGGGCCCGGGAGCCACCAGCACCAGGTCCGCCGCATGGGCGTAGACCCCGCCGAGCACCGTGCTCACATCGTCGTCGGCCGGGCAGGAGGCGAGACGCCCCGGCATCTGCACCCCGTCCAGCTCCAGCCGTGCGGCCCCCACCGGAACCACGGCGACCAGCGAGAAGTCGTGATCTGTACGGGAGTTGAGCAGCTCGGCCGCCCGGTCCACGCCCGCCGCGTCGCCGACCAGCAGTACCCTGCGGACCCGGTGGTCCCGGCGTCCGGAGAGCGGCCACCGGCGCAGCCCCGCCACCGCGGTGGCGACGAGCAGCCCGGGCGCCACGGCCACCACGGCCGTGGCCGGGTCCACCGGGCTGCCCGCCGCCGTGTGCAGCACGGCCAGCAGACCGATGAGCACGAGCCAGTCCCCGACCGCGCCGAGCGTGCCGCCCGGCTCGGTCCCCGGCGGGTCCGCGTACCGCCCCCGGGCGCCGCGCAGCCCGGCCCACATCAGCCCCGCCACCGCGGCGGCCGCCACCGGGCGGGGCTGGTCGCCCGCGCGCAGCAGCAGCCAGGCCGGACCGGCCAGACCCAGCAGGTCGGTCAGTGCGGTGAGGGCCGGACCGGGCGCCCTCCGCCGCCGGGCCGGTGCCGGGCGGGCCGGGTCGCGCTGTGCCGTCGGGGCCCTCCACAGCTGCTCCAGGACCGCCGTGCGATTCCGGGAGGCGGCGGTGCGGGGACGCGGCGCGCCCCGGAGCCCCACCGGTCCGGATAGGTCGGTTTCCGGTATTTCGACATGCCCCATGAACCCCCCAGTCACAGTCGCACCCCCACAAACGGGACGCATCCGTCGATCCCATGGACTGACGGATGCGGCCTCGCTCGGTGCACGATATCCACACACGTGCCATTTCGCTGGAGTTCTCGTGAAGTTCAGACGGCTCGGTCCAGACACCTCCGATCGGCCGGAACCACCCGATGTCGCCTTGTGCGTACGGATGTTGAGGGTGCGACAGACGGGTAAGCGCTTGTGTCGGCAGGCGGTCGTGGGCGGTGTGCGGAGGCCTCGGCTCCGGTGCGCCGCGCAGGGAACGCGCGAACCCCCTGGCGGGCGGGTGCCCGGCCAGGGGGTTCGCGTGATCCCTCGCCGTGCCGCCAGGGGTGGTGAACGGACGGCGAGGGTCGCTACGGGGTCAGAACGCGCCGTCCGTGCGCCGTTTGGCGCGCCGGTGGACCAGCAGTCCGGCGCCAACGAGCCCGACTGCTGCGAGAGTTACCGACATCACAGTCGCCCCGGTGGCGGCCAGGCTGCCGCCGCCGGAGGTCGGGGTGACCCCGGCGCCGCCCGCGACGCCGCCGCCGACCGCGGCTCCGGACCCGGAACCGCCGACCGTCGAACCGGAGCCGCCGACCGTCCCGGAGGAGCCGCCGGTGGAACCGCCGGAGGTGGAGCCGCCACCCGACTGTGTACCGCTGTCACCGCCGGTCGAGCTGTCACCGCCCGTGGACGCGTCGCCGCCGGCCGCGCCATCGGTGCCTGACGAACTGTCACCACCCGTACTGCCGCCGCCGTTCGTGGTCTCACCTGAGCCGCCGGTGTCGCCGCCCGTCTCGCCGCCGCCCGTGGCCGCCGTGACGGTGAGCGTCACAGCGGTGGTCCGGGTGGTGCCGACGTCGTTGCGGAACTCGGCGCGGTAGCGGTAGCCGTCCTGTGCCGTGCGCGCGGTGAAGGAGAGCTCCGGACCGGTCGCGCCCTCGACGTCCTTCCAGGTCTGCGCGCCGTCCGTGCTGACCTGCCAGCGGACCGTGGGCTCCGGGGCGCCCTCCGCCTCCGCGGCGAGGGCGACCTCCTCGCCGTCCCGGGCCGTGAGGTCGGCGGGCGCCCGGGTCACCAGAGGCGACACCTGACGGGCCAGCTTGGTGATCTTCCCCTCGGCGGGGCTGGTCACGAAGACCGTGCCGCCGCCCGGTTCGACTGCGAGCGAGGCCGCGCCGGACTGGCTGTGGTTGCCGGGCAGCGACAGGTCCTTCGCGGCGACCGCGAAGTCTTCGCTGCTGTACACGGTCAGCGTGCCGTTGTTGTCGTTGGCCGGGTCGGAGAGGTCCCCGCCGTCCTGCCGGACGACGAAGGCCCGGCCGCTGTCGAAGGCGGCGTCGCGGGCCAGGTCCTTCCCGACGAGCGTCTTGACCAGCGTGCCCGTGGCGTCGAAGACCAGCACGGAGCGGTTGACGCCGACCCACACCGCACCGGTGGCCGGGTCCGTCTCGGTGAATCCGGCCATGCCCTGCGCGCCGGGCAGGTCGAAGGAGCCGGTCGGTTCGAACGACGTGAGGTCGACCCGGTGCAGCTTGCCGGCCGCGAAGTCGCTGTACCAGAGCGTGCCCCGCTCGGGGTCGGCGGCGAACTGGGCGCCGCCCGGCAGGGTGAGGGTCCGGGTGGCCTCGCCGGTCGCCCGGACGATCTCGGAGAGCTTCGCGCCCTGGGCGACCAGCACCGTCTCCGGAGTCGTCCCGGGGGCGATGTCCGTGATGGTGGACCCGGTGAGCCAGACGCCCGAGGCCGCCTCGTCGCCCGCCGCGGCAGCCCCGACGCCCCGCAGCGGGTAGTTGTAGACGACGCCGTCGCCCGGCAGCGGCCCCGCGATGCGGGCGGCCGTCGAGGCGCGCAGCTCGCCGGTGGAGCCGGGCGCCAGGCTGATCCAGCTCTCCGACGTACCGTCATCGGGGTTCAGCACATGCAGCCCGCGCTCGTCGACGTCGGCCGTGTCGGGGAGGTTGTCCGCACCGACGTACAGCTTCTTCGATTCGGGGTGCAGCAGCAGGTCCAGCGGCTTGCCCGCCGAGGTGAAGTCGGCGACCGCCTTGTAGGAGACGGTCCCCGCGGGTACGTCGACGCCCTCGCCGCCCGGTTCGCCGGGCTCCTCGCCCGCGAAGGCGACGGGTATCCGGACGTCCTGCGTACGGTCGCCCGCGGCGCGGTGGTCGGCGCGGGTGACGACGGAGCAGGAGACCTCGGCACAGTCGAGGCCGTCGCCCTTCGCCGTGACCTCGATCTCCACGTCGAACGTTCCGCCGGGCCCGAAGGCCTGCGCGAGATCGCCCTCGTAGGGGTCGCCCGGAGGCACGATCCACTGCGAGGTCTGCGAACCGCCGCTCATGTCCGCGCCGCCGAGGCAGGGGGAGGGCACCCGGTTGTCGCCGTTGTCCTTGCACAGGGCGACGTAGATGCCGGTGGTGAGTCCGTACCCCTCGCCGCTGACGCGGACCTTCTGCCCGGCCGGGTCGAGTCCGGTGGTGGCCGAGACGGTGAGCGTCTGGCCCTGCGGACCGGTGGCGGTCCTCGGGGTGCCGGCGTCGGCGCTGACCGCCGCGCCGGCGGGGATCGCCGCGAGCAGCAGGGCGGCGACGGCGGCCGTACCGGCCCGGCGTCTCAGCCTGCCGCGGCCGCTCGGCGGGGTGCCGGGGGCGGTGCCCGAAGCGGTGCCCGGAGTGGATGTCATGTCATTCCTCGTCACGACGCGGGGGAGCCCGGCCCCGGCGCGAGCTGCCGGGACCGGGCGCATGGCTGTACTACTGAAGGAAGGTGCTCGGTGTCACACGGACCTGCGCCACCCGAGTTCGTGTCGCACGGGCCCGTGTCACACGAAGTCGATGGGGGCGTGGACGTCGTACTTGCGGTCGTTGGTGTCGGTGTGGTCGGCGCGGGTCACGATGGCGCACTCGACGGTGTCGCCGCAGACGTTGCCGCCGCCGAGGTCGGCCTTGACGTGTATCTGGACGCTGAAGGTGCCGCCGGCGCCGAAGGGTGAGGTGTTGGGGAGGCCGCCGCCCAGGCTGGAGACCCAGTGCGAGGCGCCGGTGGTGCCGGACTCGTCCTGGCCGCCGAGACACGGCGAGGGCTTGTTGTCGCCCTGGGCCCCGTCCACCACGCACAGGCTCACGTAGACGCCCTGCGAGGAGTTGTAACCGCTGCCGCTGACCGTGATGTTGGCGCCGGAGGCGGCCGCGGTGTCGGGTGCGGTGAGCGACAGGTTGTAGGCGGTGCCCCCGTCGGTGACCGTACGGGTACCGGTCGCGGCGGCGGCGGGGGAGGCGAAGGTCACGGCCAGTGCGGCGGCGGCGAACGCGGCGAGACCCGTGCGGGCGACGGTGCGGGTGGAGGGAACAGCACTCATGTGATGAGCACCTTTCTCGGCATCGGTAACCAGAACCACGGACACCCAGTCGACTTAGGTAAGGCACACCTAAGTCGATGTCTGTTGGGTTGTCAACAAAGTGGCCCGTCCCGGCCGCAGGCGTGCAGGCGTGCAGGAGCGCATGAGGCAGGAGCGCATGAGGCAGGAGTGCAGGTGTGCAGAGTGCAGGAGTGCAGGAGTCAGCCGGTTCCGGCCGACGGGAGGGTCTGCTCGGTCCAGATGGTCTTCCCGGTCGGCGTGTACCGCGTGCCCCACCGCTGGACGAGCTGCGCCACGATGAACAGGCCGCGCCCGCCCTCGTCGTCCTCCGCGCTGTGCCGCAGGTGCGGCGAGGTGTGACCGGTGTCCGAGACCTCGCACACCAGGGTGCGGTCCCGGATGAGGCGCAGCCCCAGCGGCCCGCCCCCGTACCGCACCGCGTTGGTGACCAGCTCGCTGACGACCAGCTCGGTCGCGAACGACAGCTCCTCCAGTCCCCAGGCGGCCAGTTGCCCGGTGGCCAGTTCGCGGGCGCGGCCCACCGACACCGGTTCGGCGGTCAACTCCCAGTCGGCCACCTGTTCCGCGTCCAGCTCGCGGGTACGGACCAGGAGCAGCGCCGTGTCGTCGGCGCTCGTGCCGCCGGGCACCAGCTCGGACACCGCCCGGTCGCACAGCTCCTCCAGCGAGGCGCAACCGCCGCCGAGCACCCCTCCCAGCGCGTCGAGGCCCTGCCCGATGTCGTGGTCCCGGGCCTCGACCAGGCCGTCGGTGAACAGTGCCAGCAGGCTGCCCACCGGCAGGTCGATCTCCATCGACTCGAACGGCAGGCCGCCCAGGCCCAGCGGCGGTCCCGCGGGCAGGTCCGGGAACGACACCCGGCCCCCGGGTTCGACGATCGCCGGAGGCAGATGCCCGGCACGCGCCATGACGCAGCGCCGGGAGACCGGGTCGTAGACCGCGTACAGACAGGTCGCCCCGGTGGTCACGTCGTACGTCTCGACCGCCCCGCCGTACGCGTCCGACCGGTCCTCCGCGGGCTGCCCCACCAGGTCGTCCAGCCGGGTCAGCAGTTCGTCGGGGGCCATGTCGAGCTGGGCGAAGGCCCGTACGGAGGTGCGGAGCCGGCCCATGGTGGCGGCCGCCTGGAGCCCGTGCCCAACCACGTCCCCCACCACCAGGCCGACCCGGGTGCCGGACAGCGGGATCACGTCGAACCAGTCCCCGCCGACACCGGTCACATCGTCGGCCGGCAGATAGCGGTAGGCGGTCTCCACCGCGGACTGCGGCGGCAGGTGGTGGGGCAGCAACTGCCGCTGGAGGACGAGGGAGGCGGTGCGTTCGCGGGTGTAGCGGCGCGCGTTGTCGATGCAGACGGCGGTCCGGGCGGTCAGCTCGTCCGCCAGGGCGACCTCGCCGTTGTCGAACGTGGTCGCCCGGTCGGGGGCGAGCGCCCGGCCCGAGGCGTCGGGGCCCACGCCCCGCTCGAAGGTGACGAGCCCCAGGATGCCGCCCCCGGCCCGCAGCGGGACGACGAGGGTGCCCTCGTCGAGGACGAGCCCGCCGGAGGACAGACTGCGGTGCTGCGGCGAACCGGGCGGATAGCCGACCGGAGGATACGGCTCCGGGGCCTCGCCGGAGGCTGCCGGGGCGTCGTCGGAGGCGTCGGCGGCGTCGGGGGCCTGTGCGGCTTCCGGCGGGCCCGTCTCCGGCAGGGCGAGGTCCGGCGCACCGCCGCCCGGCTCCGATCGTTCCGCGACCCGCAGCAGGGACATGTCCGCCGTGCTGCCCACCGCCGCCGTCTCCCCGGTCACCGCGGCCCGGGTGACATCGACCCGTACGGCGGCGGCGAAGTCCGGCACGGCCACCTCGGCGATCTCCTCGGCGGTGGTGGCCACGTCCAAAACCGTGCCGATCCGGCGGCCGGCCTCGACGAGGAGGGCCAGCCGTTCCTGGACCCGGTAGCGGTCGGTGATGTCGAAGGCGTCCTCGCAGACGCCGAACACATGCCCGTGGGCGTCCTCCAGCCGGTAGTAGGCGCAGGACCACAGATGGTCCCTCCCCGGATCGCTGGGCGGCTGCCCCCGGAAGTTCAGGTCGAGGATCGGCTCGCCGGTGTCGATCACCTGGTGCATGACGCCGTCGAGGGTCTGGGGATAGCCCGGGCTCACGAAGGAGCCGCCGGAGTACAGCTCATCGGCCCGCATGCCCCGGAACGCGGCCAGCGGCTGCCCGATCTCCCGTTCGTAGGCGGTGTTGCACCAGGTCAGCCGCAGATCGGTGTCGTAGATCGCCAGTCCGACGGGCGACTGGGTGGCCAGCCCCTGGAGCAGGGCGATCCGGGACTCCCAGTGGCGCAGTTCGCCCACCTCGGCCGCCACCATGATCCGGTCCGGCGCGCCCGGTGTCCCGCTGCCCCCGGCGCCGCCGGGCAGCGGGCAGGTCGCCGTCGCCACCAGCACCTCACGGCCGTCGTGGGTGCGCGCCACGTGGATCTCGTTGCCGACGAGGGACGAGGGCCCGAGACCGGGAGCGGCCGTTCCGGCGACCTCGGAGGAATCGGAGGGATCGGCCGGTCCGGAGGGGTCGAGCGGTTCGGAAGGATCGAGCGGTTCGGGCGCCGGGGGCGTCCGGGGCGGCCCGTCCGAAGAAGCGCCGCCGACCGTGACCGGGTGCGCCGAGAGGAACGCGCTCAGCGGCCGTCCCAGGATCTCGGAGGGCTCGTAGCCGAGCAGCTCGGCGGCCGCGGGGCTCCAGCCGATGACGGTGCTCTCGGCGTCCAGAACCATCGTGGCCGCCCTGGTGATGTCCAGGGGGCCACGGAAATCGGCGCTCTCCGCCGTGTTCGCCGCGCTCACGGCGCGACCCCGGCCCGTTTCATTACCCTCAGAATCCGCCCTGCCCGGGACCGGCACAACCGCGGTGCCCCGGTCCGGGCCGGCGGGGCATCGGCGTCAGCGCACCCCGTCGGGCCGGAACTGCACGCTGACGCGCGGCCCGACGGCCCGCGCGGTCTTGGGGATCGCGTGCTCCCAGGTGCGCTGGCAGCTGCCGCCCATGACGATCAGGTCGCCGTGGCCGAGCGGCCTGCGCACGGGGACGGGGCCCGGGCGGCGCGGCCGGAGGGCGAGGTACCGGGGCGCGCCCAGCGAGAGGATCGCGACCATGGTGTCCTCGGTGCTTCCCCGCCCGGTGGTGTCCCCGTGCCAGGCGACCCCGTCCCGTCCGTCGCGGTAGAAGCACAGCCCCGCCGTGGTGAACGGTTCGCCGAGCTCGGCCGCGTAATGCCTGCTCAGCTCGGTGCGGGCGGCCTCCAGCGCCGGGTGCGGAAGAGGGTCGCGGCGGCCGAAGTGGGCCAGCAGCCGGGGGACCGCCACCACGCGCTCGTACATGACGCGCTGCTCGGCCCGCCAGGCGACATCGCGTACCAGCGTCTCGAACAGTGTGTCCGCGCCCCGGAGCCATTGCGGCAGCACGTCGATCCAGGCTCCGTGGCCCAGGTCGGTACGGCGCAGCCCGCTCAGGGGGCGGGTGCCGACCTCGGCCTCCTGGTCGAAAAGTGAGCTCTGCAGGTGTACGGCCATGGGGTGAGCGTAACGCTATTCGAGCATGTGTGCGAATAGTCGGGCGGTGACGACGCATGATCAAGCGGTGACGGGGAGCGGCCCTTCCTTGATCAGGTCGGCGCACTTCTCGCCGATCATCATCGTGGTGATGCACGGATTGACCGTCGGCAGGAACGGCATGACGGACGCGTCGGCCACCCGCAGCCCCCGGACCCCCTTGACCCGCAGCTGCGGGTCGAGCGGCGACTCCACGTCCTCCACCGGGCCCATGCGGACGGTCCCGGCCGGGTGGTACACGGTGTTGTGCGTCTCGCGGATGTAGTCGAACAGCTCCGCGTCCGTGGTCGCGCCGGGCCCCGGCGCCAGCTCGGCCCCGGCCCACGCCGCCATCTCCGGCCGCGCGACGATCTGTCGCGCCAGCCGCAGCCCGTACGTCATCACCCGTACGTCGTGCTCGTCGGTGAAGTAGCGCGGATCGACCCGGGGCTTGTCCCGGAAGTCCCGGGTCCGCAGCCGGACCGTGCCCCGCGACCGGGCGCGGGTGACGTTCGGGGTCAGACAGAAGGCGTTGTCCGAGGTCGGGTAGCCGCGCCGGTAGGTGTTCAGGTCGAACGGCACAGAGCCGTAGTGGAACATCAGGTCCGGCCGGTCGAGCCCCGGCTCGGTGTCGGCGAAGATCCCGATCTCCCACCACTGGGTGGAGGTGGTGACCATGGGCCGCTTCGCCTCCCACATGATCACGCCCTCCGGGTGGTCCTGGAGGTGCGAGCCGACGCCGGGGGAGTCCACCCGTACGTCCACGCCGGTGTCCCGCAGATGCCCGGCCGGGCCGATGCCGGACAGCATCAGCAGCTTCGGGGAGTCGATCGCCCCGCAGGAGACGATCACCTCGCGCCGCGCGTGCACCGCCCCGCTGTGCACGGTGTCGGGCTCCAGATACTCCACCCCCGAGCACCGGTCGCCGTCGAACAGCAGCCGCTTCGCCTGGAGCCCGGTCCGTACCTCCAGGTTCGGCCGCTTCCCCAGCACCGGGTGCAGATACGACACCGAGGCAGAGGAACGGGTGCCGTCCTCGCGGGCGTTGATCTGGAACCAGTGCGCGCCCCGGATCACCGTGGAGCCCGTGTTGAACGGCACGGTGGGAATGCCCGCCGCCGCGCAGGCCTCCAGCAGAGCCGTACCGCACGGGTCGCGGGGCGGCACGGTACGGATGGTGACCGGACCGGAGCGGCCGTGGTGGTCGCCGGGCGCGTCGTTCGTCTCCAGGCGCCGGTAGAGCGGGAAGCAGTCCGCCGCGCTCCACCCGGTGCAGCCCAGCGCGCCCCACGCGTCGAGGTCCTCGGCCGGAGCCCAGAAGGCGATGCAGGAGTTGTGCGAGGAGCAGCCGCCCAGCACCTTGGCGCGGGCGTGCCGCATGAAGCTGTTGCCCCGCTCCTGCGGCTCCACCGGGTAGTCCCAGTCGTAACCGGACTCCAGCAGCGCCATCCACCGCTCCAGCCGCAGGACGCTGTCGTCCCCGACGTCCGAGGGGCCCGCCTCCAGGACGCAGACGGTGACGTCCGGGTCCTCGGTGAGCCGGGCGGCGATGACGGCGCCGGCCGTACCGCCGCCGACGACGACGTAATCGAACGCGGGTACAGGGAGTGCTTCGGACATCGGGTCTCCAGGGTCGGGCCGGCCTGCGGGGACGTCAGCCGGCCGGCGGGGGCGGGGC
>MUNB01000254.1 GCA_002154345.1 Streptomyces griseus
CGTGTCCCAGCGGTCCGCCGGGGCACCGGCCAGCGCGTCCACCGCGAGCCGCACCGCCGAGGTCACATCGTCGGCCGTCACCGGCAGCCGGGTGCCGGTCAGCGCCGCCCGCTCGGCGGCGGAGCACTCCACACAGAACTCGTTGCCCTCGGGATCGGCGAGCGTCACCCAGCCCCGCCCGTTCGGTCGGCGGTGGTCGCCCACCAGCGTGGCCCCGAGCGCGAGCAGCCGCTCTACCTCCTCGTCCCGGGAGCGGTCCTGCGGCTGGATGTCCAGATGGACCCGGTTCTTGGTCTGTTTCGGATCCTCCACCCGGACGAAGAGGATCGCCGCGCCGGGCGCCTCGACCAGCGCCTCCGGATCACCGGGGGAGTCCTCGTCGGAGAGCGGGGCGTCGAGCACCTGGGCCCAGAAGGCGCCGAGTCCGTAGGCGTCGGAACAGTCGATCGTGATGTGGCGTACGTGGGAACTCATGGCGGACACCCTGTCCGCTGACCCGGCCCCGGTCCAGCGAGTTACGCAGGCGGGGCCGGGACGGCGTACCGTCCCGGCCCCGACTCCCTGGCGCGTCGGCTACTTCACCGGCGTGAAGTCCCGCGCCCCGATGAACTCGGGGCGGCGGATCGGAGCCGCGAAGGGCTCCTCGGCCGCGTTCTCCACGCTGTTGAAGACGATGAAGACATTGCTGCGCGCGTACGGGGTGATGTTGTCGCCCGAGCCGTGCATGGCGTTGCAGTCGAACCAGGTCGCCGAACCGGCCTTGCCCGTGAAGAGCCTGATGCCGTGGCGGTCGGCCATCTTCGTCAGCGCCTCGTCGGACGGGGTGCCGGCGTCCTGCATCTGGAGCGACTTCTTGTAGTTGTCCTTCGGCGTCTCGCCCGCACAGCCGAGGAACGACTTGTGCGAACCGGGCATGATCATCAGCCCGCCGTTGGTGTCGAAGTTCTCGGTCAGCGCGATCGACACGGACACCGTCCGCATGTTCGGCAGACCGTCCTCCGCGTGCCAGGTCTCGAAGTCCGAGTGCCAGTAGAAGCCCGAGGCCCCGAAGCCCGGCTTCACGTTGATCCGGGACTGGTGGACGTACACGTCCGAGCCGAGGATCTGGCGGGCCCGGCCCACCACCCGCTCGTCACGGACCAGCCCGGCGAAGACCTCACTGATCCGGTGGACCTCGAAGACGGACCGCACGTTCTGCGTCTGCTTCTCGACGATGGAGCGCTCGTCGGCGCGGATCGCCGGGTCGGAGATCAGCCGGTCCAGCTCCGCCTGGTAGACGGCGACCTCGTCCGGCGTGATCAGCTGCTCGATGCTGAGGAAGCCGTCGTGCTCGTAGCTCTGGAGGTCCTTGGCGACGATCGGACCCGGTGCGCCCGGCGCGGACCAGATGACCGGGTCCTGGCGGGGAGTGGTCATCTCGGCGGCGCCGCGCGAGGGGTACAGATCGGCGCGTACTTCGGTGGTCATGGTTCAGCCCTCCTCGGTCAGCAGTGGGTAGACACCGTTCTCGTCATGGTCCTCCCGTCCGGTGACGGGGGGATTGAAGACGCACACGCAGCGGAAGTCGGTCTTGGGCCGCATGGTGTGCCGCTCATGTCCGTCCAGCAGATACATCGTGCCGGGCGTGATCCAGTGCTTCTCGCCGGTCTCGTCGTTGGTGAGCTCGGCCTCGCCCTCGGTGCACAGCACCGCCTCGATGTGGTTCGCGTACCACATGGAGGTCTCCGTGCCCGCGTACAGCACGGTCTCGTGGAGCGAGAAGCCCACCTTCTCCTTGGCGAGCACGATGCGCTTGCTCTCCCAGGTGCCGGACGCGGCCTTCACATGCCGGTCGGTGTTCTCGATGTCACTGAACGATCGGACGATCACGGTGAGCGGTTGCCTTTCTCTTCTCTGCACGGGCCCCGGGCCTCACGGCCCGGGACCTCTTCTTCTGCGCCTGCCCCGGCCGTTCCGGGTCAGGCCGTCTCGCGGACGCAGCGGGCCAGCGTGCGCAGGCCCTCGTCCAGTTCCTCGGGGGTGACGGTCAGCGGCGGCAGCAGCTTGACGACCTCGCTCTGCGGGCCCGAGGTCTCCAGCAGGAGCCCCAGCTCGAAGGCGCGGGCGCAGACCGCCGAGGCGCGCGCCGGGTCCTCGAACTCCATGCCCCACACCAGGCCCCGGCCGCGGAACTGCGCGGTCGGCTCCTCGGCGCAGATGGCCAGCAGCGTCTGCTCGACCTGCTCGCCGCGGGCCAGGGTCTGCTTCTCCATCTGGCCGTCCGCCCAGTAGGCGTCCAGCGCGGCGGCGGCCGTGACGAAGGCCGGGTTGTTGCCGCGGAAGGTGCCGTTGTGCTCGCCCGGCTCCCAGATGTCCAGCTCCGGCTTGAACAGGCAGAGCGACATCGGCAGTCCGTAGCCGCTGATGGACTTCGACAGCGTGACGATGTCCGGGACGATGCCGGCCTCCTCGAACGAGAAGAAGCCGCCGGTACGGCCGCAGCCCATCTGGATGTCGTCGACGATCAGCAGCATGTCCTGGCGCTCGCACAGTTCCTTGAGCGCGCGCAGCCACTCGGCGCGGGCCACGTTGATGCCGCCCTCGCCCTGGACCGTCTCCACGATCACGGCGGCGGGCTTGTTCAGCCCGGAGCCCTGGTCCTCCAGCAGTCGCTCGAACCACAGGAAGTCGGGGACCGTACCGTCGAAGTAGTTGTCGAACGGCATCGGGGTGCCGTGCACCAGCGGGATCCCGGCGCCGGCCCGCTTGAACGCGTTGCCGGTGACGGCCAGCGAGCCCAGCGACATGCCGTGGAAGGCGTTGGTGAACGAGACGACGGACTCGCGGCCCTTGACCTTACGGGCCAGCTTCAGCGCCGACTCGACGGCGTTGGTGCCGGTCGGGCCGGGGAACATCACCTTGTACGGCAGGTCGCGCGGCCGCAGGATCACGTTCTGGAACGTCTCCAGGAACGCGCGCTTGGCGGTGGTCGCCATGTCGAGACCGTGGGTGATGCCGTCGCGCTCGATGTAGTCGATCAGCGCTCGTTTCAGCACCGGGTTGTTGTGGCCGTAGTTCAGCGAACCGGCCCCGGCGAAGAAGTCCAGGTAGGTGTGGCCGTCCTCGTCGGTCAGCCGGGCGCCCTGGGCACGGTCGAACACGGCGGGCCAGCCGCGGCAGTAGCTGCGGACCTCGGACTCAAGGGTCTCGAAGACGCTCAGTGCGGGCGGGGTGATGGTCACAGCGGATCTCCTGCGTGAGGGGGTGTGACGGGCGGTGGTCGAATGCTCCCCGCCGCACGGAGGCGGCCGGGACCGCGCCGGGTGGTCGGCCGGCGCGAAAAGTCTGGGAGGCCGGGCGTACGGGTCGGGTACGCCGGGGTGGCGGCCGGGCGGGTTCGGCCGGCGAACGGGCCGGTCAGGCGGCGAACGGGCCTATCCGGTAGAGCACCTCGGGCAGATGCGTCCCTTCGGGGAACAGCGCGCCGTCGAAGAGCACCTCCTGCTCCAGCGCGACGTCGTGGCGCTGGGCGTAGGACGTGAACAGCCGGTCGGATGCGGTGTTGTCCGGGGTGATCGTCGTCTCCACGGACGACAGGCCCTGGTCGGCGGCTACCCGGGCGGTCAGCGCGTCCAGCAGAGTGGCGGCCAGCCCCTTGCCGCGGTGGGCCTGGTCCACGGCCACCTGCCAGACGACGAGGGTCCGGGGGCGGTCGGGCCGGATGTAGCCCGTCACGAAGGCGATGGGCTCGCCGTTCTCGCCACGGGCGACGACGGAGGTCGCGGCGAAGTCACGACACCACAGCAGGTAGCTGTACGAGGAGTTCAGGTCCAGGACCTGGGAGTCGCGGGCGATGCGCCAGATCGCGGCTCCGTCCTCCACTCGTGGGGTGTCGATACTGAGGAATTCGCTTCGGGCACGGGCAAAATCTGCTGGTGCGGCGGTCATGGGAATTGAATTTACCCAGCAAATTTCGAAATTGCATCGACGTGAAGGGTTGGGTGAAGCGCCTTCGTGTGTTATCAGGCGTGCGCGAGATCCGCCATGATCCGGGTGGTTTTTCAGGCTCTTTGTCCCGAATTTTTCGGGCATAACGCCGCCGATGTGGAGTCGGTCACAGGGTTGTAACTCTCCTGAGACGTGTCCGAATCACGAAGTTCGATGCCCGAAAAACTTCCGCGTTTAGGTACCGGGAAAGCGGGCAGAAGAATGCGGGGAGCTGCTTTCGATAAAGCAGCTCCCCGCATTATGAATATCAGCGGCCCGGCCAGGTTTCCGAAACGGCGGCCCGGGCAGCATCGATATCGACCCGCAGGCCCGCATCGGTCAGCGCCGACCCCAGAGCCGCGAGCGAGGACAGCACCGCGTCCCGCGTCGCATCCGCCCCGTAGTGATTGACCCGGATCATCTCCTTGGACAGCGCCCCGCCGCCCGCGACGAGCGGGAGCGAGGGATCGGCCGCCAGCGCGTGCGCGACCAGCGCGGCGGCGTCGGTCCCCGCCGGGGCGCGCAGCGTCGTGGCCACCGGAGCGGCGTCCCGCGCGGCGTGGACGTACGGCTCCAGACCGCCGCCCAGTGCCACCGCACCCGCCCGGGTCGCCGCGGCCGCCGAGGCGTGGCGGGCCATCACCGTGTCGAGGCCCGTGTCCTCGATCCGCGCCACACAGGCCTCCAGGCCCAGCATCTCCAGCTGCGCCGGGGCGTGCGGCAGCGCCTTGCGGCCCCCGTCGATCCAGCGCTCCTTCCAGTCCAGGAGGGAGAGGTAGGAGCGGCGCGGGGCGGCCGGGTTGGCGGCCATCCGCTCCCAGGCCCGCGCGCTCACCGACACCGCGGAGACCCCGGCGGGCCCGCCCATGGCCTTCTGTGCGCCGATCACGCACAGGTCGACGCCCCAGGCGTCCGGCAGCAGCGGCTCGGCGCCCACCGAGGCGACCGCGTCCAGCATGAACAGCGCGCCGTGCGCCCGGACCACCTCGCCGATCTCCGCGACCGGATTGGTGTTGCCGGTCGCCGCCTCCGCGTGCACCAGCGAGACGAAGTCGATCTCCGGGTGCGCGGCGAGCGCCTCGGCGACCTGGCCGGCCGTCACCGCCGTGTGGAAGGGCACCGCGAGGTCGACGACCTGCGCGCCGCAGTCCCGCAGCCAGTTGCCGAAGGTCTGCCCGTAGGGGCCGGTGACCACGTTCAGCGCGGTCGAGCCGGGCCGCGCGCCGCTGCGGATACAGCCCTCCAGAGGCAGCAGCGCCTCGCCCTGGGTGATGACGACGTCCTGCTCCGTGGCGAGGAGCCGCGCCACGGACCGTTCGATCGCCGCGAAGCGGTCGGCGGTGAGCGGCGGGAGGTCGAGGAAGGGGTGCGTCACGGTGGGGCTCTCTTCGGGTGCGTGCGGCGGTCGGAAAGACACCGGCAGCCTACCGACGGCCCTCCGGCGGCCTCGTACAGTGCCGCCTATGAGTGATCAGGAGGAACAGCGGGTGCTGCGGGTGAAGGGCCGGGTGCTCGTCGGCCCGGACGAGGTGCGGGACGAACTGTGGGCCGTGGACGGGCGGATCACCTACGAGCGGCCGCCCGGCGCGGACCGCGCGGTGACCGTCACCGGCTGGGCGCTGCCCGGTCTGGTCGACGCGCACTGCCATGTGGGCCTGGACGCGCACGGCCCGGTCGACGCGGCCACCGCCGAGAAGCAGGCGCTCGCCGACCGGGAGGCCGGAACGCTGCTGATCCGGGACGCAGGATCGCCCTCCGACACCCGGTGGGTCGACGACCGCGAGGATCTGCCGAAGATCATCAGGGCCGGCCGGCACATCGCCAGGACCCGCCGCTACATCCGTAATTACGCCCATGAGATCGAGCCCGGCGACCTCGTCGCGTACGTGGCCCGGGAGGCCCGGCGCGGGGACGGCTGGGTCAAGCTGGTGGGGGACTGGATCGACCGCGACGCCGGCGACCTGACCGCCTGCTGGCCGCGCGGCGAGCTGGCGGCGGCCATCGCCGAGGCGCACCGGCTCGGCGCCCGGGTCACCGCGCACTGCTTCGCCGAGGAGTCGCTCACCGACCTGGTCGAGGCGGGCATCGACTGCATCGAGCATGCCACCGGCCTCACCGAGGAGACCATCCCGCTCTTCGCCGAACGCGGGGTCGCGATCGTCCCGACGCTGGTCAACATCGCCACCTTCCCGGACCTCGCGGCGGGCGGCGAGGCCAAGTTCCCCCGCTGGTCCGCCCATATGCGGCAGCTGTACGAACGCCGCTACGACACCGTGCGCGCCGCGTACGACGCGGGCATCCCGGTCTACGTCGGCACCGACGCGGGCGGCTCGCTGGCGCACGGCCTGGTCGCGGGCGAGGTCGCCGAGCTGGTCAAGGCGGGCATCCCGCCGCTGGAGGCCCTCTCCGCCACCGCGTGGGGAGCCAGGCGCTGGCTGGGGCGGCCGGTGCTGGAGGAGGGCGCCCCGGCGGACCTGGTCGTGTACGACGAGGATCCGCGCGCGGACGTGCGGGTGCTGGCGGCTCCTCGGCACATCGTGCTGAACGGGCGCGTGATCGGCTGACGGCGGCGCGGTGCCGTGTCGGGGGCGGCGCGGTGCTGTGTTGACGGGCAGTGACGGAGGCGGCCCCGGCTCGTTGAAGCACCTCTGTGTACGCCGTGGTGTCGTCCGGTGTGTTCGGGTGCCGTACGACCGGAGCCGGGTGAAACGAGTGACACCGGGGAACGCGCGTGCCGAAAGATTCGAATATGTGCGCGGAAACCCCCCTTTGGGGTGAACTCACGCCAGGTATCCGCCAGTTCACCCTCAGTGCGTAAAGATTCACGGAGTCGAGGCCGCCGGCACGGGCGATGTCCCCCATTGGACCGTGCCGGTGGCTCCATGTCTCTTGTGGGGGTTCCACCATCTTGAACAGCAACACCTTCCGTCTCGCCGCCCTGGCGGTCGCCGCCGCCCCCGTCGCCCTGCTTGCCGCCGTCCCCGCGCACGCAGCCCCGGCGACGCCCACCACCGGCGAGGGCAGGGCGAGCGCGGTCGTGCTCCGTACGGGGCTCGACGTCTCGCTCCTCAACAAGTCCGTCCAGGTGCCCCTCAAGGTCACGCTCAACGAGGTGCAGGCGCCGGCCAGCGCCGAGAAGACCGCGCTGACCGTGGACGTGGACGGGGTGCAGGGCCGGCCGGTGAGCGTTCTGCGCGCCGATGTGGCCACCGCGAACGCCACCGTGGACGAGCACAGGGCCGAGGGGTACACCAACCTCGCGAAGGCGCGGATCCATGTCCCCGGTCTCACCGCGCTCTCGCTCATCGAGGTCGAGAAGGTCACCTCCAAGGCCGTCTGCGAGACCGGCAGGAAGCCCGTCGCCGAGTCGAACGTGCTCGGCCACGTCGCGGTGCTCGGCAAGAAGGTGACGCTCAGCGCGGGCGGGCCGACGCAGGTGTCGGTGCCGGGCGTCGGCGAGGTCTCCCTCCATCTGTCGAAGACCGTCACGACCGAGCGCACGGCGGCCGCGACGGCGCTCCAGCTCAAGGTGTCGGTCAACCCGCTGAAGCTCAACGTCGCCGAGGTGGAGGGCGAGGTCACCCTCGCCGAGGCCACCTGCGAGACCCCGAAGGGACCGAAGACCCCCGAGAAGCCGGGCACCACGGACGGCGGCTCCACCGGCGGTGACACGGGCGGCGACTCCGGCGGTTCCACCGACGGGGGCTCCACGGACGGCGGCTCCACCGGCGGCGGCGAGGGTGACGGCGGCAAGAGCGGCGACGTGAAGACGCAGACCGGCTCCGACACCGGTCCCGCCCCCACCGAGGCCAACCTCGCCGAGACCGGCGGCAGCTCCACCACCCCGTACATCGCGGGCGGAGCGGCCCTGCTGCTGGCCGTCGGCGCGGGCGCCACGGTGGTGGCCCGCAGGCGCAGCAGCAGCCAGAGCTGATACGCGAAAGGGGGCGGCGTCCGCACGACGGACGCCGCCCCCGGGGCCTGCGGGGCTCCTCAGCGCCCCGATCTCGCGGGCAGCGCCTGCACGGCCTGGTCCAGGGCCTGGAGGAAACGATTGGTCGTGGCCCGGTCGCGGACCGCGAGCCGCAGCCACTGCGGCCCGAGCCCCGGGAACGTATCTCCGCGCCGGGCCGCGAAGCCCAGCAGCCGCAGCCGCTCCCGCACCTCCGCCGCCCGCTCCAGACGCACCAGGACGAACGGCCCCCGGGCCGCCTCCACCGCCTCCACCTCGCTGAACTCGGCCAGCCCGGCGAGCAGATGGGCCCGGTCCACGGTGATCCGGTCCGCCGCCTCGGCCGCCTCCACCAGCGCCCGCGGCTCCATGCACGCCTCGGCCGCCGCGAGCGCCGGGGTGGACACCGGCCACAGCGGCTGCGCCTCCGCGAGCAGCGCCACCGTCTCCGGCTCGGCCAGGACATAGCCGATCCGCAGCCCGGCGAGTCCCCAGGTCTTGGTGAGACTGCGCAGCACCACGAGCCCCGGGATGTCCGTCCGCCCGCACAACGCCTCGCGCTCGCCCGGCACGACGTCCATGAACGCCTCGTCGACCACCAGCGTCCGCCCCGGCCGCGCCAGCCGCTCCAGCAGGGCCGCCGGATGCAGCACGGACGTCGGGTTCGTCGGATTGCCGATCACCACGAGGTCCGCCTGCTCGGGCACGGCCGCCGGATCGAGCCGGAAACCGTCCTCCGCCCGCAGCAGCACCCGGCCCACCCCGTGCCCGGCCGCCCGGAGCGCCGCCTCCGGCTCGGTGAACTGCGGATGCACCACGACCGGACACCGGGCCGGAAGGGCCCGGGCGATCAGGACGAACGCCTCGGCCGCGCCCGCCGTCAACAGCACCCGCTCCACCGGCAGCCCGTGCCGGCCCGCGACCGCGGCCCGGGCGGAGGACCCGTCCGGGTAGGCGGCCAGCGAGGTGAGCGACGCGGCTATCCGCTCGCGCAGCCACTCCGGGGGAGTGTGGGTACGGACGTTCACGGCGAGATCGGTCAGATTCTCGCCGCGCACCTCCGCGTCGCCGTGGTGGCGCAGGTCGGGCCCGGCGCTCTCGATGTTCTGTGTGGGGGGAGTCATGGCAGCCATGGTGAACGGGCGGGAGCCCCCCGTCACCGGTGAGGTGGAAGTTTTCCTCCCGGAAACATCGAAAGTCCCGGTGGCGGACGGAAGACGCCGGGCCACCGCGCAGGTCGCCACCCCCGCGGACGCGGTGTTCGCGCCCGTGGCACGGGTCTTCGGCACCACCAGCTCGTCCGCCTCGATCAGCGCAGCCGCCTCCGCGACCGACCCGGTCCCCACCGCCGCGCCCACCGCGCCCGAGGGGTGCGGCACACGGACCGCGGCCAGCGCCCCGGCCGGATGCGTCCGCACCGGCACCCCGAGCCGGGCCGCCGCCGCCACGATCCCCGGCTCGTCCCCCTTCGCGTCGACCGTGGCCACCTCCACCACGTCCGCCGCGTCCAGGCCGGCCCCGCTCAACACCGCCTCGATCAGGGCGAACACCGCATCGCCGGAGGCGCCGCGGCGCGCGCCGACCCCCACCACCAGACTGCGGGCGCCGGACTCCGGTCCGGGGCCGACGGATGCTCCGGTCATCGGCGGAGTCCTGCCTTTCAGGTCAAACGTCGCGGTGGTGCGTCGGTGGTACGTCAGGGGTACGGAGGCGGCGGGCGCGGCCGGTCCGTATACGGAGCACGGGCTCGGGCGGCAGGAGAGGCGCCGCGAGCCACGCCGGTAAGGACACCCTGAGATGCGGAGAGAGGGCGTGATCGGCTAGCAAGGCCCCATGGCGGTGTTCGTCGCGCTCGGCGCGTTCCTGATGACCCTGGCCGGCGGCTGGGTCGCCCAACGCGTCACCGACCGCCGCCACCTGGTGCTCGGCTTCGCGGGCGGGCTGATGCTCGGTGTGGTCGGACTCGACCTTCTGCCGGAGGCGATGGAGGCCGCGGGCACCCCGGTGTTCGGCGTGCCCGCCGCCCTGCTGCTGTTCGTCGGAGGCTTCCTGGTGGCCCATCTGGTCGAGGGGCTGCTCGCCGTACGCCAGGTGGCACACGGGGCGAGCGGCGAACGCGTGCCGGAGGTGGGGCTGACGGCGGCCGCCGCGATGGTCGGCCACAGCCTGATGGACGGCATCGCGCTCGGCGCCGCCTTCCAGGTCGGCGGATCCATGGGCCTGGCCGTCGCGCTGGCGGTGATCAGTCATGACTTCGCCGACGGATTCAACACGTACACCCTCACCCGTCTGTACGGGAACGCCCGCCGCAAGGCGCTCCTGATGCTGTTCGCGGCCGCTCTGGCGCCGGTCGTGGGCGCCGCGACGACGCTGCTGTTCACCCTTCCGGAGGAACTGCTCGGCGGCTATCTCGGCTTCTTCGGCGGCGCGCTGCTCTATCTGGCCGCCGCGGAGATTCTTCCCGAGGCGCACCACACCCATCCCGCCCGCTCCACCCTTCTCTGCACCATCGGGGGCGCGGGCTTCATCTGGCTGGTCGTCGGCATCGCCGAATGAGCCGTGCGTACGCCCGCACACGCCGCCGAGGCGAACGCGCCGGCCGCTCACCGCGCCCGGCAGTGCCCGACGAACCGCCGGGCCACCTCGGGGGCGGCCGCCCAGTGCGTGTGCAGATAGCTCGCGTGCACGCCGAGCCGGACGTACCCCTCGACCCGCCGCTCCGGCTGGTGCATGCCCCAGGCCGGGGTGGTCCCGGCGCCCGGCTCCAGCACCGTGCGGTGGAACTCGTGACCGCGCATCCGGGTGCCCGCCACCGCCAGCGCGCTGTCCGAGACCGCGACCGCCTGCCGGTACCCGAGCGTGAGCCGCTCCGACATCCGGGCCTCGGCGTCCAGCACCCCGCACATCGGCTTCCCGTCCAGCTCCCGGGCCAGATACAGCAGCCCCGCGCACTCGGCCGCCACCGGAGCGCCGCCCAGGGCCAGCTCCGTGACCGCCCGCCGCAACGGCTCGTTCGCCGACAGCTCGGGGGCGTACATCTCCGGGAACCCGCCGCCGATCACCAGACCCGCCGTGCCCACCGGCAGCTTCTCGTCCCGCAGCGGGTCGAAGGTCACGACCTCCGCGCCGGCCGCCGTCAGCAGCTCGGCGTGTTCCGCGTACGCGAAGGTGAACGCCGCCCCGCCCGCCACGGCGACGACGGGCTTCTCCGCACCGGGCGCCGGGGCGTACGCGGGCTCCCACGGTTCGTCCGTCAGCGCGGGAGCCGTCCGGGCCAGCGCCATCAGCGCGTCCAGGTCGCATCCGGCGAGCACCCGCTCGCCCATGGCGCGTACGGCGTCCACCGCGTCGCCCTGCCGCTCGGCCACCGGCACCAGACCCAGGTGACGCGAGGGCGTCGCGACCTGCGGGGCCCGCCGGATCACGCCCAGCACCGGCAGGCCGGACTCGTCCAACGCGTCCCGCAGCAGCGCCTCGTGCCGGTCCGAGGCCACCTTGTTCAGGATCACCCCGCCGATCCGCACCTCCGGGTCCCAGGAGGCGAACCCGTGCACCAGGGCCGCCACCGACCGGGACTGCGAGGAGGCGTCCACCACCAGCACCACGGGGGCGCGCAGCAGCTTCGCCACCTGCGCGGTGGACGCCAGCTCCCCCTGCCCCGAGGCACCGTCGTACAGCCCCATCACGCCCTCGACCACGGCGAGATCGCACCCCGCCGACCCGTGCGCGAACAGCGGGGCGATCAGCTCCGGCCCGCACATGTACGCGTCGAGATTGCGGCCGGGGCGGCCCGTCGCCAGTGAGTGGTAGCCCGGATCGATGTAGTCCGGGCCCACCTTGTGCGGCGAGACGGCGAGACCGCGCGCGGCGAAGGCGGCCATCAGACCGGTGGCGACGGTGGTCTTGCCGCTGTTGGAGGCCGGAGCGGCGATGACCAGACGGGGCACGGTCACCACTCGATGCCCCTCTGGCCCTTCTGACCCGCGTCCATCGGGTGCTTGACCTTCGACATGTCGGTCACCAGATCGGCGGCCTCGATGAGCGCGTCCGGCGCGTTGCGGCCGGTGATCACCACGTGCTGGGTGCCGGGCCGGTTCCGCATCACCTCGACGACCTCGTCGGTGTCGATCCAGCCCCAGTGCATCGGGTAGGCGAACTCGTCGAGCACGTACAGCTTGTACGTCTCGGCCGCCAGGTCGCGCTTGACCTGCTCCCAGCCCTCGCGGGCCTTCTCCTCGTTGTCGAGCTGACCGTCGCGCTGGACCCAGGACCAGCCCTCGCCCATCTTGTGCCAGTCGACGGTGCCGCCCTCGCCGCTCGCGCCCAGCACCTTCAGCGCGTTCTCCTCGCCGACCTTCCACTTCGCCGACTTCACGAACTGGAACACCCCGATCGGCCAGCCCTGGTTCCAGGCCCGCAGCGCGAGCCCGAAGGCGGCGGTCGACTTGCCCTTCCCGATGCCCGTGTGGACGAACAGGAGCGGGCGGTTGCGCCGCTGCCGGGTGGTGAGCCCGTCGTCCGGCACCGATGTCGGCTGTCCCTGCGGCATTAAGCGGCCCTCCCGGCTGCGGTGACGTCCTTGACGAGCCCGGCGATCGAGTCGGCCCGCAGCTCGTCGAGCGTGACGGCGGTGCCTCCCAGTTCCCGGGCCAACTCCCCGGCGAGACCGAGGCGTACGTACCCCGACTCGCAGTCCACGACGACCGAGGCCGCCCCTTCGGACCGGTGCAGCCGTGCCGCCCGCCCCGCGAGCGCCACGGGCTCCGGCCCGCCGGTCGCCCGTCCGTCCGTGACGACGACGAGCAGGGGCCGCCGCGAAGGGTCGCGCAGCCGCTCCACCCGCAGGACGTCATGGGCCTTGAGCAGCCCGGCGGCGAGCGGAGTGCGCCCGCCCGTCGGCAGCGACTCCAGCCGTGCGGCGGCCGCGTCCACCGACGAGGTCGGCGGCAGCGCCACCTCCGCCTCCTTGCCCCGGAAGGTGACCAGACCGACCTTGTCCCGCCGCTGGTAGGCGTCCAGCAGCAGCGACAGCACGGCCCCTTTGACCGCGCTCATCCGCTGCCGGGCCGCCATCGACCCGGAGGCGTCCACGACGAACAGCACGAGGTTGCCCTCACGCCCCTCCCGGGTCGCCTGCCGCAGATCGTCCCGGCGCACCACGAGCCCGCGCCCGGCCCGCCCGCGCGCCCGCTGGTGCGGGGCGGCGGCCTGCACGGTCGCGGCCAGGTGAAGCTTGGTCAGCGACCCCTGCGGGCGGCGCGCGCCGGTCGTACGCCCGTGCTCGGTACGGGCCCGGGAGCGCCGCCCGGCAGCGCCCTCGCCGAGCCCCGGCACGCTGAGCATCTTCGTCCGGAACGGCTCGGCGGACGCCACCGGCTGCTGCTCGGCCCCGGTGGACCGGCCGGGCGCGTCGGGGGTGCCCTCGGGAGCCTGCGACGGCGTGTCGCCGTCCTCGCCGCCCTGGCCCTGCGGCGGCGTACGGTCGTCGTCGGCCTGCGGCGGCACACCCCCGCCGCCACCGCCGTCGTCGTTCCCGCCACCGTCGGGGTCGGGATCGGGCTGGTCATCGTCGTCGTGGTCGTCCTGCGGACCGGCCTCGTCCAGGGTCTGGTCGAGCTTGTCCTCGTCCAGGCCCGGCGCGTCGAAGGGGTTGCGGCGACGCCGGTGGGGGAGTGCGAGGAGCGCGGCCTGCCGCACGTCGTCGGCGGTGACCTCCTCGCGCCCCGCCCAGGCGGCCAGCGCGGTGGCGGTACGGGCCATCACGATGTCGGCCCGCATCCCGTCCACCTCGAACGCGGCGCAGGTGGCGGCGATCTGCCGCAACACGCCGTCGCCGAGCACGACACGGGGCAGCAGGGCGCGCGCATCGGCGATCCGCTGCCGCAGGGCGCTCTCCTCCTCGGCCCAGCGCGCCGCGAAGCCCTCGGGATCGTCGTCGTACGCGAGCCGGCGCCGCACGACCTCGACCCGCTCGTCGGTGTCCCGGGACGCGGCCACCTCGACGGTCAGCCCGAACCGGTCCAGCAACTGCGGCCGCAGCTCGCCCTCTTCCGGGTTCATCGTCCCGACCAGCAGGAACCGCGCGGCATGCCGTACGGAGACGCCCTCGCGCTCCACGTACGAGGCGCCCATGGCCGCCGCGTCCAGCAGCAGGTCCACCAGGTGGTCGTGGAGCAGGTTGACCTCGTCGACGTACAGGATCCCACGATGCGCGTCGGCCAGCAGCCCCGGCTCGAACGCCTTTACGCCCTCCGAGAGCGCCCGCTCGATGTCCAGCGCCCCCACGAGCCGGTCCTCGGACGCGCCGACGGGCAGCTCCACGGTCCGCGCGGCCCGCGACACACCGGCCGCCTCCGCGTGCGGCCCGTCGGGACACGCCGGATCGGGCGAGGCCGGGTCACAGGAGAACCGGCACCCGGGCACGACGGCGACCTCGGGCATGAGGGCGGCCAGCGCACGCACGGCGGTGGACTTGGCGGTCCCCTTCTCCCCTCGCACGAGCACCCCGCCGACAGCCGGACTGACCGCGTTCAGCAACAGCCCGAGCCGCAGGTCGTCCTGCCCGACGATCGCGGTGAAGGGATACGGCGTACTCACAAGGCCTCCTGGTCGACATGCTGTTCAGCTTCCTGCCCGAGCCCGGCGGACCCGGCGAAATCAAGCCCTTCGCCCTTTGACGCATCGGATCCGGCGATTTCCAGCCCCTCGCCCCTTGACGCAGCGGACCCGGCGAAATCAAGCCCCTCCGGCGATTGAGGAGCGGGGTCCGGGGCAGCGCCCCGGCTCTCCGGAGCCCCCGCACCGAGCGACGGCGCCCCCGGCGGCACGAACGGCAACCCGGACGGCGCCCCGCCCTCGATCAACCGCCACAACGCATCCGTATCCGCGTGCTCCTCCACCAGATCCCCCAGCCGATCCAGCTGCTCCTCCCGCAACACCCCGAAACTCGTGTCCGGCGCGGGAACGAACCGCCGCCCGGCGGCCCGGGCCACCTCCACCAGGAACCGCCGCCGGAACGCATCGCTCTCCAGCGACCCGTGCCAGTGCGTCCCCCACACCGCACCCACCCGGCACCCGTCCAGGAACGGCTCCCCGCCCCGTACATCGGCCACCCCGTGGTGGATCTCGTACCCCTCCACCGGCTCGCCCAGCGCCGAACCGACCGGCCGCGCCAGCGTCTTGTCCCGGTCGAAGCGAATCCGTACGGGAAGGATCCCCAGCCCGTCCACGACCCCCGCCCGCGAC
Source organism: Streptomyces griseus (assembly GCA_002154345.1). Taxonomy (GTDB): domain Bacteria; phylum Actinomycetota; class Actinomycetes; order Streptomycetales; family Streptomycetaceae; genus Streptomyces; species Streptomyces caviscabies. Next base: position 15,164 of record MUNB01000254.1, read on the forward strand.
TCCACCTCGTCCTCGATGCGCTCACCGAGCACCTGGAACCCGCCGCAGATGCCGAGCACCGGCCGGCCCTCCGCCGCCCGCCGCACCAACGCGTCCGCGAGCCCCCGCTCGCGCAGCCAGGCCAGCGCCTTCACCGTGCCGCGCGTCCCGGGCACGATCACCAGGTCCGCGTCGGCCAGCTCATCGGCCCGGTCCGCGAACCGCACGACGACGCCCGGTTCGGCGGCCAGCGCGTCCACATCGGTGAAGTTGGACATCAACGGCACCGCGCAGACCGCCACCCGCAGCACGTCCTCCCCGTGCGGCGGCGCCACGACCGACTCCCGGACCGCACCGCGCAGGGACACCCGCAGGCCGTCCTCCTCGTCGATGCCGAGCCCGTGGGCGTACGGCAGCACTCCGTACGTCCGCCGCCCGGTCAGGCCGTGGAGCATGTCCAGCCCCGGCTCCAGCAGTGAGACGTCGCCCCGGAACTTGTTCACCAGATAGCCCGCGACCAGTGCCTGGTCCTCGGCGCTCAGCAGCGCCGTCGTGCCGAAGAACGAGGCGAACACCCCGCCCCGGTCGATGTCACCGACCACCAGCACGGGGAACCGAGCGGCCCGCGCGATGCCCATGTTCACGATGTCGGTCCGCCGCAGATTGATCTCGGCCGGCGACCCGGCCCCTTCGCAGATCACCGCGTCATGGCTCGCCCGCAGCTGCTCCAGACAGTCCGTGACCGTGCCGAGCAGCGCCTCCTGACGGCCCCCGTGGTACCCCCGGGCGCTCATCTCGCCGACCGGCTTCCCCATCAGGACCACCTGGCTGGACCGGTCGCCGCCGGGCTTCAGCAGCACCGGGTTCATCAGGGCCGTCGGCTCCACCCGGGCGGCCTGCGCCTGCATCGCCTGGGCCCGCCCGATCTCCGCGCCCTGGCGGGTCACGAAGGAGTTCAGGGACATGTTCTGCGCCTTGAACGGCGCGACCTTCACGCCCCGGCGCACCAGCCACCGGCAGATGCCCGCCGTGACGACGCTCTTGCCCGCGTCCGATGTGGTGCCCGCGACCAGCAGTCCGCCGCTCATGCCCGTCCCCGCTTCCGTCCCACGACTGTCCGGCCCACCACGCACACCCCGAGGGCCAACGCACTCACCCGGCGCGAGAGCCGCACCGCGCGTTCGATGTCCGCGCCCCGGACCTCCCGTCCGGCCGCCCCGTTGAGCACCGGCCGATGTTCGACGCGCCCCGCGTACGCCAGCGTCCCGCCCAGCCGTACGCCGAGCGCCCCCGCGAACGCGGCCTCCACCGGCCCCGCGTTCGGGCTCGGATGGCGCCCCGCGTCCGCCTTCCAGGCGCGTACGGCCTCCGAGGGCCGCCCGCCCGCCACGACGGCCAGCGCGGCCGTCAGCCGCGCTCCGGGCCACCCCGCGAGGTCGTCCAGGCGGGCCGAGGCCCAGCCGTAACGGCGGTGGCGGGGCGACTTGTGGCCGACCATCGCGTCCAGGGTGTTCACGGCCCGGAAGCCGACGAGCCCCGGCACCCCGCCGATCGCCCCCCACACCAGGGCGCCGACGACGGCGTCCGAGGTGTTCTCCGCGACCGACTCCACCACGGCGCGGGCGATCTGCGGCCCGTCCAGGGAGTGCGGATCACGCCCGCACAGATGCGGCAGCCGCTCCCGGGCCACCTCCAGGTCCCCGGCGGCCAGCGCGCCGCCGATGGCGCGGGCCTCCCGGCCCAGCGACGTACCGCCGACGACCGACCACGTGGTGGCGGCCGTCAGCGCGACGGCGAGCGCGGGGCGTCCCCGTACGGCACGGGCGGCCAGTGCGGCGGCCCCCACGGCGCCTCCGGCGCACAGCAGGGTGTGCAGCGCACCCCGGCCCCGGTCGTCACGCCACAGCAAGGACTCCACCCGCGCGGCGGCCCGGCCGAAACCGGCGACGGGATGGCCCCGCCGGGGGTCGCCCAGAGCCGCGTCGGCGATCAGCCCGGCGGTGGCGCCGTAGGCGAAGACACGGTCGGCACGCACGGTTCAGCCCGCCGCGGGCAGAGGCGTTCCGGCACGAAGAGGTACGGGACGAGGCACAGGATGCGGCGCACGGCGGCCGGGCATGGCGTATGTCCTCACTCAGGGTCCGCGCCCTGGTTCGACGTGACCGGCGACAAGAGTCTCCTGGCTTCCCGGATCCGCAGTTCCCCCGGCCTTCCAGCCCTCGTCGGGAGGGCCGTGACATCCGGTGTGGGGGAGTGCTCCCCGGTGACAGTGGCGGGACCGCGCCGGATTCTCACCGGCTTCCTCTTCTGTCGCCGTACATGGCTCCGGCAGTCCACCACGCTGCGAGAACGGCAGTCAACTTGCTGTTGACCTGCGGAGCTCCAGTGTGCGCAGACGCACATCGGGCCGGACACACGAGGTGTGTCCGGCCCGAAGGAGTGCGGTGGAACGGGGTCAGGCGACGATCAGATAGATCCCGTACGAGACCGCCGCCACGCACAGCGCGAAGCAGGCGTACGCGCCGGTGCGCGCCAGCGCCACCGATCCGCCGGAGGCGCTGCCTCCGGCCGTGGCGGACTGCTTGGAGAGGGCGACGATGCCCAGGGTGAAGAGGCCGACCAGCGCGACGGTGACCACGAGACTGACACCGAAGACGGAGGCGAGAGCTGCCCAGTCGATTTTCATGCGGATCTGTCCTTACACCGTGGCCGGCGGCCGGGCCGGGTCGTCGGGCGCCGTGGCCGGAGCCGGGATGGTGGTCATGAGGTCGGAGGCCGGGACGCCGACGGGCGGCGGCTGGACCGCGGCGATGGCGGTGGTGACGACGCCCTGCGGCTCGTCCTCGCCGGTGGCCGTGTCGTTGACGTTGGTGTGGTCGACCGGCTGGCGGCGCGAGGCCAGCCAGATCGCGAAGGAGCCGCCGACGAGCAGGATCGCGGTGACGGTGATGCCCCAGGTGCCCTGCTTGGTCAGGAACTCGGCGCCCGCGCCGACCAGCCCCGCGGCCGGCAGCGTCAGACCCCAGGCGACGAACATCCGGGTGGCGGTGGACCAGCGGACCACGCCCCCCTTGCGGCCGAGGCCCGCGCCCATCACGGCACCCGAGCAGGACTGGGTGGTGGAGAGCGAGAAACCGAGGTGCGAGGAGGCCAGGATGACGGTCGCCGCACTGGTCTGGGCGGCGAAGCCCTGCGGCGGCTTGAGGTCGGTCAGGCCGCTGCCCATGGTGCGGATGATGCGCCAGCCGCCGAGGTAGGTGCCGAGCGCGATGGCCAGACCGGCGGAGACGATGACCCACATCGGCGGGTTGGAGCCGGGGGCGAGGACGCCGCCGGTGACCAGGGCCAGGGTGATGATGCCCATCGTCTTCTGGGCGTCGTTGGTGCCGTGGGCGAGCGAGACGAGACCGGCCGAGGCGATCTGTCCGGCCCGGTAGCCCTTGGCCGTCGACTTCAGCTGGTTCGGGTCGGTGACGTTCCGGTTGATCCGGTACGTCAGCCGCGTGGCCAGCATCGCGGCGAGGCCGGCCACCAGCGGGGCGGCGATCGCCGGGAGCAGCACCTTGGTGACCACGGTGCCGCCGTTGATCGAGGACCAGCCGGCCGACATGACCGCGGCGCCGATCAGACCGCCGAACAGGGCGTGGGAGGAGCTGGAGGGCAGGCCGACCAGCCAGGTCAGGAGATTCCACAGGATGGCGCCGACGAGCGCCGCGAAGATGACCTCGGTTCTGAGGCCGTCCTCGTTGACAATCCCGCCGGAGATCGTCTTCGCGACCTCCACCGACAGGAACGCGCCGATCAGGTTGAGAACGGCGGACATCGCCACCGCTGTCTTGGGCTTCAGTGCGCCGGTCGAGATGGTGGTGGCCATCGCGTTGGCGGTGTCGTGGAAACCGTTCGTGAAATCGAACACGAGAGCTGTTACGACCACAATCGCAAGCAGCAGCGTGATGTGTTCCATTTACCCAGGCAATCGTTCGACGTCAGTGGCTCGTGGACCGTAGGCAACCTGGGTGAACGGAAGATGAACTGGACAGGGCGTTGCGGTGACTCCAAACGGAGTGAGCCGCTTCCGCTTGTGTGCGGGAGAGGTTGCGGGATGCCTGTGGGGTGCGGCGTGGACTGCCCTTTGCCGCCCGTTGGCGAACATTTTGACCGGCTGTTCGGCGCCCGGAAGAGATCCCCGTCACGGCCCGCGTGACGTTCCGGTTGCGCGCCGTCGCGCCTACGCTCGCCCCATGAGCGAGCAGCACCCGGAATCCGTGGGAGAGACCTGGCGGGACGTCGTCGCGACGGCCCGCCGCAGCGCGTCGGACGGCCTGGTCGTCGGCACCTCGGGCAATGTGTCCGCCCGGGTCGGCGATCTGGTCCTGGTGACGCCCAGCGGGGTGCCCTACGACCGGCTCGGACCCCACGACGCGGTCGGCGTCGACCTGGACGGCCGACAGGTCATCGGGGAGCTGGGGCCGACCAGCGAACTCCCTCTCCACCTGGCGGTCTACCGCTCCACCGACGCCGCCGCCGTGGTCCACACCCACGCCGTGCACGCCACCGCCGTCTCCACCCTCGTCACCGAGGTGCCGCTGATCCACTACGCGGCCGCCATCCTCGGCGGCCCGGTCCGCACCGCCGCCTACGCCCGCTACGGCACCCCGGAACTGGCCGAGGCCATGCTCGAAGCCCTCCGGGGCCGGACCGGCTGTCTGCTCGCCAACCACGGCACCGTCACCTACGGCGACACCCTCGACCGGGCCTACGAGCGCACCGCCCAGCTGGAGTGGCTGTGCCGCCTCTGGCTCACCGCGAGCTCCGTGCCCGGCCGCACCCCGGCCCTGCTCGACCCGGCCCAGCTGGCCGAGGTGACCGAGGCGCTCAAGGGATACGGCCAGCCCGGCTGACCCGCGCCCGCAGCCCGGACGGCCCCCGTCCGCTGGCAGCCCGTCACCCGCGCCACGACACTGAAGCGGTGCGCCCGGTAACCGCGACGGCAGCGGCCGTCACCTCGATCCTCGGCGTCGGTGCGGCAGCGGTCGCGGCCGGCCGGTACGCCAGTGACGTCGCCCTCAGGGCGACGCCCGGACGTCCCCTCCCCGCCGACCGCAGACTCACCGTGCACGCCACGGCGGCCGGGCAGGTCACCCTGACCCGCTCCTTCTCGGCGCTCCGGCCCGGCACCTGGGGTCTCGCCGGACCCGGCGTCCACGCGGTCGTCGGACCCGTCGTGGACGGGGCCTCCCAGGCCGCCGACACGGTCGTACGGAGACTGGAGAGCGTCGGCCAGGGGCTCCTCGAACCCGGCGCGAAGGTCCGCCTCACCCCCGCGCTGTACGGCGGCGACCCGGGCAGCGACCTCGGCCTGGACCATCAGGAGACCGAGATCCCCGGCGAGCTGGGCATCCTGCCCGCCTGGTACGTCCCCGGCGCACGCGACACCTGGATCATCACCGTGCACGGCCTCGGCGCCACCCGGGCCCACCCCATGAACCTCATGGGCTTCCTGCACGCCCAGCGCTTCCCGATCCTCGACCTCGCCCACCGGGGCGACCCCGGAGCCCCGCGCCCCGCCGACGGCCTCGGCCACTTCGGCGCCTCCGAGTGGCGCGACCTCGACGCCGCCATCCGCCACGCCCTGCGCCACGGGGCACGGAACGTCATCCTCCACGGCTGGTCCACCGGCGCCACCATGGCCCTGTATGCCGCCGTCGAGTCACCGCTCCGCGACCGGATCGGCGGGCTCGTCCTCGACTCGCCGGTGCTGGACTGGCCGGTCACCCTGCGCGCCCTGGCCGCCGCCCGCGGCGTCCCGGCCGCCCTGCTGCCGCTCGCCGTCCGCGCCGCCCAGGGCCGGACCGGGATGAGCCCCGCCCCGGTGCTGGAGACCTCGGCGGCGGCCTCGCTGCGCGCCCCGACCCTGATCCTGCACGGCCCCGACGACACCATCGCCCCCTGGGGGCCGTCCCGGGAGCTCGCCGCCCGCCGCCCGGATCTGGTCAGCCTGCACGCCGTGGCGCAGGCTCCGCATGCCTCGATGTGGAACGTCGACCCGGCCCGCTACGAAGAGACCCTGCGGCGCTTCCTCACGCCCCTGATGTGAGCCGATGGGGTGAACTCTCCCCCTTGCCGTCGCGCCGGGGGAACCTTTCACGTACCGGTGAAACGCCTTCCGTTTGGGCTTTCGGGCCGTCAGGGGCAAGACTGCTCCCGTGACGTCCCGTACTCCGCGCGACTCCAGGCTGCGACTTGTCCGCCCGCGACCCCTTGCCACCGCCCGCAAGGCCGTGACCACCCGGCGCACCAGGCCGGCTCCCCGGCCCCCCGAGGGCACCCCGCCCCGCACGGAACTGGCACGCCAGGCCAGGGCCGTGCTCGCCGACGCCGTACGCATCGCCCACTGGGCCGCCGGCACCCCGGGGCCCGGCACCGCCGCCCCGCTCGCGGCCCACGCCCTCGAACGGGCGGCCACCGCCCTGGAGCTCTCCCCGGCGCAGGTCCGCGCGGGCTGGGACCGGGCCCGGCTGGCCGGACTCATCGAGCTGCACGGCGACACCGCCCGCCCCGGCTGGCGGCTGCGCGCCTGGGACCGGGACGACTCCGCCGTGCTGCGCGGCTGGGTGGCGCTCTTCGACGCCTGGTCGCTCGTCCACGCCGCGCCCGAGGACATCGAGGCGGGCGCGGTCGCCGAAGCCGTCGAGGCCGTGCCCCAGGTGCTCTCGCTCCTCCAGCTCTCCGCGGGCCCCGTCACCGTCCCCGCCCTGCTGGACCTCCTCGGCCAGCGCGTCGCCGAACTCCAGGAGGAGCGCTGCGAAGTGCCCCTGGGCCCCGGCAGAACCGCGCCCGCCGCCCCGGAGGCGGCCGAGGACACCATGAGCGCCGCCGCACCCGCTCGCAGCGCCGACCTCAACGCCCTGCTGCTCGACTGGGCCCTGGAGGGCCTCGCAGCCGTCGGGGCGCTGACCCTCGGCACAGGACACGCCACCCTCACCCCGCTCGGCAACTGGGCGGTCTGGGTCAAGCTGGAACAGATCTGCGTCGCCGCCCAGAGCCCGGCCGGCAACATCGAGCAGTCCGCCGCCGACATGCTCCTTGGCTGCGCCCGGCTCACCCCCGGACCGGCCCGCGACGAATACCGCGCCTGGCTCGCCGCCCGCACCGTCGGCAGCGCCGTCGCCGAACTGCTGGCCGTCGCCCGGGGCGAGGACGCGCTGCTGCGCGGACTGGCCTTCGAGGCGCTGAGGGTCGTCGGCGCCCCCGCCGAACCCGAGGTCCGCGCCGTGCTCGCCGAACCCTCGCTGCGGCCCTACGCGCTGCTCTGGCTCGCCGAGTACGAGGGCAACGACCCCGACGACGCCCAGGACGTCCTCAGCCGCGAGGAGTCCACCTGGCTCTGGGTCGACACCGCGGCCGCCGTCGCCGACCACGGCGAGACCGGGCTGCTGGTGCGCCACCTCGACTCCGCCGTCCAGGGCACCGTCCCGGCCCTGCTCGACGAGGTCAGGGCCGTCGGCCACCCGCGCACCGTCCAGGTCCTGGTCGCCCTGGCCGCCGCCCATCCGGACCCGGCCCTGGCCAAGGCGGTCCGCCGGGCCGCCTTCCAGGTGCACACCGGAGGAGCCTGAACCGTCCGCCGCCGGGGTCCGCTCAGCCGGACCCCGGGGCGTACGTCCCGAAGCTCCACACATTGCCCTCGGCATCCCGCGCCATGTAGTCCCGCGAGCCGTAGTCCTGGTCGGTCGGCTCCATGAGGATCTCCACGCCGAACTCCTTGGCCCGGGCGCAGTGCGCGTCCACCTCGTCCACCACCACGTACACCCCCGCCGGGCCGGCGCCCGCCATCGCCCGCGCGAACACGCCCTCGCGCCCCTTCGAACCGAGCATCACCCTGCCGTTGCCCAAGGACAGCTCCGCATGGAGCACACTGCCGTTCTCGCCCTCGTAGACCGCCTCCTCGGTGAAGCCGAGGCCCTGCGTCAGCGTTCTGATCGCGGCCTTCGCGTCGTCGTACAGAATCGTCGGGTAGATCGTGGGAACGCCGCTCCCCGCGCCTGCCATCGCACTCACCTCTCCTGGATGTCCGCCGCACCTGATGTGATCTGCGTCTCAGTCTTCCATCCGCCACTGACAACGCCCTGTCGGACGGCCTCATCGCGGGCCGGGGCGGGCGGTCGGCTCAGGTGAAGGTGTTGCACCGGGCCATGTCGCCCGTACGGAACCCGGTGGAGAACCACTGCTGCCGCTGCGCGGCCGAACCGTGCGTCCACGACTCCGGGGTGACCCGGCCCTGGTACCTCTCCTGGATCCGGTCGTCGCCGACCGCCGCCGCCGCGTCCAGGCCGTCCCGGATGTCCGCCCGGGTCAGCTCCGTGATCAGCGGCCGGCCGGTCGACTCGTCCGGCGTCGTCGTCGCGTGGTGCGCCCAGACCCCGGCGTAACAGTCGGCCTGCAGCTCCACCTTCACCGCGTTGCTGTTCTCGCCCTGCCGCCCGTCCTGCGACCGGCCCAGCGTTCCCATCTGGTTCTGCACGTGGTGGCCGTACTCGTGCGCCACGACGTACGCCTGTGCGAACGGCCCGCCGCTGGAGCCGAACTTCGTCCGCAGGTCGTCGAAGAACCCGAGGTCCAGATAGACCTTGCGGTCACCGGGGCAGTAGAACGGCCCGACCGCCGAGGTGGCGGCCCCGCACGCGGTGCCCACCCGCTGGCTGAACAGGACCGTTCGCGCGCCCGCATAGGAGGCGTCACGCCGTGCGAACTCCTGACGCCAGAAGTCCTGCACGCTGTTGACCACCGCCACCGTCCGGCAGTCCTCCCGGCTGTTCGCGTCCTGCCCCTTCAGACAGCTCTCCTGCACCTGCCCGGCCGACGACGAGGTCGCCGCCGGGTCCGCGCCGTCCGAGGTCAGCCCGAGCTGATCGGGGCCGACGCCGAAGAGCAGGCCCAGGATCAGGGCGATCACCCCGGCGATGCCGCCGCCCACGGTGGCCTTCCCGCCCGGGATCCGGCTGCCCCGGACATCCTGGACCTCGGACGTGTCCAGATCGGCGTCGTCGTCGAACTGCACGGTCGCACCACCCTCGGGCTCGGGCGGGCGACGGGGTGACGCCCTGCGCCGAGTATCGGACGGTTCGTCCCACCGGGCATGCGGAAAAGGAGTTGCGCGCCGCCAGTAGAATGGGCCGTATGGCCTTCCTCCTTGTGCATTAGCGGCGTCGAGAGACCTCCGCCCTCGTCCCTCCGCCGTCCATACTGCCCTGGAGTTTTTCCCGTGATCACCGCTTCCGGCATCGAGCTGCGCGCCGGCGCCCGCATCCTCATCGAATCCGCTTCCTTCCGTATCGCCAAGGGCGACCGCATCGGCCTCGTCGGCCGCAACGGAGCGGGCAAGACCACCCTCACCAAGTGCCTCGCGGGCGAGGGCACCCCCGCCGGGGGCACCATCACCACGTCCGGCGAGGTGGGCTACCTCCCGCAGGACCCGCGCACCGGCGACCTCGACATCCTCGCCCGCGACCGCATCCTCTCCGCCCGCGGCCTCGACACGATTCTGCGCAAGATGCGTGAGAACGAGGACCGGATGGCGAACGGACAGGGCGCCACCCGCGAGAAGGCGATGAAGAAGTACGAGCGCCTGGAGACGGAGTTCCTCACCAAGGGCGGTTACGCCGCCGAGGCCGAGGCCGCCACCATCGCCGCCGCGCTCAGCCTGCCCGACCGGGTGCTCGGCCAGCCCCTGCACACGCTCTCCGGCGGTCAGCGCCGCCGCGTCGAGCTGGCCCGGATCCTCTTCTCGGACGCCGACACCCTGCTCCTGGACGAGCCGACCAACCACCTCGACGCCGACTCCATCGTCTGGCTGCGCGACTACCTCAAGTCCTACCGCGGCGGCTTCGTCGTGATCTCCCACGACGTCGAACTGGTCGAGACGGTCGTCAACAAGGTCTTCTACCTCGACGCCAACCGCTCCCAGATCGACATCTACAACATGGGCTGGAAGCTCTACCAGCAGCAGCGCGAGGCCGACGAGAAGCGCCGCAAGCGCGAGCGCCAGAACGCCGAGAAGAAGGCCGCGACCCTCAACGCGCAGGCCGACAAGATGCGCGCCAAGGCCACCAAGACCGTCGCCGCCCAGAACATGGCCAAGCGCGCCGACCGGCTGCTCTCCGGCCTGGAGGCCGTACGGGTCTCGGACAAGGTCGCCAAGCTGCGCTTCCCCGACCCCTCGCCCTGCGGCAAGACCCCGCTGATGGCGGAGGGCCTGTCCAAGTCGTACGGCTCGCTGGAGATCTTCACCGACGTCGACCTCGCCATCGACAAGGGCTCCCGCGTCGTCATCCTCGGCCTCAACGGCGCCGGCAAGACCACGCTGCTGCGCCTGCTCGGCGGCGCGGAGAAGCCCGACACCGGCCAGGTCATCGAGGGCCACGGCCTCAAGCTCGGGTACTACGCCCAGGAGCACGAGACCCTCGACCCGGAGCGCACGGTCCTGGAGAACATGCGCTCCGCCGCCCCCGACCTCGACCTCGTCGCGGTCCGCAAGACGCTCGGCTCCTTCCTCTTCTCCGGCGACGACGTCGACAAGCCGGCCGGGGTGCTCTCCGGCGGCGAGAAGACCCGGCTCGCGCTGGCGACCCTGGTCGTCTCCTCCGCCAACGTGCTCCTGCTCGACGAGCCGACGAACAACCTCGACCCCGCCAGCCGCGAGGAGATCCTCGGCGCGCTGCGCACCTACAAGGGCGCCGTCGTCCTCGTCACCCACGACGAGGGCGCCGTCGAGGCGCTCCAGCCGGAGCGGATCATCCTGCTCCCGGACGGTGTCGAGGACCTCTGGGGAGCGGACTACCGCGACCTCGTCGCCCTCGCCTGATCCGCCGGGATAGATCATTCGGCCTACGCGTGATCCATCATCTGCGTGAGGGCGTCTCGTACTCCGGTGGTGCGCCCCGCGCTCACGCGCCGCGCGCCCCTTTTCCGGCGTTCTCTCCTCGTACGGCCCTGACCTGCCCGTTCTCGGGTCGGTGAGGGCCGTACGCCCGTGTGCGCCCGCTGGAATCAGGGATTCCGATCGCGTCGACGCGCTTCTCGTCCGGGAAACCGCTCGCACCGACCTTGCCGAATGGGTGGCCAGGAAGCGCGGGAGGGGTGATCATGAGAGTCCAGAGCGCACTTCCCATGAGGAGGCACGGGTGGCCGAGACTCTGAAGAAGGGCAGCCGGGTAACCGGCGCCGCGCGTGACAAGCTCGCGGCAGACCTGAAGAAGAAGTACGACTCCGGTGCGAGCATCCGGGCGCTGGCCGAGGAAACCGGCCGCTCCTACGGATTCGTCCACCGGATGCTCAGTGAGTCCGGAGTGACGCTGCGAGGACGCGGCGGCGCGACACGAGGCAAGAAGGCCGCTTCGGCCTGAGGCCTCCGCGGTTTCGGTGTCTTCGGTGTCATTCGGGCCCAACGGAATTCGGGGTAACCACCCGGCTGACCGCAAGGTCGTCCGGGTGGTTACTGTTCAGTCACTTAGTTCCTGAGTGCTGACTGCACCCGATCCGGAGGCGCCCCATGACCTCGCTCGACACTGTGCTCGACAAGGACGGCGTACGGCTCACCGTCGACGATGCCGTCGCCACGGTGACGCTCACCAACCCGGCCAAGCGCAACGCTCAGTCTCCCGCTCTGTGGCGGGCGTTGACCGAGGCCGGACGGGCGCTGCCCGGCACCGTTCGGGTCGTGGTGCTCCGCGGCGAGGGCAAGTCCTTCTCCGCGGGCCTCGACCGGCAGGCCTTCACGCCCGAGGGCTTCGACGGCGAGCCGTCGTTCCTCGACATGGCGCGCGGGCCGGAGGCCGAGCTCGACGCGACCATCGCTGAGTACCAGGAGGCGTTCACCTGGTGGCGCCGCAACGACCTCGTGTCGATCGCGACGGTCCAGGGCCACGCCATCGGCGCCGGCTTCCAGCTCGCCCTCGCCTGCGATCTGCGGATCGTCGCCGAGGACGTGCAGTTCGCCATGCGCGAGACCAGCCTCGGCCTCGTTCCCGACCTCACGGGCACCCACCCCCTGGTGCACCTCGTGGGGTATGCCCGCGCGCTCGAAATCTGCGCCACCGGACGCTTCGTGCACGCCGAGGAGGCCGAGCGCACCGGCCTCGCCAACCTCGTGGTCCCCGCCGACCAGCTCGACGCGGCGGCCCGCGACCTCGCCGCCGCCCTGGTGGCGGCCCCCCGCGACGCCGTCGTCGAGACCAAGGCACTCCTCGGCGGCGCGCTCGCGCGTACCTACGAGGAGCAGCGCGTCGCCGAGCGGGCGGCCCAGGGCCGCCGGCTCCGCGATCTGGCGGGCATCACCGACTGACCACATCCGTGACCAGCACCGACACCGGCAGCCGCGCCTCCGTGGCCGCCGCCACCGCTGTGCGTACCGACCGGGCGACATCGAGAGCCCGATGGTCACCGGCCGTCGCCACCTCGACCCGCACATGGTCCCGGTCGGTGTGCACGGGGCTGCCCAGGGCCCGGGTCAGCGAGACGACGCCCGGCGCCCCGGCGGCCGCCGTCGCCACCGGGCCCTCCGGCTCCGCGACCCGGGCCGCCGCCGTTTCCGGCTCCGTCACCTGATCGGGCGCACCGTCCTCCAGCAATGCCGTCACCGTCAGATCCACCTCGGCGATCTCCAGCCCCAGCCGGGCGGCGGCGGCCGTGAGAAGCGCGGCGCGCAGCGCCGCCGCGGTGTCCGGCAGCGGCCGGTCCGGGGTGGCCGAGAACTCCGCCCGAATCCGCAGCGCCACCGGCGGCAGCCCGCCCGGCGGAGTCGGGGGCGGCGCCGGGTCGCCCGGGGCCCTCGCACCCTCCTGGCCGCTCCCGGCGACCGCCTCCTCCGTCGGGCCGATCCGCAGCTTCCCCAGCACCGTCCCGGGAGAGGCCGCCGCCCCGCGCAGCACCGAGGCGGCCGCCGTCTCCGCGATCCACGCGCCGTCCGCCGGGCCGCCCAGCGGCAGCAGACTGCCCAGACCGAGCCGCTGCCGTACCTCGGCGGTCCATCCATCGGCCCTCCGCGGGCCCTGCGCCGTTGTCATCGCCCCAGCCTGCCGCATCCACGGCGCGGGATGGGGAAAGCGCACTTAACGTGGGCAAGGAAGTCCAACTCTGCCCCGAAGGGATGAGCAGCGATGACTGACACCTCCCAGCGCACCAACCCCGACAGCGGTTCGGGCGGCACATCTCCGCTGAACAAGCGCGGCGGCGGCGACCCGGGCACCCGGGGCCGTACCACCATCGCCGACGGCGTCGTCGAGAAGATCGCCGGAATGGCGGCCCGCGACGTGGTCGGCGTCCACGCGATGGGCAGCGGCCTGTCGCGGACCTTCGGCGCCGTCCGTGACCGGGTCCCCGGCGGCGGCAAGTCCGTCACCCGCGGTGTGAAGGCGGAGGTCGGCGAGTCCCAGGCGGCCCTCGACCTGGAGATCGTCGTCGACTACGGCGTGTCCATCGCCGATGTGGCCCGCGACGTCCGCGGGAACGTCGTCGCCGAGGTGGAACGCATGACCGGTCTCGAAGTCGTCGAAGTCAACATCGCCGTCAGCGACGTCAAGCTGCCGGACGAGGACGACGACGAGGACGAGCCCTCCCAGCGGGTCCAGTAGCCCTTTCGCCGCTCCGTCGCACGGCAGTTGAGGAGAGAACACGATGAGCATGGCTGTCGCCGGTCTGTTGGCCGGCATGGCGCTCGGGTTCGCCGGATATTTCGGCGGGTTCGGAGCCTTCGTACTGGTGGCCGCCCTGGGTGCGATCGGCTTCATCGCCGGCCGCTTCCTGGACGGTGACCTGGAGCCCGGCGACTTCTTCCGGAGTCGCGAGCGCGGCGACCGGCGACGGTGACGGCGGTGACCGGCCGGGTCGCCGCCGCGGAACGGGGCGAGACCCGGATCGCCGACCGCGTCGTCGCCAAGATCGCCGCCCAGGCGGCGAAGGAAGCGGTCACCGATCCGCCCGAGGACGGGGCGTCGCCGCGAGCCACGGTCACCGTGCACCGCGACGCCGCCCGGGTCCGGGTCGTCCTGGAGCTCGGCTACCCCTGTGACATCGGCCGTCAGTGCGGCGCCGTACGCAGCCGGGTCGCCCAGCGCGTCAAGGCGCTCGCCGGCATGGAGGTGCCCGAGGTGGCCGTACAGGTCGAACGGCTGCACCCCGCCGGAACGAGCGCCGCCGCACAGGGGAGGATCCGATGACCGAACCCGGTGAACCGACCGGCTCCACCCGGCGGATGCCCACCGTGGCACCGGGCGACGGCGAGACGCCGACCCCGGTCCCGGACACGTCGGCCGACACCCGCGCACCGGTCCCCACCCTGGAACAGGGCGACGGACGGGCCGGCCGCTTCTGGTCCGCGCGCCGGGTTCCGGCCGCCCTGCTGGCCCTGGTGCTCCTGGGCGCGGCCGGACTGCTGCTCTACGACATCGCCGCCGTACGGGCCGACCGTCCGGCCATGCAGTGGCGTCGCTCGCTCGCCGACGGCCTCGCCGAACGGCAGCTGGACGATGTCGCGGTGCTGATCGGTGCGGCCGTCGCGGCGTTGATCGGCCTCTGGCTGATCCTGCTGGCCCTCACCCCCGGACTGCGCGACCTGCTGCCGATGCGCCGCGACCGCGCCGACATCCGGGCCGGGCTCGACCGTACCGCCGCCGCACTGGTCCTGCGGGACCGGGCCGTGGAGGTGTCCGGCGTGCAGTCCGTACGCGTCCGCATGGGACGGCGGAAGGCGAAGGTGCGGGCCCTCTCGCACTTCCGGGAACTCGACGACGTACGCACCGACCTGGACGACGTACTGGAGAAGGCCGTCCGGGAACTGGGTCTGGCGAAACCGCCCGCCCTCTCCGTCCAGGTGCACCGACCGGCGAAGAAGGGATGAGCCGCATGCGCTCCACCGTCAACCGGGTCCTGCTGGCCCTGGCCGGACTGGTGCTGGTCGTGGTCGGCGGAGCCGTGTTCGCCGCCGGCCTCGGCGCGTCCGTACCGTCCTGGTGGCCCTGGGACGGAAAGAACGACGTCCTGCTCAGCGTGGCCGACCGGCACCGCTGGCGCGACGACGGCTGGTGGTGGCCGACCGTGATCGCGGTCCTCGCCGTCCTGGTGATCCTCGCCCTGTGGTGGTTCCTCGCCCAGCTCCGCCGCGGCCGGCTCGCCGACGTGCTGGTCGACAGCGGCGACGGCGAAGGCGCACAGCTGCGGGGCCGCGCCCTGGAGGGCGTGCTCGCCGCGGAGGCGGGCGACCTGGACGGGGTGGCCCGCGCCCAGGCGATGCTGACGGGCCGCCGCACCGCGCCCCGGGCCCGGCTCCGGCTGCTGATGGAGCCGCACGCCGCGCCGCTCGGAACGCTGAACGCGATCGGCGACGGGGCGCTGGCGCACGCCAGGGAATCGGCCGGTCTGGAGACGCTTCCCGCCGAGGTACGCCTCAAGGCCGTCAAGCACCGCGCGGAGCGGGTGTCCTGACGGCCCGTGGGCGTACGGTCGGGAGCGCGGGCTCAGAAGCCGCTCCGGAACCCCCCGTCGACCGGGACCATGATCCCCGTCAGATAGGAAGCGGCGGGGGAGAGCAGGAAGGCCGCGGTCCTGCCGAACTCCTCGGGCGTCCCGTAGCGCCGCAGCGGGATCCGCGCCTCGTTGGCGGTGCGGGCGGCCTCCGCGTCGCCGGACAGGGCGTCCAGCTCACGGACCCGGTCGGTGTCGATCCGGGCGGGCAGCACGCCCACCACCCGGATACCGCGCGGGCCCAGCTCGTCGGCCAGCGACTTGGCGAAACCGGCGAGACCGGGACGCAGCCCGTTGGAGATGGTCAGCCCCGCGATCGGCTCGTGCACCGACCCGGAGAGCACGAAGCCGATCGCCCCGCCCTCGCCGAGCGCGGCCGCCGTCGTCCGGGCGAGCCGTACCGCTCCCAGGAACACCGACTCGAACGCCGTCTGCCACTGGTCGTCCGTGTTGTCCGCGACGAAGCCCGGGGGCGGCCCGCCGACGCTGATGAGGATGCCGTCGAGCCGCCCGAAGCGTTCCCGCGCGGTGTCCACCAGACGCTGGGCGGCCCCCGGGTCGGCGTTGTCCGCGGCGACCCCGAGCGCGTCCGGGCCCAGCTCGGCGGCGGCCTCCGTCACGGCCTTCTCGTCCCGGCCGGTGATGATCACTTTCGCGCCGTCGGCGGCCAGGGCGCGGGCCGTGGCGTTGCCGAGGCCCCGGGTCGCTCCGGTGACGATGTAGACGCGGTCCTTCAGTCCAAGATCCATGGCCCTATCCTGCCGGGTCCTCCCCGGCCAGGTCGACAGCGGAGTTCACCAGTCCGATATGGCTGAAGGCCTGGGGGTAGTTGCCCAGCTGCCGCCCCGCCGCGACGTCGTACTCCTCGGCCAGCAGCCCCAGGTCGCTGCGGAGCTCCAGCAGCCGTTCGAACAGGGCCCGCGCCTCGTCCGGCCTGCCGATCCGCCGCAACGCGTCGACCAGCCAGAACGAGCAGGCGAGGAACGCCCCCTCGTCGCCCGGCAGACCGTCCACCGAACCGCCGTCGGTGCTGTAGCGGCGGACCAGACCGTCGCTGCCCAGCTCGTCGCGGACCGCGTCGACCGTGCCGATCACCCGGGGATCGTCCGGCGGCAGGAACCCGGTCCGCACGATCAGCAGCGTCGAGGCGTCCAGCTCCCGTGACCCGTAGGACTGGGTGAAGGTGTTCCGCTCGGGGTCGTACCCCTTCTCGCAGACCTCGGCGTGCACCGCGTCCCGCATCGCCCGCCAGCGGTCCGCGTCGCCGGGCAGCTCCGGGTTCTCCTCCAGCGAGCGCACCGCCCGGTCGGCCGCGACCCAGGCCATCACCTTGGAGTGCACGAAGTGCCGCCGGGCGCCGCGGATCTCCCACAGCCCCTCGTCCGGCTCCCGCCAGGTCGACTCCAGGAAGCCGAGCAGGCTGAGCTGGAGGTTCCAGGCGTGCGGCTTGTCGTCGAGACCGGCGACCCGGGCGAGCCGGAGCGCGTCGATGACCTCGCCGTACACATCGAGCTGCCGCTGCCGGACGGCCGCGTTGCCGGTGCGCACCGGCCGGGAGTGCTCGTACCCGGTGAGCCAGGGCAGCTCCGCCTCGGGCAGCCGGCGCTCGCCCGCCAGCCCGTACATGATCTGCAGATCGGCCGGGTCACCGGCGACGGCCCGCAGCAGCCAGTCCCGCCACGCCGCCGCCTCCTCCAGATAGCCGGCCGAGACCATCGCCCCGAGGGTCAGCGTGGCGTCCCGCAGCCAGCAGAAGCGGTAGTCCCAGTTCCGTACGCCGCCGATCTCCTCCGGCAGCGAGGTGGTCGGGGCCGCCACGATGCCGCCCGTCGGGGCGTACGTCAGCGCCTTCAGGGTGATCAGCGAGCGCAGCACGGCGTCGCGGTACGGCCCCTCGTACGTGCACCGCGCGGTCCACTTCGCCCAGTCGTGCAGCGTGTGCTTCAGCGCCTTGTGCGGGTCGATCAGCTTCGGGCGCGGCGAGTGCGAGGGGTGCCAGGTCAGCACGAACGCCACGCTGTCGCCCTCGGCCACGGTGAACGAGGAGCAGGTGCTGAACTGCTGGCCCCACGTCTTGACCGGCGGCTCGCTGCGCAGCCAAACGGAGTCGGGGCCCGCGACCGCCACCCGGTGACCGTGCGAACGCCGCACCCAGGGCACCACCGAACCGAAGTCGAAGCGCAGCCGCAGCACCGAACGCATGTCGACGCTGCCGCTGACGCCCTCGACGATCCGCATCAGGTCCGGCGACCTGTCGCGCTGGGGCATGAAGTCGATGACCTTCACCGTGCCGGTCCGCGTCTCCCAGTACGTCTCCAGGACCAGGGAGTCGGGCACATAGCCGCGCCGGGTGCAGGTGTCGGAGGCGCCGGCGCCCTGGGGCGCGATGCGCCAGTGGCCGTTCTCCTCGGTGCCGAGCAGGGCGGCGAAGCAGGCGCCGGAATCGAAGCGGGGCAGGCAGAGCCAGTCCACCGAACCGTTCCTGCCGACGAGCGCGGCGGTCTGGAGATCGCCGATCAGGGCGTAGTCCTCGATGCGTGGGGTCACGCCTGGCGTTTTCCCGAACCGGGCCGATGTCAACCAGCCCGATGGTGTGCCGCCGGCCTCAGGCGCTCGCCGGCTCCGGCTGTTCGGCGGCCTCGGCCGTCGCGTTCTCGGCCGCGGCCTGCTCACGGTCGCGCTTCTCACGGCGTACGAGAATGATCCAGCCGACCGGGACCGCGGCGACGAACAGCCACCACTGGACGGCGTAGGCCATGTGCGGGCCGATCGAGCTGTCGTCGGGGCGGGCGATCTGCTCGGGCAGATCACCGGAAGGGGCGGGCTCGGTCTGCTCGATGTAGCCGCCGAGGACCGTCCGGGACAGCAGCTGCGACTGCTGGTCGCTGTTGATCAGCATCACCTGCCGGTCCGGCAGTCCGGCCAGGTCCTTGATGCCGCTGCTGCCGGTCGTCTCGTCCGCCTTGAGGCGGCCGGTGACGGTCACTTCGCCGCGGGGCGCGGGCGGCACGTCGGGGAAGGCGGTCTGGTTCGGCGCGGCCGGCACCCAGCCCCGGTTGACCAGGACGGTGCCGCCGTCCTTGAGGTCCAGCGGGGTCAGGACGTGGACGCCGATGCGGTCGTCGTCCGAGGTCCGGCGGCGGACGACCACCTCGTGCTCGGTGTCGAACGTGCCCGTCGCGGTGACCGTCCGCCAGTAGTCCGAGCGCGGGACGGTGTGCCCGGGCGAGGTGAGTTCGGTGACCGGGACCGGCCGCGCGGCGAGGTTCCGCGAGATCAGGCTGTTCTGCTCGACCCGGTGTTCGTGCCGGTGGAACTGCCAGAAACCCAGCTCGATCATCGTCGGGATCAGGACGAGGCCGAGCAGGGTGAGGATCACCCACTGCCGGGTCAACAGGAAGCGGTACACCCCATGACCGTACAACCGGGGTCATGGGGTGCGGCACTCAGGGGTGCTGCCGGAGCAATCCGGCAATGAGGCGATTCCTCACACTTTGTCCACGATGCCCGCCTTCCCCTCGGCGCGGGCGCAGTGGGCGCCGCAGTACCAGTGCCCGTCGACCTCGACACCCTGCCCGATCACCTGGACCCGGCAGTGCTCGCAGATCGGCGCCATGCGGTGGATGGCGCAGGAGAAGCAGTCGAAGACGTGCACCGCACCCTGTGCGTGCACCTCGAAGGACATGCCGTAGTCGTTTCCGCAAACCTCGCAACGTGCCATGCGCCACAGGGTGGGACGCCCGGCGGTCAGGGGGCGAGCGGACGCCGGGCGAGTCGTGCCCGGTTCACTCCGATGACGGCGGTGGCGCCTGCTGCGGCAGGACGGCCCCGTCGGCGGGGGCCACATCGCGCAGCAGATGGGTGAAGGCGCTCTCCTCCAGGATCGGCGTGCCGAACGACCTGGCCTTCTGCGTCTTGGACGTGGCCGCGTCCGGGTCGTTGGTCACCAGCAGACTGGTCAGCCGCGACACGCTGGTCGCCACATGGAGCCCGGCCTCGATCGCCCGGTCCTCCAGCAGCTCCCGGTCGATCGAGGTGTCCCCGGAGAAGGCCACCCGCATCCCCTGCTGGAGCGGCTTCTCCTTCTCGTACCGCCCCGGATTGGGATACGGGCAGGCCGGCCGCTTGCGCGAGGGCCGCCAGCTGTTCTGCCGCGAGGGCTGATACCCGACGCGCGGGGCGACGGGGGAGTCCGACCACTCGGTCAGCGGACGGCACTCCAGCAACGGCAGCCGCACCCCGCCCCGGGCCGCCGCGTGCAGACTCGGCCGGAACGCCTCGGCCAGCACCCGGGCGTCGTCCAGGGCGTGGTGGGCCTGCTGCTGGACGACCCCGAAGTGCGCGGCGAGGGTGGCCAGCTTGTGGTTGGGCAGCGGCAGCCGCAGCTCCTTGGCGAGCGCGATGGTGCACAGCCGGTGCTCGACCGGGGCGATCACCGAGGCCCGAGCGTACTCCCGGGCGATCATCGACCAGTCGAACGCCGCGTTGTGCGCCACGAGCACCCGGTCCGCGAGCCGCGCGGACAACTCCTCGGCCACCTCGGGAAAGAGCGGCGCCCCTTCGAGCACGTCACTCGTCAGCCCGTGGATCCAGACGGGACCGGGGTCCCGCTCCGGGTTGACCAGCGTGTACCAGTGGTCCTCGACATTGCCCAGGGCGTCCAGCCGGTAGACGGCGGCGGAGATGATCCGGTCGTCGCGGGCGAGGCCGGTGG
>MUNB01000255.1 GCA_002154345.1 Streptomyces griseus
CCCATGATCGCCACCCCCTCCCGCTCCACCAGCACCCGCTGCAACGCCGCGTCGTCCACCCCCACCGCCCGCAGGTCGATCCACGCCAGGTACCCGGCCTGCGGCGGCACCCACCCCACCTCGGGAAGCTCCGCCGCCAGCCGCTCCGCGACGTACGCCAGGTTCCCCGCCACGTACGCCCGCACCGCGTCCAGCCACGCCGCCCCCTCCCGGTACGCCGCGATGTGCGCGGTCAGCGACAGCACGGCCGGCGACGCCAGCCCCTCCGCCGTCTCCATCCGCCGCAGGAACTCCGCCCGGTCGTCCGGATCACCGATCAGCCCGTACGACCCGGTCAGCGCCGGAAAGTTGAACGCCTTGGACCCGGAGGTGATCAGCGCCCAGCGCCCGTCGCCCGCCACCCGCGTCCACGGCACATGGCCCCGCCCGACCCGCTCCTCGTGCACGAAATCCGCGTGGATCTCGTCGCTGATCACCGCGACCCCGTACCGCTCGGCCAGCGCGGCCGTCCGCGCCAGCTCCTCGGCCGTCCACACGTACCCCGTCGGGTTGTGGGGCGAGCACAGCACCAGAACCTTCGCGTCGGACCGCGCCAGCTCCCGCTCCAGCGCCGCCCAGTCCCCCACCGGCACCCCCCGCAGCTCGCGCCCGAGCCCGGTGATCGCCTTGCGGAAGCCGTCGTACACAGGGGTGTGGACGACGACGCCGTCCCCCTCCGCCGTCCACATCTGGAGCAGCTGGGAGAGCTGGTTGAGCACCGACGGGCCGTAGACCAGCTGCCCGGTGTCGATCGTGGTGCCGTACCGGGTGGCGTACCAGTGGGCGACCGCCGAGCGGAAGTCGTCGTGCTGCCAGCTGGTGTAGCCGAACACCCCGTGCTCCAGCCGGGCCCGCAGCGCGGCCAGCACCTCGGGGGCGGTGGCGAAGTCCATGTCGGAGATGGTGAACGGCAGCAGCCCGTCCACCCCGAACCGGTCCGCGACCCCGTCCCACTGGACGCACCAGGTGCCCCGGCGGTCGACGACGGCGTCGAAATCGTAGGTCGCACCCACAACAGCTCTCCTTGCTCACTCACGGCTCTCCGCACGGCAGCGGGCCCGGCCCCCGAGAACGAGGACCGGGCCCGCGACGTACGCGTCGTACTTACTTCAGCTTCGTACCGGTGGAGCGCAGGTTCGCGCACGCCTCGGTGACGCGCGTGGCCATACCCGCCTCGGCGGCCTTGCCCCAGGTGCGGGGGTCGTAGGTCTTCTTGTTGCCGACCTCGCCGTCGACCTTCAGGACGCCGTCGTAGTTGCGGAACATGTGGTCCACGACCGGACGGGTGAAGGCGTACTGGGTGTCGGTGTCGAGGTTCATCTTCACGACGCCGTTCTCCAGCGCGGTGGCGATCTCCTCGGCGGTGGAGCCCGAGCCGCCGTGGAAGACGAAGTCGAACGGCTGGCTGCCGGCCGGCTTGCCGTACTTCTCGGAGACGCCCGCCTGCAGGTCCTTCAGCAGCTCGGGGCGGAGCACGACGTTGCCCGGCTTGTAGACGCCGTGGACGTTGCCGAAGGAGGCGGCCAGCAGGTAGCGGCCCTTCTCGCCCAGACCGAGCGCCTCGGCGGTGCGCAGCGCGTCGTCGACGGTGGTGTACAGCTCGTCGTTGATCTCGTGCGTGACGCCGTCCTCCTCACCGCCGGTCGGGGTGATCTCGACCTCAAGGATGATCTTGGCGGCGGCGGCCTGGGCCAGCAGCTCCTGGCCGATGGCCAGGTTGTCGGCGAGGGTCTCGGCCGAACCGTCCCACATGTGGGACTGGAACAGCGGGTTCAGACCCTTGGCGACGCGCTCCGCGGAGACGGCGAGCAGCGGACGTACGTAACCGTCCAGCTTGTCCTTGGGGCAGTGGTCGGTGTGCAGCGCGATGGTGACGTCGTACTTCGCGGCGACGATGTGCGCGAACTCGGCCAGGGCGACCGCGCCCGTGACCATGTCCTTGTTGTGCTGGCCGCCCAGGAACTCCGCACCACCGGTGGAGATCTGGACGATGCCGTCGCTCTCGGCCTCCGCGAAACCGCGCAGCGCGGCGTGCAGGGTCTGGGACGAGGTCACGTTGATGGCCGGGTAGGCGAACTTGCCCGCCTTTGCCCGGTCGAGCATCTCGGCGTAAGCCTCGGGGGTTGCGATGGGCATCTGACCGCTCCTTGGGATGTGCGGGTGTGCAGGCTGAGTCCCTGACCTGGGGGCGACGTCATCGTCGCCCCCATCTTCCCAGACTCGTCATCCGGCTCCACTCGGCGGACCCGGTTTCACGTGAAACCGTCCGCCGCCCGGGACCGACGGGCCCCGGGGCTCAGCCCAGGTCGAGATCGGCCACCGAGTAGACGTGCACGTACGGCAGCCCGGCCTCGGCGATGGCCGGGGCGGCACCGCGCTCGACGATCACGGCGACGGCGACGACCTCGCCGCCCGCCTCGCGCACCGCCTCGACGGCGGTCAGCGGCGAACCGCCCGTGGTCGAGGTGTCCTCGACGACCAGGCAGCGGCGGCCCTTGACGTCCGTGCCCTCGATCCGGCGCTGCATCCCGTGCGCCTTCTGCGCCTTGCGGACGACGAACGCGTCCAGGCTCGTACCGCGGGCGGCGGAGGCGTGCAGCATCGAGGTGGCGACCGGGTCGGCGCCCAGGGTCAGCCCGCCGACGCAGTCGTAGTCCAGCTCGGCGGTGGCGTCGAGCATGACCTGGCCGACCAGCGGCGCGGCCTTGCCGTCCAGCGTGATCCGGCGCAGGTCGATGTACCAGTCGGCTTCCAGCCCCGAGGAAAGGGTCACCTTGCCGTGCACCACGGCCTTGTCCTTGATCTGCTGGAGCAGGTCAGCGCGTACGTCAGTCATGTCCACGAGGGTAAGCGGTACGGGCCGGGGCCCGGGCCAGGCCCTACGGCCGGTCATCGCCCCGGAGCGGTGTCCAGCTCCAGGTCGTCGCGATCTCCAGCGGGTCGATCGGGGTCACCAGCCGGGGCAGGGTGTTCAGTCCGTTGGGCGGCCCGGACTGCGTCTCCACGCAGACGGCCTCCTCCTGCTCGTCGTAGATCACCACCCACTCGCTGCGGCTCTTCACCGTCAGCTCCAGCCGCTCCGGCCAGGTGAGCTTCACGTCCACGCCGTCGGGCATGCCGAAGCAGTCGTCCCACGGGCCGGGCAGCGGGTCGATACGGCGGCCGGTGGGCAGATGGTCCGCGCCGCGCTCCTCCTGCCAGGCGGCGTCGAAGGACAGCTCGGCGTTCCGGCCGTCGAGCGTGCGCAGGAACCAGGGGTGCCAGCCGGCCTGGGCCGGGAAGGAGTTGCCGTACGTCTCGACGGAGAGGCCGAGCGTCAGGGTGTCCTCGGACAGCTCGAAGGTCTGCGTGACCCGGCCCGGGTACGGCCAGGGCTCGGCGAGGTCGTAGTAGAAGGCCGCCCGGCCCTCGGCCACGTCGGCATCGGAGTGGGCGGTGTGCCAGGAGGTGTCCCGGCCGGTGCCGTGGATGGCGTGCGGCGGTGAGTTCAGCGGCAGCCGGTGGAGCTCGTCGCCGTTGCGGAACTCCCCGTTCGCGGTACGCCCGCACCAGGGCACCATCGGGAAGCAGCCGTACCGATCGCCCTGGCGGAGCAGTTCGGCGCCCCCGATCCGCAGGCTGCTGACGCGGCAGCCGTTCCCGGGGTCGATGGTCAACTCGGCTGCGCCGACGGTCAGCCTGACGTTCTCTTCGCTCCTGCTCACACGACGACCCTACTGGCCCGCCGCCGCCTCCGGCTGCCGCTCCCTCCGGCTGTTCCTACCTACGGCGCCGCAGGGCCCGGCCCAGCACCACGGCGGAGGCGAGCGCGAGGGCGGCGGCCGGGGCGACCCACCGCAGGGTCGTGCTCGCACCGCCCGCGTCCGGCGAGGGCACGGGGGCGTAACGGCCGCGCGGGGGCGCGTGGTCGACCTCCTCGGCGCTGCGCCCGATCATGGTGCGGCGGGCGTGCGCGGCCTCGGCGGGCGGTTCGTCCGGAACGGTGAACTCCACCCCGGCGACCGGATCGAGCGAGGGCGGCGGAACAGGCGAGT
The DNA here is from genome assembly GCA_002154345.1 of Streptomyces griseus. Taxonomy (GTDB): domain Bacteria; phylum Actinomycetota; class Actinomycetes; order Streptomycetales; family Streptomycetaceae; genus Streptomyces; species Streptomyces caviscabies. The sequence goes on from MUNB01000255.1 coordinate 4,074, forward strand.
CGAACACGGCCCCGGCCCCGGCCCCGGAGTCATCGCCGCCCGCCCCGGCTTCGGCCTCGGCATCGTCCTCGGCCTCAAGAGCAAGCTCCTCGGCATCGGCATCGGCATCGGCTTCCGGCGAGGGCACACCGTCGTCGCCGCCCTCACCGCCCGCGCGGATCTCGTCGCCCTCAAGCCCTTCGGCGACCACCGTGCGGTCCTCAGCGCCGGGCTCCTCGCCCTCGTCCCGCTCCGCCAGCGACTCCGTCACCAGCTGCTGGGTGAAGCGGTCCAGGAGCCGGTGGGCGGCCGCGAGCGCCGCGCCCTCCTCCAGCTCGACCAGCCGCCCGTCCCCGGCCGCCGTACCGCTGTACGTGAGCGTCGTCCCGCCGTCCGCCGCCGTGAGGCCGATGGTCAGGGCCACCTCGACCGCACCGGTGCCCCGGGCCTCCACGCCCTTCCCGGTGACGGAGAAGCGGTCTCTCTCCGGGCCGGTGAGCCGCAGCTCGCCCCGGTAGGTGATGGTGTGGCCGCCGGCCCGGAGCTTCAGCCGGCCCGCCAGCGGCGACGCCGCGTCGGCGTCCTGCTGGAGACCGGGGACGCAACGGGCGACCCGGGCGGGATCGCCCAGCGTGCGCAGCAGAGTCGGGACGGGAACCGGAACGAACACCTCATGCTCCATGGCAACCGAGCCTAATCGGCCCCGGCCCAGGACGTCAGCGCTTCGGCCACCGAAACCCGAGGACCGCCGCCGGGGAGCACGGCCGGGCTCACGCGTCCTCCCGGTACCGCGGGTGGATCAGCGTGGACGGGGCGAGCCCCGGCAGCCGGGCCTCGCCCGCGGCCCGCGCCCCCTCGCGCAGCTCCCGGCCCCCCAGCGACCGCGGTACGGGCCCTCCGACGGCCAGCGAGGGCCCCGGCACCGGGCCGCCCGGCCCGGCGAGGAGGAAACCCCAGTCCTCCCGCTCCCGTGCGTCGCCGCCGCCCCGGTCCGGGCTCGCGGCGAGACCCGCGTACCGGCCGGTGACGCGGTACGGGCGGGTCGCGAGGCCGCCCGCGCGCATCGAGGCCTCCACCGTCCAGAAGGTCTGCGGCCGGGAGCCCAGCGGCCCGGCGTGCACCACGAGCCGCCCGTCCGGGGCCAGCGCCTCGGCGACCAGCCCGTAGAACTCGGCGGAGTACAGCTTCGTACTGGCGGTGATGCCCGGGTCCGGGAGGTCGGAGATCACCACGTCGTAGCGGCCCCGGTCGGCCCGGAGCCAGGGGAACGCGTCCGCGTCGACCACGGTGAGCCGCGGGTCGCGGAAGGCGTGGTCGTTCAGCTCGGAGAGGGCGGGGTCGGTGCGGGCCAGTCGGGTGACGGCCGGGTCCAGCTCGACGACGGTGACCGCGCGGACGTCCTCGTACCGCAGCACCTCACGGGCGGCGAGTCCGTCGCCGCCGCCCAGGACGAGCACGCGGGCGCGGGGCCCGTTCATCGCGGGGTGCACCAGCGCCTCGTGGTAGCGGTACTCGTCACGGGCGCTGACCCGCAGCCGGCCGTCCAGATAGAGGCCGAGGGAATCGCGGTCGGCGCCGGTCAGGACGACCTCCTGCACCCCGGTCTGCACGGCGACCCGCACCTGGTCCCCGTACACCGCCCGGCGCGCCGCCCGCTCGAAGTCGTCGACCAGCACCGTGGCGGTGGCCAGGACCGTGATCACCGCGACGTTGACCAGGATCAGGAGCCACCGGGAACGGGAGCTGAGGTCGCGCCGGAACACCCACAGGACCAGAGCGCCGCCGGCCGCCGCGTTGATCGCGCCGGTGAGCAGCGCACCGGTCAACTGCCCCAGCATCGGCAGCAGCAGGAAGGGGAACGCGAGCCCGCCGACGAGCGCGCCCACGTAGTCGGCGGCGAAGAGATCGGCGACGGCCCCGCCCGCGTCCTGCCGGTCGACGCGCTGGATCAGCGTCATCAGCAGCGGGATCTCCGCGCCGATCAGCACCCCGATCGCCAGCGAGAACCCGACCAGGGCGTACTGCGATTCGCCGAGCCAGGCGAACGAGGCGTAGAGCACCAGCGCCGAGGAGCCGCCGATCAGCGCGAGAGCGGCCTCGACCATGCCGAAACCGACGGCGGCATGGCAGCACAAACGTTTCGCGAGAAGCGAGCCGATGCCCATCGCGAACACCATCACCGAGAGCACGACGGAGGCCTGGGTGACCGAGTCGCCGATCAGATAGGAGGCGAGCGCGACCAGTTCGAGCTCGTAGACGAGACCGCAGGCGGCACAGATGAAGACGGCGGCCAGCACGAGGAACCGGCCGGTCCTCGGACGTACGGGAATCCGCGCCGCGCCCCCTCGCAGCGCCGTCTGCTGGTCGATCATGGTGCGAACGCTACGTCACGACACCGTCGCACCTTGTCACCCACACGGGTGTAAGTGCCCCTGCCGCTCAGGCCGCGGGCGCGGGAATCCGCACCCCCACCCGGGTCCGGGTCACCACCAACTGCCCCTCCTGCGGATACGCGTGCCAGGTGCGCCACCGCACCTGGCCCTCGGTGCGCTGGGCGAGCATCGCGGTGAAGGCGTACGGGCTGCCGGGGAAGGTGCCGGCCAGCCCGTGCGGGTGGTCGCTCACCAGGGCGAGCAGTTCCTGCGCCCGTCCGGCGAACTGCCCCTGGGTCAGGGTCTCGACGCGCGCGGCGAATTCGTACTCCCAGTCCCCGAGCCGCTTCGCGACGCCGAGGGGCAGGGGGGTGCTGCTGCCGGGCATACAGGCCACGGTCTCGGAGCAGACTCCGCGGTCCTCCTGGAGGAGGACCTGGTGGGAGGCGCCGAGCAGCCTCAGCTGGAGTTCGGCGCCGTCGAGCCGGAGATCGAGGACCGCCAGGGCGGGCAGCGGCTCCCGGCCCAGCGTCCAGGCCAGGTCGGCGGCGCGGGTATCGGAATAGGCCGTCTGGAGGGTGGTGAGCATGGGTGGGCTCCGCAAACACACATGGACACGCAGGGACAGCAGGACGCCCCCGGGTGACTGCGCGTGGGAGGTGGGGAGCGCCCGATCCGGTCCAACTGGGGTCCGAGGGCTGAATGTTCTCTTCAACGAGGGAATCACGAAGTACGCCGCACTCACAGCGCTTTCGCCCAACTTGCCGTGGTTTCCATCCCCTCGGGGGCCCACGGGTTCACTTGTTCAACCGAAAACGTCCGCGTCGCTCAACAAAAAGGCGTCCGGAGGGAGTTCACCCTCCGAACGCCCGGTGCCGGGTCACTGTCGGTGACCGTGCGGCGGTGGCCGGATCAGCTGCCACCCCCGCCGCAGCCGCCTCCGCCACCGCCGCACGACGAGCCGCCGCCGCAGGAGTGGCCGCCGGAATGCCCGCCGGAGCTGCCGGAGTCGCCGCTTCCGCAGGACGAGCCCGAGTCGGTGCCGCCCGCCCACCAGCCGGCGCCGGCGCCACCGGCCGAGGAACTGCTCGCGGAACGCCGACGTCCGGACCTCGACGCCGAGCCGCTCCCGCCACCGGTCTTCCGCAGGACGGTCACCAGCCCGCCGACGACGACCGCGGCGATCACTATCGCGATGAAGACGCCCATGGCCCCCACCCGCCTTTCTTCCCCCGAAGCGAGGTCCCCCGTCGCTTCCCCGTTGTTGTGTGACAGGGGGATGCCCCGCCCGTTCGGGCGCCAAAGCGGACTTGAGCAACTCCAGAGCTTCGGCACAGGATGGCGCCCATGACACAGGGACGAGCGACCCGGGGGAACCCGGCGCAGGAACGACCGCTGCTCAACCGCCGCCTCGCCGCGTTCGGTACGACGATCTTCGCCGAGATGTCCGCGCTGGCCGTGCGCACCGGCTCCATCAACCTCGGCCAGGGCTTCCCCGACACCGACGGCCCCGAGGAGATCCGGGAGGCGGCGGTACGGGCACTGCGCGCCGGCCACGGCAACCAGTACCCGCCGGGCCCCGGCGTCCCGGAGCTCCGTGCCGCCGTCGCCGCCCACCAGGAGCGCTTCTACGGCCTGACCTGGTCCCCGGAGACCGAGGTCCTGGTGACGACCGGGGCCACCGAGGCGATCGCCGCCTCGCTGCTCGCCCTCCTCGAACCGGGCGACGAGGTCATCGCGTTCGAGCCGTACTACGACTCGTACGCCGCCTGCATCGCGATGGCGGGCGCCCAGCGCGTACCGCTCACCCTGCGCGCCCCGGACTTCCGCCCGGACCTCGACGAACTGCGCACCCTGATCACCCCGCGCACCCGCCTGCTGCTCCTGAACACCCCGCACAACCCGACCGGCACGGTCCTCACCCCCGACGAACTGGCCGGCATCGCGGACCTCGCGGTGGAGCACGACCTCCTGGTGGTCACCGACGAGGTCTACGAACACCTGGTCTTCACGGGGGCACACCACCCGATCGCCGCGCTCCCCGGAATGCGCGGGCGCACGGTCTCCATCTCCTCCTCCGGCAAGACGTTCTCGTACACCGGGTGGAAGATCGGCTGGGTCACCGGGGACGCGCCCCTGGTGGCCGCCGTGCGCGCGGCGAAGCAGTATCTGACCTTCGTCAGCGGCGGCCCGTTCCAGTACGCCGTCGCCGAGGCGCTCGCCCTGCCCGACGCCTTCTTCACCGGCTTCCGCGAGGACATGCACCGCAAGCGCGACCTGCTGGCGAAGGGCCTGCGCACCGCCGGCTTCCGGGTGTACGAGCCGGAGGGGACGTACTTCATCACGACCGACATCGCCCCGTTCGGCGACGAGGACGCCTACGCCTTCTGCCGTGCGCTGCCGGAGCGCTGCGGGGTGGCGGCGGTGCCGAACTCGGTCTTCTACGACGATCCGGAGGCCGGGCGCAGCCAGGTCCGCTTCACGTTCTGCAAGAAGGACGAGGTGCTGGAGGAGGCGGTCGAGCGGCTGGCCCGGCTGGGGTGAACCCCGGAGTACGGAAACGGGGGTACGGGAACGGCCCGGGCGGCGGTCGCGATGACCGCTGCCCGGGCCGTTGCCGTGACGAGCCGTGGCGTCAGGCGCCCGCGGGCTCCTCGCCGTCCTTCTTGCCCTCGGCGGGCTGGATGCCGAGGCGCTCGACGAGCCACTTGTCGAACTCGATCGAGGCGCGCACCCAGCTCACCGTCGAGGAGACGAAGTGCTCCAGGCTGACGCCGGTGCCGATGAGCATCTGCGCCTCACCGATCAGCCGGACGGAGCCCGCCTCGCCCTCCTCGCCCTCGTGGGCGTGGGTGTAGACCTTGGGCCACAGGGTGCGGCGGTTCCAGTCGTCGATCGCGTCCAGCAGGACGGGACGCTGGTCGAGCGCGTGGGGGCGGTCGTAGAACGTACGGACCGAGAAGACCTGCTGCTCGTCCTCGCCCCGGAACATGAAGTAGGTCCGGAACTCCTCCCACGGCGCCGCGAGGTCGCCCTCGTCGTCGACGACGTACTTCAGCTCCATCTGGTCCAGGAGCTGCTTGACGAGGTCCTGGTCAGGGACGACGGGGCCCTCCGGTCCTGCCGCCTGCGGTTCGGGCTGGCCCCCGAAATTAGGAATCGAGGACGGATCGATGCTCACCGTTATTTCCCTTCGTGCGGTAGGCGGCCATCCTCTCCCATGGCGGGCGGGGCATGGCAAGCCCCGGCGGTCCCGATCCGCCACAAGCTGACAGACAGCGCGTGGGAACGGGATCCGCCGGACTTTCACCCACAGCCTGCGACGGCCGGTGACCGGCGGTTACGAGGCGGGGCCGACGATCAGTCCGTCCTCGGCCCGGTCCACCCGTACGGTGTCACCGTCGCGGACCTCACCGGACAGGATCTCCTTGGCGAGCCGGTCGCCGATCGCCGTCTGGATGAGCCGGCGCAGCGGCCGCGCCCCGTACGCCGGGTCGTTGCCCTCCTGGGCGAGCCAGGCCAGCGCCTCCGGGGTGACGTCGAGGGTGAGCCGCCGGTCGGCCAGCCGGGCCGCGAGCCGGTCGATCTGGAGCCCGGCGATGTGCGCCAGCTCGTCGCCGGAGAGCGCCGAGAAGACCACCAGGTCGTCGAGCCGGTTGATGAACTCCGGCTTGAAGGAGGCCCGCACCACTTCCAGCACCTGTTCCTTCTTCACCTCGGGCTTGACCAGGGGGTCCATGAGGAACTGGCTGCCGAGGTTGGAGGTGAGGACGAGGATGGTGTTGCGGAAGTCGACCGTGCGGCCCTGGCCGTCGGTGAGCCGGCCGTCGTCGAGGACCTGGAGCAGGATGTCGAAGACCTCGGGGTGGGCCTTCTCCACCTCGTCCAGGAGCACGACGCTGTACGGGCGGCGGCGGACGGCCTCGGTGAGCTGGCCGCCCTCCTCGTACCCGACGTAACCGGGCGGGGCGCCGACGAGCCGGGCGACGCTGTGCTTCTCGCCGTACTCGCTCATGTCGATGCGGATCATGGCCCGTTCGTCGTCGAACAGGAAGTCCGCGAGCGCCTTGGCCAGCTCGGTCTTGCCGACGCCGGTGGGCCCGAGGAAGAGGAACGACCCGGTGGGCCGGTCGGGGTCCGCGATGCCCGCCCTGGTCCGCCGTACGGCGTCGGAGACGGCCTGCACGGCCTCGCTCTGCCCGATCAGCCGCCTGCCGAGCTCGCTCTCCATCCGCAGCAGCTTCTGGGTCTCGCCCTCCAGCAGCCGGCCGGCCGGAATGCCGGTCCAGGCGCCGACCACGTCCGCGATGTCGTCCGGGCCGACCTCCTCCTTGACCATGGTGTCCTTGGACGCCTCCTGCTCCGCCTCGGCGGCCTCCTCCAACTCCCGCTCCAGGCCCGGGATCTCCCCGTACAGCAGCTTGGAAGCGGCGTCGAAGTCACCGTCGCGCTGGGCACGTTCGGCCTGGCCGCGCAGCTCGTCGAGGCGCTCCTTGAGCTCACCGACCCGGTTGAGGCCCTGCTTCTCCTTCTCCCAGCGGGCGTTGAGGCCGCGCAGCTCCTCCTCCTTGTCGGCGAGGTCGCGGCGCAGCTTCTCCAGGCGCTGCTTGGAGGCGGCGTCGGACTCGTTCTTGAGCGCCAGCTCCTCCATGCGCAACCGGTCGACGGAGCGCTGGAGTTCGTCGATCTCCAGCGGCGAGGAGTCGATCTCCATACGGAGCCGGGACGCGGCCTCGTCGACCAGGTCGATGGCCTTGTCGGGGAGGAAGCGGGAGGTGATGTAACGGTCGGAGAGGGTGGCGGCGGCCACCAGCGCCGAGTCCGCGATCTGCACCTTGTGGTGGGCCTCGTAACGGCCCTTGAGCCCGCGCAGGATCGCGATGGTGTCCTCGACCGACGGCTCGGCGACCAGCACCTGCTGGAAGCGGCGCTCCAGGGCGGGGTCCTTCTCGATGCGCTCGCGGTACTCGTCGAGCGTCGTCGCGCCGACCATCCGCAGCTCGCCGCGGGCCAGCATCGGCTTGAGCATGTTGCCCGCGTCCATGGCGGAGTCGCCGCCCGCGCCGGCGCCGACGACGGTGTGCAGCTCGTCGATGAAGGTGATGATCCGGCCGTCGCTCTCCTTGATCTCGGAGAGGACGGTCTTCAGCCGCTCCTCAAACTCGCCGCGGTACTTCGCGCCGGCGACCATCGCCCCGAGGTCGAGCGAGACGAGCCGCTTGTTCTTCAGGCTCTCCGGAACATCGCCCTTGACGATGCGCTGGGCGAGCCCCTCGACGACGGCGGTCTTCCCGACACCGGGTTCGCCGATGAGCACGGGGTTGTTCTTCGTCCGGCGCGACAGCACCTGCACGACGCGGCGGATCTCCTGGTCACGGCCGATGACCGGATCCAGCTTGCCCTCGCGCGCGGCGGCCGTGAAGTCGGTGCCGAACTTCTCCAGGGCCTTGTACTGGCCCTCCGGGTCGGGTGTGGTCACCCGGCGCCCTCCCCTGCTCGTCTCGAACGCGGCCAGCAGCTTCTTGGCGCCGGCCCCCTGCCCTTCGAGGATCTCACCGGCACGGCCGCCCTTCGCGGCGATCCCGATGAGCAGGTGCTCGGTGGAGATGTAGTCGTCGCCCAGCTCCTTCGCCCGCTGGGCGGCGTCCTGGATGACGGCGAGCAGCTCACGGTTGGGCTGCGGCGGGGCCACGGTGGAACCGGTGACGCTGGGCAGCCCGCCGAGCAGCCGCTCGGTCTCGCCGCGCACCAGCGCCAGATCGGCCTCGACGGCGGCGAGCAGATCGACGATGTTCTCGTTGTCCTGACCCTCCAGCAGCGCGAGCAGCAGATGCCCCGGGGTCAGGTCGGGGTGCCCGTCCTTCACGGCCCTGCTGGTGGCCGCGTTGATGGCGTCCCGGCTCTTGTTGGTCAGCTCGGCGTCCACGTGTGGTTACTCCTCCTCGCAGCTGGGGGTCAGGCATACCTCATGCATTGACTTAATCAACGTGCACAAAGTTGAGTCTATTCCACTCAAGGCACTGATCGCACGCGCTGTGAACCCTCGGCGGCGGCCCTCGTACGCTGCCCCCATGGCAGACGTACGCAACCCCTCCCCCGAATACGTCGCGTTCTGGCGCGAGAGCCACCTGTCCACCCTGACGACGCCCCGCCCGGACGGCACGCCGCACGTGGTCCCGGTGTGCGTGACGTACGACCCGGAGGCCGGGGTGGCGCGCGTGATCACCGACGGCGGCAGCCGCAAGGTCGCCCACATCCGCGCCGCCGGCCCCGACGGGGCACGCGTGGCGGTCTGCCAGATCGACCGGGCCCGCTGGGCGACCCTGGAGGGCCGCGCGGTCGTCCGCACCGAGCCGGAGACCGTCAAGGACGCGGAGGCCCGCCACGAGGAGCGCTACGGCCGTCCGCCGCGGATCAACCCGACCCGGGTCGTCATCGAGATCACCCTCGACCGGGCGCTCGGCAGGGCCTGAGACCGTCCGGCCGCGAACGGCCGGGTTCCTGTTTCCGCTTCCGCTTCCGCTTCCGGCCCGGAACAGCACAACGGCGCCACCGTGTTCAGGTCACGGTGGCGCCGCTGTGTGGGGGAAGCGCCTGGAGCGACAGGTGACGACGGGGGAATCGCTCAGGCGCTGCGGGGGGTGGCGGAAAGGGGTTCTGCGTCGAACAGCTCGTGGTCCCGCTGATCGAGATTGACGAAGATCATGCCGTACCTGACGGCGCAGCGGACCGGCTGCGGCGCACCGCGGGGCCGACGGAGACAGCGATAGGCGCGGACGTCCTCGTCCTCTTCCATCACCACGACGATCGGCTCTCCGAACAGGGTGACCATCAACGAGTCGCCACGGCGGGGGGAGGGCCGTGAGCAGATCGATGAAATGCCACCCTGAGCGATAGGCGGTAGCCATCTCGCGCCGGAAGGTGCGGTCGTCCGGCGGGGTGCTCATGCGCGGTCCGTCTCGACCGGGGCGAAGTCCCAGCCCATATCGGGCGGCACGCCGACACCTTCAGCGGCTCCCGCCTGCTTCGCAGGCGCCGTATCCCAGGCCAGGTCGGGAGGCGGCGCGGCATGCGACGAGACTCCGATCGCACGGTCGCCATCTCCTTCCAGGCTCAGGGCCCCGAGAGCCACGGAGACCAGCCCGGCGGAGAAGGCCACGGCAAGCACCGAGCGAAGCATTTTCTTACTCATAGTGGGCTTCGTCCTCACTTCCAAGGTTTCCTCTCCCCCGCATCACAAGACGATGGCTCATCAAGGCACGTCAAACCACAGAATCGATGCATCATGTTCCTGCTGATGCATGTTCCTGGGGGGTGGAGAATTGACCACGAATAGAACAAAAGCGACACATCCCCACTCTGTCACCACTTTGTGCGACGAGGGGGCGCGGCTCTACACGAGCGCGCTGAGCGTGGGAAAGGTAGCCCGCGCCGAGGCGGAAGCGGCGCCGTGCCTGCTGGAGCTCGCCCTACTGCATCCCGACCCCGACGATCCCACATGGTTGCGTCCGGTACCGGCGTATGCGGCTCTCACGCAGCGACTTCACCCCATCGAGCGGGAGATCCAGGAGCGAAGACGACTCTCGGTGGAACTCACCGAGGCGTTCGAACCCTTCATGGCCGTCAGCACCCAGGCTCCACCGATCACGCACGCCATCACGGTCGTCGAAGGCGTCAACCGCATCAACGCCTCCATAGCGCTGGCCCTTTCCGAGTGCCAGTCGGAAGTGCTCACCATCCAGCCCGGGGGCGGGCGCAGCGAAGACGCGCTGAACATCGCCATGGAGCGCGGAAACACGCTCATGGAGCGCGGCGTCTCCATGCGCACCCTCTATCAGCACACCGTTCGCCACAGTCAGGGGACTCTCAACTACGTCGCCCGCATGGCGGAGAGCAAGATGGAGATCCGGACGCTCGAAGAACTCATAGAACGCCTCATGATCTTCGACCACACCGTCGCGTTCATCCCCGCCACGGACGACCGGAGCGTGGCCCTCGAACTGCGCCATCCCGGCATCGTGAAATATCTCGTCAAGGTCTTCGAACAGTTCTGGCACCGCGCGGTCCCTCTGCAGGACCAGATTCCTTACGACCCGGGCCCGGAAGGCATCTCCGGCGTCCGCCTCTCCATCGCCAAACTGCTGGTCGAGGGGCACGTCGACGAGGCCATCGCCCGCCGCCTCGGGATGAACGTCCGCACCTGCCGCGCCCACATAGCCAAACTCAGCGCCGCGCTCGGCAGTAACAGCCGGGCACAACTCGGCTATCTGATCGCGCGGTCGGGAATCCTGGAAGAGGATTCCTGACGGCCCGGCCGCCGTCGCGTCCTGCGAGAATTCCGTACGCCAGTCCTGACCGACCTGGCGAACACCTCCCGCGCGACAGAAGGACCACGAAGACCGGATGACCGACACCACCCCGCTGCCCGCCGCCGCCGAGGACGACCACCACGGGGACATCCTGGTCGAACTCACCGGCGAGCAGGCCGAGATACTCATCGTGAGCGGCGAGGGAATCCCCCGCGTCGTCCTCACCCGCGCCCCCGGCGCCGAGGCCGACGCCCACACCGTCATCGGCACCCGCGACCCCCGCCGGCTCACCCTCACCGTCGACGGCCGGGACGCCACGATCAAGCCCGGGAAGGGCAAGCTCCGCCGCCGCTCCTACCGGGTCGACGTCCGCTGCGCGGGTACGTCCTACCGCCTCGTGCCCGACTCGATCGCGAGCAGCAGGCTGACCCGCGACGGCAGGCACATCGGGGACTTCTCCTCGAACGGCGACCGGCGGGTGATCGCCGAATGGCGCGACGGGGCCGCCGTCGAGCCGCTCGACGCGGCGATCGGTTACGCCCTGGCCGCCGCGTTCGGCACCGGCGGCCAGCCGATGTGGATGATGGCGGTCGAGACGATCAGCGAGTTCCTGCCGTAGGCGCCGTCCCACACCCCCGGACACGCGAAGGGGCCGGGAGGGCGATCGAACGCTCTCCCGGCCCCATGGGCGTGCTCCTGAAGGGTCTCCCGCTAGTCCGTCGGCCGCTTCGGCTTCGGCCGCCAGACCACCAGCGCGCTGGTCTGCTGCACGTCCTGGTACGGCACCAGGTCCCGGCGGTACGAGGCGTGCACCTGGGCCTCGCGCTGCTGCATGGCGACCGCCGCACCGTCCACCGCCGCCGAGAGCTCGGCGACGCGCTGCTGGAGCGCGGCCACCTGGTTCTCCAGCTCGATGATCCGCTTGATGCCCGCGAGGTTGATGCCCTCGTCCTGCGACAGCTGCTGCACGGTGCGCAGCAGCTCGATGTCGCGGGCCGAGTAGCGCCGGCCGCGCCCGGCCGTACGGTCCGGGGAGACCAGGCCGAGACGGTCGTACTGGCGCAGCGTCTGCGGGTGGAGCCCCGAGAGCTGGGCCGCGATCGAGATCACGTACACCGGGGTCTCATCGGTCAGCTGGTACGGATTGCGTCGACGGCCGTCCATCTCAAGCTCCCTTCGCAGCCTGGAACAGTTCCGCCCGCGGGTCCTCGTCCGCGGTCGCCTTCCGGTAGGCCTCCAGGGCGTCCCTGGCCTCCTGGCCCAGGTCCCTGGGGACCGCGACCTCCACGGTGACCAGCAGGTCGCCGCGGGTGCCGTCCTTGCGCACCGCACCCTTGCCCCGGGCGCGCATCGTACGCCCGTTGGGGGTGCCGGCGGGAAGTTTCAGGGTGACCGGCGGACCGCCGAGCGTGGGCACCTTGACCTCGCCGCCGAGGGTCGCCTCCGGGTACGTGACGGGCACGGTGACCGTGAGGTTGTCGCCCTTGCGGCCGAAGACCGGGTGGGCGTCGACGTGGACGACGACGTACAGATCGCCGGCCGGACCGCCGCGTTCGCCCGCACCGCCCTTGCCGCGCAGCCGGATCCGCTGGCCGTCGGAGACGCCCGCCGGAATCCGCACCTGCATGGTGCGCGCCGACTTCGCCCGGCCGCTGCCCTTGCAGACGTCGCAGGGGTCCTGGGCGATGAGGCCCCGGCCCTTGCAGTCGACGCAGGGGTCGGTGAGCGAGAAGCCGCCGCCGCTGCCGCGCGAGACCTGGCCGGTGCCGACACAGGTCGGGCAGACCCTGGGGGTGCCGTTCTTGTCGCCGGTGCCGGAACACGCCTTGCAGGGCGCCTGGCTGGACATCCGCAGCGGGACCGTGGCCCCGTCGACCGCCTCGGTGAAGCTGAGCGTCACCTCGGACTCGATGTCCTGGCCGCGCTTCGGCTGGACCCGGGTGCCGGTGGAGCCGCGGTTGAACAGCCCGCCGAAGACGTCGCCGAGACCGCCTCCGCCGCCGCCGAAGCCGCCGCCCGCACCGCCCTGTCCGCCGCCCGGGGCGCCTCCGCCGAAGAGGTCGCCCAGGTCGAAGTTGAAGTTGCCGCCCGCACCACCGGGACCGGCCCGGAAGCCGCCGTTGCCGAAGAGTGCGCGCGCCTCGTCGTACTCCTTGCGCTTCTTGGGGTCGCCGAGGACGTCGTTCGCCTCGGAGATCTCCTTGAAACGCTCCTCCGCCTTGGCGTCACCCTTGTTGGCGTCCGGGTGGAACTCGCGGGCGAGCTTCCGGTACGCCTTCTTGACCTCGGCGTCGGTGGCGTCCTTCGGGACGCCGAGGACCTTGTAGTAGTCCTTCTCGACGAAGTCCTTCGTGCTCATCGACGTCCCTCCTTCCGGACGATCGGCCGAGCGGCCGGCCCGTGGGCCGGCCGCCGGGCCGGTCGGTGTGCACCGTGGTGATCAGACGCGTTGCCGTCAGACCTCCTCGGTGCCACCGCTCTCCTCGTCATCTGCCTTCTTCTCTTCCTTCGCCGCGGCGGGCGTGGCGCCCGGCTGCGGCTCGGCGACGGCCACCCGCGCGGGGCGGATGGTGCGCTCGCCGATGCGATACCCCGGCTGCAGGATCGCCACGCAGGTCGTCTCGGTGACGTCCGGCGCGTAGCTGTGCATCAGGGCCTCGTGGATCGTCGGGTCGAAGGGCTCGCCCTCCTTGCCGAACTGCTGGAGGCCCAGCTTCGCGACCGTGGTCTCCAGCGATTCGGCGACCGACTTGAAGCCGCCGACCAGCTCGCCGTGCTCCCGCGCGCGGCCGACGTCGTCGAGCACGGGCAGGAGCTCGGACAGGAGGTTCGCGACAGCGATCTCCTTGACCGTCACCCGGTCCCGCTCGACGCGGCGGCGGTAGTTCTGGTACTCGGCCTGCAGCCGCTGGAGGTCCGCGGTGCGCTCGCCGAGCGCGGTGCGTACCTGGTCCAGCTGTGCGGTCAGACCGACGGTCGGGTCGGTTTCCCCGGCCGGGGCCGCCGCCTCCTCCTCGGAGGGTGCGGCAGCCTTCGGCTCGGCGTCATCAGGGGTGGCGCCGGAGGGGACGTCGGGCTTCTCCTCGAAGCCCGGAGTCTCCTCGGTCACGCCGCACCGCCCTTGGTGTCCTTCTCGTCGTCCACGATCTCGGCGTCGACGACGTCGTCGTCGGCCTTGGCCTGGCCGTCGCCCGGGGCCTCGGCGCCCGGGGTCGCACCCTCGGCCTGGGCGTTGGCGTACATCGCCTGGCCCAGCTTCTGGGAGACGGCCGCGACCTTCTCGGTGGCCGTACGGATCTCGGCGGAGTCCTCGCCCTTGAGCTTCTCCTTCAGCTCGCCGACAGCGGTCTCCACCTCCGTCTTGACGTCCGCGGGGACCTTGTCCTCGTTGTCCTTGAGGAACTTCTCCGTCTGGTAGACGAGCTGCTCGCCCTGGTTGCGCGACTCGGCGGCCTCGCGGCGGGCGTGGTCCTCCTCCGCGTACTTCTCGGCCTCTTCGCGCATCCGGTTGACCTCGTCCTTCGGCAGCGAGGAGCCGCCGGTGACGGTCATCTTCTGCTCCTTGCCGGTGCCGAGGTCCTTGGCGGCGACGTGCATGATGCCGTTGGCGTCGATGTCGAAGGCGACCTCGATCTGCGGGACACCGCGCGGGGCCGGCGGCAGACCGGTCAGCTCGAACATCCCGAGCTTCTTGTTGTACGCCGCGATCTCGCGCTCGCCCTGGTAGACCTGGATCTGCACGGACGGCTGGTTGTCCTCGGCCGTCGTGAAGATCTCGGAACGCTTGGTCGGGATCGTGGTGTTGCGCTCGATGAGCTTGGTCATGATCCCTCCCTTGGTCTCGATGCCGAGGGACAGCGGGGTGACGTCGAGGAGCAGGACGTCCTTGACCTCGCCCTTGAGGACACCGGCCTGGAGCGAGGCGCCGATGGCGACGACCTCGTCCGGGTTCACACCCTTGTTGGCCTCCTGGCCGCCGGTCAGCTCCTTGACGAGCTCGGCGACGGCGGGCATACGGGTGGAGCCACCGACGAGAACGACGTGGTCGATCTCGGAGAGCTGGATGCCCGCGTCCTTGATGACGTTGTGGAACGGGGTCTTGCAGCGGTCCAGGAGGTCCGCGGTCAGCTGCTGGAACTGCGAGCGCGTGAGCTTCTCGTCCAGGTGCAGCGGGCCCTCGGCGGACGCCGTGATGTAAGGCAGGTTGATCGTGGTCTCGGTCGAGGACGAGAGCTCGATCTTCGCCTTCTCCGCGGCCTCGCGGAGACGCTGGAGAGCCATCTTGTCCTTGGACAGGTCCACGCCGTGCCCGTTGGCGAACTGCTTCACCAGGTAGTCGACGACGCGCTGGTCCCAGTCGTCACCACCGAGCTGGTTGTCACCGTTGGTGGCCTTCACCTCGACGACGCCGTCGCCGATCTCCAGGAGGGACACGTCGAAGGTGCCGCCACCGAGGTCGAAGACGAGGATCGTCTGGTCGTCCTTGTCGAGGCCGTACGCCAGGGCGGCGGCGGTCGGCTCGTTGACGATGCGCAGGACGCTCAGGCCCGCGATCTCACCGGCCTCCTTGGTCGCCTGACGCTCGGAGTCGTTGAAGTACGCCGGGACGGTGATGACCGCGTCGGTCACCTTCTCGCCCAGGTAGGACTCGGCGTCGCGCTTCAGCTTCTGCAGGATGAAGGCGCTCATCTGCTGCGGGTTGAAGCTCTTGCCGTCCAGGTCGATCTTCCAGTCAGTGCCCATGTGGCGCTTGACGGAGCGGATGGTCCTGTCGACGTTGGTGACCGCCTGGCGCTTCGCGACCTCGCCGACGAGCACCTCGCCGTTCTTGGCGAAGGCGACGACGGACGGCGTGGTCCTGGCGCCTTCGGCGTTGGTGATGACGGTGGGCTCGCCGCCTTCGAGAACGCTGACGACGGAGTTAGTCGTGCCCAGGTCGATGCCGACCGCACGTGCCATTTCAATTCCTCCAACTGACTACTTGAGTGGATCTGACTCAAGAATGCATGACGCCGACCCAGGAGTCAACAGACCTGAGTCGCTCACACTCAACTTAAGTGCTTATCCCGAGCACATCTGCGCTGACAGCGCCGCCCCACCACCCCATCCGCGCACGCCACACCCCGCGCGCACCACCCACCCCACCGTCCCACCATGGGATCGTTCTGTCACAAAATGCCGTGAGACGGACGCAACCGTCACCGACCGGCAGGTTTCACCGTGGATCGTCACACCATCGAACCTCGAACCCCGGGCGGGCGCGATGCAGAACGCGAGGAAGCCGCGCGTACGACAGAAGAACCAGAGGAGCCACAAGAACCGGAAGAACCAGAAGAACCGGGGCCGGCCGCCCCGCCCCCGCTCCGAGCCGTACGCCGCGGAGCCGCGCGACCCCCGTCCGCACGACCCGCGCGACTCTCGCGACCCGCACAACTCGCGCGATCCGTACGAACAGGAGCCCCACCCCCGCCCGGCAGTGAGCGGTACGGCCAGGAGCCACTTCCCCTCGCGCCCCGCCGCCCGCCTGGCCGGCTTCGGCGACCGGGCCGGACGGGCGGCTGACCGCTTCCTGCCACACACGACGGCCGAGCGCGCACTGGACCTGACTCTCGGCATCTTCCTGCTGATCCTGACCGCCCCGGCCGTCGCCGTGACGGCCCTCGCCCTGACCGCGCGGAAGACCCCGGGCGGCGCCTGGGACCGCAGACCCCGGACCGGCCTGGGCGGCCGGGTCTTCGAACTGCGCACCCTGCGCACCCGCAGACTCCGGCTGGACCTGTACTCCCGGCTTCCGCACGTCGTACGCGGCGAGCTTTCCCTGGTCGGACCCGCTCCGCTGGCCCCGGGCGACCCACGCGCCACCGGGCCGGGGGCCAGGCGGTGGCGGCAGGAAGTGCGGCCGGGCCTGACCGGACTGGCCCAGGTGCGCGCCCGCTCCGGCATGCCGTGGGACGACCCCGCCCTGCTGGACCAGCACTACGCAGAGCACCATGGAGTCGTGCTCGACCTGGCGATCCTCGCCGAAGCCGTACGCGGTCCACTGCGATCGGGGCTCCGGAAGGTCCGCCGAACCAAGGCACACCTGAGCGACACAGATCACCGCCCGCCCGGCTGCAGCGGGGTGGACTAAGTGGATAGTGTCAGCACAGACTAATTAAGTTACTGCTTAGTAGTAGCGGGCAGTGGCAACTGGACCCCGCTCTCGCAGGCCCGAGGAGCCCCCAAAATGCAACTCGCCGCGATCATCGTGTCGCTGGTGCTGACGGTCGTCGGCGTTGCGCTCATCACCCGAGCCGTCGCGCAGATCTACCGCTTCGTCCGTCTCGGACAGTCGGTACCAGCAGGCAGCCGCACCGACGACCCCAAGCAGCGGACGATCACCCTGGTCAAGGAGTTCCTGGGCCACACCCGGATGAACCGCTGGGGCATCGTCGGCTTCGCCCACTGGTTCGTCGCGATCGGCTTCCTGACGCTGCCGCCCACGCTGCTCCAGGCGTACGGCCAGCTCTTCCAGGCCGACTGGGTGCTGCCGATCATCGGCACGTTCCTGCCGTTCGAGATGTACATCGAGTTCATCGGCCTGATGACGGTCGTGGGCATCGTGGCGCTGATGGTGATCCGGCTGCTGAACCTGCCCTCCCGGGCCGGCCGCAAGTCGCGCTTCGCGGGCTCCAAGGCCTGGCAGGCGTACTTCGTCGAGTACATCATCCTGACGATCGGCCTCGCGATCCTGGTGCTGCGCGGTCTCGAGGGCGCGATCCACCACGTCGAGAGCTACGACGCCGCGTACTTCGTGTCGTACCCGCTGGTGCTCGCCTTCAAGGGGCTGAGCGTCAGCACGCTCCAGACGCTCATCTACTTCACCGCGATGATCAAGATCGGCACCTCGCTGATCTGGATGATCACGGTCTCGCTCAACACGAACATGGGTGTCGCCTGGCACCGCTTCCTCGGCTTCCCGAACATCTGGTTCAAGCGGAACGCCAACGGCGATGTCGCCCTGGGCGCGCTCCAGCCGATGACGACCGGCGGCAAGGAGATCGACTGGGAGGACCCGGCCGAGGACGCGGTCTTCGGTGTCTCCCAGGTCGAGCAGTTCTCCTGGAAGGGCATCCTCGACTTCTCCACCTGCACCGAGTGCGGCCGCTGCCAGTCGCAGTGCCCCGCGTGGAACACCGGCAAGCCCCTCTCGCCGAAGCTCCTGATCATGTCGCTGCGCGACCACGCGCACGCCAAGGCCCCGTACCTCCTGGCCGGCGGCGGCAAGGACATGGAAGGCAACGAGAAGGCCACCGAGGAGCAGCTCAAGGACGTTCCCGCGGCCGCCCTCGCCGAGGCCGAGCGCCCGCTGATCGGGACCGCCGAGGAGAACGGCGTCATCGACCCGGACGTGCTGTGGTCCTGCACCACCTGCGGCGCCTGCGTCGAGCAGTGCCCGGTGGACATCGAGCACATCGACCACATCGTCGACATGCGCCGCTACCAGGTGATGATCGAGTCCTCGTTCCCGTCCGAGGCGGGCACGATGCTCAAGAACCTGGAGAAGAAGGGCAACCCCTGGGGGCTGGCCAAGAAGGCGCGCGTCGAGTGGACCAAGGAGGTCGACTTCGAGGTCCCGATCGTCGGCAAGGACGTCGAGGACCTCACCGAGGTCGACTACCTGTACTGGGTCGGCTGCGCGGGCGCCCTGGAGGACCGGGCCAAGAAGACCACCAAGGCCTTCGCGGAGCTGCTGCACATGGCGGGCGTCAAGTTCGCGATCATGGGCGGCGACGAGAAGTGCACCGGAGACTCCGCCCGCCGCCTGGGCAACGAGCCGCTGTTCCAGCAGCTCGGCCAGGAGAACGTCGCGATGCTGAACATGGCGTTTGGCGAGGACTCCGCCGAAGGTGAAGAAGGTGACGAGACGACGAAGAAGCCCAAGTCGTCGAAGAAGATCGTCGCGACCTGCCCGCACTGCTTCAACACGATCGCGAACGAGTACCCGCAGCTCGGCGGCGAGTACGAGGTCATCCACCACACGCAGCTGCTCCAGCACCTCATCGACGAGGGCAAGCTGATCCCGGTGACCCCGGTCGAGGGTCTGATCACGTACCACGACCCCTGCTACCTGGGCCGGCACAACAAGATCTACACCCCGCCGCGCGAGATCATCGCGAAGGTCCCGGGTCTGCGGAACGAGGAGATGCACCGCCACAAGGAGCGCGGCTTCTGCTGCGGCGCCGGTGGCGCCCGGATGTGGATGGAGGAGCGGATCGGCAAGCGCGTCAACAACGAGCGCGTCGACGAAGCCCTCGCCCTCAACCCGGACATCGTCTCCACCGCCTGCCCGTTCTGCCTCGTCATGCTGACCGACTCGGTCAACGGCAAGAAGAACGACGGCCAGGCCAAGGAGTCCATCCAGGTCGTGGACGTCTCGCAGCTCCTCCTGGAGTCCGTGAAGACGCCGGCCGACCCCGCGGGCGAGCAGGAGCAGGTGGACGCGCCGGAGCCCGAACCGGCAAAGTGACGTAGCGCATCGACGCGATGAGCGGCCGGACCTGCCTCGGGGGCAGGACCGGCCGCTTTTCCGTGCCCGGGCACCCGGGGCTCCGCCCGCCGGACGTGACGACCGCCGCAGGCGAACTGTGAACTCGGACATGTACGCGACGACGTATCTGGAGCATCATGTGCCCCGGAGAATCCCGCGACGGCTTCCGCCACAGCTCCCGGGAGACCTCCCCGGCACCGGCGGGGGAGGCAGAGGTTGCCGATCACCGAACGAGGCCCCCGTGCGCCCACGCACCAGCACCGAGCACCCGCAGGCAGCGGTCACCAGCAGGGCGGCCGCCCTGGCCGCGGGCTGTACGGCCCTGCTGCTGGCGCTCACGGCCTGCGCGGGCCCGTCCTCCGCGTCCGACGGCAAGAACGGCGACACCCCGCCGGCGGCACAGTCCCGGTCCGAGTCGCGGACCCAGGCCCAGGCGGGCACGGCACGCACCCCCGTCCCGCGCGGCACCGGCAGCCGTGTCCCGTACGACTTCAACGGCGACGGCCA
>MUNB01000256.1:0-578 GCA_002154345.1 Streptomyces griseus
CGGTGTTCACAGTTTCATAGTGTTTCGGTGGTCATTGCGTTAGGGAAACGCCCGGTTACATTCCGAACCCGGAAGCTAAGCCTTTCAGCGCCGATGGTACTGCAGGGGGGACCCTGTGGGAGAGTAGGACGCCGCCGAACAATTTTTCCGGGAAAGCCCCGCACCTTTTTGGTGCGGGGCTTTTCTGCGTTCCGGGGTTCTTACGCACTGTCACATCGGGGTGACCAGACGGGTGTCGTAGGCCAGGATCACTGCCTGGACGCGGTCCCTTGCGCCTGTTTTGGCGAGGATGCGGGTCACATGCGTCTTCACCGTGGACTCGGCGAGGTGGAGGCGGGTGGCGATTTCCGTGTTGGACCAGCCCTGGCCGATGACGGTGAGGATTTCCCGTTCCCGTTCCGTCAGTGCGGTGATGCGTGGGTCCGACGCGGTCGGTGCGCCGGGTACGGCCGGGAGGTGGTGGACGTACGCGTCGAGGAGACGGCGCGTCAGGGTCGGGGCGACCACCGCGTCGCCGGCGGCCACCGCACGTATGCCGGCCAGGAGTTCCTCGGGCAGGGCGTCCTTGACCAGGAAGC
>MUNB01000256.1:602-1167 GCA_002154345.1 Streptomyces griseus
GTCGTGTCGTCCTGGCTCTCCAGCAGCATGCGGAAGCCGAAGCGCTGCATCGGCTGGTCGTCCGCGATGAGTACGGTCGTCACTGGTGCGTGTCCTCCAGGGGAAGTCGGAGCCGTATCTGCCATCCGCCGTGGTCCGGCAGTGGGCCCGCTTCGAGGGTGCCGTCGTACAGTGCGGCGCGTTCCCGCATGCCCATGATGCCCTGGGCCGGCAGGGGGGCTTCCTCCGTTACTGCGATGGTGCCGGTGGTCGTGCCTGCTGTGGTGCCCGCTGTGGTGCCGAGTTCGGCTGCGGTTCCCGTATCGGTGATGTGGGTGTCCAGGTGTGTGCGCGAGCGGGTGAGTGTGACCGTCGCGGACGTGGGGCCGGTGGCGTGTTTGAGCGTGTTGGTCAGGGCTTCCTGGATCACCCGGTACACGGTGAGTTGGCGGCCCGGGGTGAGGGATGCCTGTAGGGGGTCGCCGTTCAGTTCCAGGTGGACGGGCAGGCCCGCCCGGCGTACGCGGTAGATGAGGGGGGCCAGTTCGTCGAGCGTGGGCTGGGGGGTGCGGTCGGCGTCGGGGTG
>MUNB01000257.1 GCA_002154345.1 Streptomyces griseus
GTCCTGCTCGCGGCGGGCCGGGAGCACGGTCCCGCCGCGCTGCTGGGCACCCTGGGCGTCTGGGTGCTGCTCACCGTGGTGCTCCAGCTCCGCAGCCACGCGGGGGCCGACGAGCGGATGTACGGGCTGATGGCCACCGTCGTCTCCGCGTCCGGGGCGCCGGCGCGGGCATCGCGGTCGGCGCGCTGACGGACTTCGGCGCGAAGGGCGCGCTGCTCGGTCTCGCGGCGGGCGGGGCCGCGCTCATCGGACTGCGGGTGGCGAGCTACGACTACCCGTCCCGGTTCGTGCACATGACCGCCGGGGTGGCGCTGCCGCTGACCGTGGCGGCCCCGGTCGTGTACCTGGTCGGCCGCGCCGTGCTCTGACGGCGGACGACGGTCGCTGACAGCTGTACGGCCGAGGCTGCTGACGGCCCCTCGGGAACCGATGAGGGGCCGTCGCTCGTCGATCATCCGGGGCGCCCGCTCCTGTTCCTGCGGCAGTAGGCTCACGGGCGCCAGGGGGACCGATCGGCACAGGGTGGGGAAACGACACATGCGCGCACTGCGAATACTGCTGGTCCTGGTGGTGGTGCTCGGCGGCCTCTTCGTCGCCGTCGACCGCGCTGCCGTCTGGTTCGCCGAGTCCGAGGCGGAGGACCGGGTCACGATCAGCGGGGGCGGCCCCGCCACGACGGAGATCTCGATCAAGGGTTTCCCCTTCCTCACCCAGCTCGCCGGTTCGCAGCTCGACCGGGTCGACGTCAGCCTCACCGGCATGGAGACCAGCGCGGCCGGCCGTGCGATGCGGGTCAGCGAGGTCCGGGCCGAGCTGCACGACGTGAAGCTCGGCTCCGGCTACCGGAGCGCCACGGCCGCCCGCGCCACCGGCACCGCGCTCGTCAGTTACGAGGATCTGACGGCGGCGGCCAGCGACGGCGTCGTCGTGGAGTACGGCGGCAACGGCAAGGCGAAGGTCACCGGCACGGTCGAGGTCCTGGGCCGCCCGATCTCGCGCAGCGTGCTGTCCACCGTGACCCGCGTCGACGGCCACACGATCAAGGTGCGCGCGGACAAGGTGCCCGGCGAAGGGCTTCCCGGCGTCGAGGACCTGATCCGCAAGAAGACCGACTTCGAGGGTGACATCGACGGGCTGCCGAAGGGCCTGGAGCTCCGCGAGGTCAAGGTGACGGAGAAGGGCCTGGAGATCTCGGTGACCGGCTCGGACGTCGCCCTGACCGGCTGACCGGCTGACCACGCCGCACGCACGGATCGCCGGGGGCCGTACGCACCGATCACCGGGGCCCGACCGCTCCCGGCGGCCCTCTGCCGACCCGCCGATCCGGATAGTGAGACGCCCGCGTCCGGTCCGCAGATGCGGGGAAGGCTCGGAGCGGCCCGGGGCGGGGCGGAGGGTCCGACGGTCCCTTCTCCGTCTCGCATCACGGATGATCGTGTCTCATCATGCGACACGACGGTGACATCTCCGTCCGTACCTCCCTACGATCGGACCCATGAAGCGACAGGCGGATCTCACGAAGCGGCGGGCAGTAGACCTGTGCCGCGTCGCCGCCATGCTCTGTCGCACCTTCTGAGCGGGGCGTTCGCACCCGTCCCGCTTCCCCCGGCCCTTCGACCGTCGTCAGGGCCGGCGCCGTGCCCCGTACGCGCCGCGTTCCGTGCCTCCGCGCGTACACCCGCACCTCGCAACTCCGCATTTCGCACCACCCCGCCGCAGACTGCCCCGGAGGAGAACAACATGAGCCGCAGCGACGTCCTGGTAGACGCCGACTGGGTCGAGGCCCACATCGACGACCCGCAGGTCGCCATCGTCGAGGTGGACGAGGACACCTCGGCGTACGAGAAGAACCACATCAAGAATGCGATCCGGATCGACTGGACCAAGGACCTCCAGGACCCGGTCCGCCGTGACTTCGTCGACCAGGCCGGCTTCGAGAAGCTGCTCAGCGAGAAGGGCATCGGCAACGACACGCTGGTCGTCCTCTACGGCGGCAACAACAACTGGTTCGCCTCCTACGCGTACTGGTACTTCAAGCTGTACGGCCACGAGAACGTCAAGCTCCTCGACGGCGGCCGCAAGAAGTGGGAGCTCGACTCCCGCGACCTGACCGACGTCGTTCCCGCCCGCCCGGCCACCCAGTACACGGCCAAGCCGCAGGACGAGTCGATCCGCGCCTACCGCGACGACGTCGTCAAGGCCATCGGCAGCCAGAACCTGGTCGACGTGCGCTCGCCCGACGAGTTCAGCGGCAAGCTGCTCGCCCCGGCGCACCTCCCGCAGGAGCAGTCGCAGCGCCCCGGCCACGTGCCGAGCGCCCGCAACATCCCGTGGTCGAAGAACGCCAACGACGACGGCACCTTCAAGTCGGACGACGAGCTCAAGGCCCTCTACGAGGACGAGCAGGTCGACCTGGCGAAGGACACCATCGCCTACTGCCGCATCGGTGAGCGCTCCGCGCTCACCTGGTTCGTGCTCCACGAGCTGCTCGGCCAGGAGAACGTCAAGAACTACGACGGTTCCTGGACCGAGTACGGCTCCCTCGTCGGCGTGCCGATCGAGCTCGGCCCCGCCAAGTAACCCGACCGACCCGCACGACCCGACCAGAAGGACAGAACCATGTGTGGAGCACAGGCCGGTGGCCCCGACGCTTCGACGATCAAGCCCGGTGAGACCACCATCCAGGGCAGCGTGACCCGCGACGGCGAGCCCGTCACCGGTTACGTGCGGCTGCTGGACTCGACCGGTGAGTTCACCGCCGAGGTCCCGACCTCGGCGACCGGACAGTTCCGGTTCTACGCGGCCGAGGGCACCTGGACGCTCCGCGCCCTGGTTCCGGGCGGCAGCGCCGACCGCACGGTCGTCGCGCAGACCGGCGGCCTCTCCGAGGTCGCCATCGCCGTCTGATCCTTCGCGGGATCCGCGGTACGCCGTTTTCCACGGCACCCAGAACGGCCGAAGGGCCGCACCCCAGGGGGTTGGACGCCACCTGACGCGGGGTGCGGCCCTTCGTGCCGTCCGGCGCGCGGAGTCCTACGCTGGAAGCATGTACGCCCGACGCAGGCGGAACTACTTCCTCATGATGGGCGGATGCATCGCGCTCTTCGTGTCCGCCTGGGCCGTGGTGCGCCTGTGGTCCATGCCGGTCGCGATCGGCATGTGCGTGGTCGCCATGGTGATCCCGCCGGTCGCCGCGATGATCGCCAACCGGCGGGGCCCGGAGGACCGTTGGTGGGACGACCCCTCCGGGGACCCGAAGTCCGACGAGTGGTGGGACGAGCTGGACGGCAAGAAGCGCCGCTGAGCCGTCAGTAGACGAGCGCCTGGGTGTCGTCGGCCACGGCCTCCTGCACGAAGACCTGCGCGCCCGCGATGCGCACGCCCTCCAGCACGTCCTTCTCCGTGATGTCGCGCCGGGCCGCGCACTGGGTGCACAGGGTGATGCGGCCGCCCGCCAGGATCGAGTCCAGCAGGTCGGGCAGCGGGGCGGCGTGCGGCAGTTCGAACTCCGCGGCCCGGCCCGGCAGCGCGAACCACGAGGACTCCCCGGTCAGCCAGAGCGAGACCTCGACACCGCTGGCGACACCCACGGCCGCCACGGTGAAGGCCTGCGAGCAGCGCTCGGCGGCCTCGGGCCCGGCGGTCACCTTGATCACAAGCTTCTTCGGCATATGCCGAACTGTAATCGTCCGGAAGGCAACCTCCTTGCTGACCTGGGGGTCACTTGTGCGCGCAGGTAAGGGAAACCGCGCTTCAGGTCTTTTGGGGGGACCCTTTTGGAACCGAACGACACCATTCCTGCCGCGCCGGAGGGGCCCGCACCCGTGCCGGCCCCGCCCGCGCAGGCCGAGCCGCCGGCCCAGGCCGTCCCGGCCCCGCCCGTTCCGGTGGACGTGCCCGTACGACGCCGGCCGCGTGGCCGTACGACGCTGATCATCGCGGCGGCGGCGCTGCTCGGGATCTCCGCCGGGGTCTCCGTGGGCTACGGCGTCCAGGCGGAGCGGGAGCCGACGCCGCTGGCCGCCCTGTCGCAGCCCGGTATCGGCTATCCGGCGAAGCCGGCGGCCGCCGGCNNAGAAGTCCTTCGCCGACGAGCTGGGTCTCGACGACGGCTGGGAGCCGATCGACGCGTACGTGCAGGGCTATTACGACGACCCGCAGTACATGTTCGAGACGCTGGCCGCGGCGGATCTGCGCCGGGTGGCCTCGGCCTCGTGGACGCAGGGGAAGTACCGGGAGACCACGGTCGAGCTGATCCAGTTCCGGTCCGGAGACCTGCTCGGCGCGGCGGACCACTTCAGCGAACAGATGATGTACATGCCCGGCGACATGGGCGGCGCGGACAACGTGGGGGACCCGATCAAGGGCAGCCGTGAGGGCCGCTACTTCCTCTACCCGGTCGAGCGCGAGGCGGGCTACCTCCCCTCCTACCGGGCCAGGGCGCTGGCCGTGCGCGGTGACATCGCGCTCGACATCAACATCTTCGACACCGTCCCGATCAGCAAGAAGGACATCCGGACGCTGGCCGAGCGACAGCTGGAGCGGCTGTGAACGACGAGACGAACCCTGCCCCCGACCCCGCCGTCCCGGCCGCCGTCCCCGAC
>MUNB01000258.1 GCA_002154345.1 Streptomyces griseus
GCGACTGCCGCCGTCAGACGAGACGGTGACAGCGGGACACCCCGCTGTCAATGAGTCCGGCAACGGCCCACCCGCGCGCGGGGTTTCACTCGGCGGGGCGGTGGACGCGCGGGATCCCCAGGTCCGGCAGATCGAGGTGGAAGCCGTGCCCGCGACCGCTCATGGTGCCGTCGTACGAGAGCTCGGTCAGGCCGACGCCCAGCTGCCGCAGCTCCTCGACGAGCATGCGGGCGGCCGTCGCGGCGTGCTCGCGATCGTCCATGGCGTCGGGGAAGCGGCGTTGCCAGATCGAGCGGGAGAACTCCCAGCCGCTCCGGGTGAGTCGGGCGGGGTCGGCCAGGCCGGGGCGGTGCAGATATCCGGTGGCTTCGACGACGAGGGTCAGATCCTGGCTCCAGCACTGCACGAAGCGCTGGGCGTCGTCGGCGGCTCCGAGGTGCAGGATGAACCTGCCGGGGAAGAACGGGGTGTCGTAGGTGAGCGACCGAAAGGTTTCGGACAGGCGCTTCTCGACCTGTTCCCATGTCGTACCGGGCAGGTCCGGCCCGCCGGAGGCAGCGGTGGAGGCGGAGGGCAGACCGGCCGGCTCGGCGGCGCGCCAGCGCCCCCGGGAGTAGCCGCGCCCGGCGGAGTCGGCGCCCGCTTCGGGCGGCAGGAGTTCGAGGCTCACCTCGCCCTCGTCGTGCGAGTGCACGAGGAGACCCGCGCCGGGCCGCCGCCACAGCATCCACGGGCCGGAGTCCCCTCCCCACATCGTGGGCGGGCCCAGCTCCTCCTCCATGACCCACCAGGCGGCCCGGACAAGACCCGCGGCGGCGAACACGTCCTCGGTGGGCAGGTCGACGACGCGAACGTTCAGCTTGCGCACCTGCTCGGGCGTCGAGGCGTCGGAGATCACGGTGCCGTATCCGCCCCAGGGCCCCTTCCGGGGAGCGAATCTGCGCCAGACCTGGCCCGCGATCTCCTTGGGCTCCCGGAGCTCCCAGCCCAGCGCGGAGGTGGCCTGCTCGAACTCCGGCAGGCTCCATGAGCCCAGGCGGAGCGGGTCGACCTCTTTCACCAGCGCGCGGAAGTCGTCGGATTCGAGCCAACTGCCCCGGGGGATCGTGTTCTCCATCCGGCACACACTAGGTGACACCGGTGTCACCGCAGACACCGATGACACCGATGACTTCGGAGAGATGAGGTGGAGCATGGAGGCGGAGAAGGCCTCGCAACTCGTGTTCGGACAGAAGGTGTTGGACGCCCAGCCCTTCAGCGTCCTGCTGGGGGCCCGGCTCACCGCCTTCGGCGACGGAGCGGCCGTCCTGGAGCTGGACGTACGCGACGAGCTGCGTCAGCAGAACGGCTTCGTGCACGGCGGCGTCCTCAGCTACGCGGCCGACAACGCCCTCACCTTCGCGGCGGGCGCGGCCGTCGGCCCGTCCGTCCTGACGGCCGGTTTCACCATCGACTACCTGCGCCCGGCACGGGGCGACGTGCTGCGCGCCCGGGCCCAGGTGGTCCGCCCGGGCCGGACCCGGGTCGTCTGCCGCTGCGACCTGCTGATGGTGGACGCGGAGGGGACGGAAACGCTCTGCGCGGTGGCCCAGGGGACGATCGCCGTCGCGGCGGGCCGGGAGCCGGCGGAGCGAGAGGGGGCGGCGGCCGGGAGGCGTCCGGCAGCGAACCGGTCGACCGAGGCTGAGGCGGTCAGCTCTCGGCTGCCGGGCCGCCCTCCGCCGCCTCCTGGAAGCTCGCGACGGCCTCGCCGTGCACCCTGGCCCAGTCCGTCAGGACGGCGATCGGCTCGACGAGCGTCGTGCCGAGTTCGGTGAGGCTGTACTCGACCCGTGGTGGCGCTTCGGCGTACACGCGGCGCTCGACGAGTCCGTAGCTCTGAAGCCTCCGGAGCGTCTGCGTCAGCACCTTGCGCGAGATGCCGCCGACGAGGCCGACGAGTTCGCCGTGCCGGCACGGCCGGCGGCTGAGCGCGAACAGGACGACGACCGACCACTTGTTCGTGATGATCTCGATGGCCAGCCGTGCCGGACAGTCCGCGAGGAAGACGGTTCCCGCCGAGTCGCGCATGCGCCGAAGGGTACCAAGAGGTACCTATCGGATCAGTAGCGTCCGGGACATGAGTACTTCACACGAGAAGACGTACGTCCTCGTCCACGGCGCGTGGCACAGCGGCCGTGCCTGGGACCGCGTGACGCCGCTGCTGAGCCGGGCCGGTCACCGGGTCTTCGCTCCGTCGCTGACCGGCCACGGCGAGAAGGAACACCTGCTCGGCCCGGAGGTCGGTCTCGACACGCATGTCGCCGACATCGTCGGACTCCTCGTCGAGGAGGACCTGAACGGGGTGACGCTGGTCGGGCACAGCTACGCCGGAATGGTCGTCTCCGCCGTCGCCGACCGGGTGCCGGACCGGATCGCCGGTCTGGTCCACCTCGACGCGATGGTGCCGGCCGACGGTGAGAGCGCACTCGACGTCATGCCGCACACCAGGTACCTGCTCGACCTCGCCGCCTCCTCCGACGCTCCGTGGCGCATCCCTCCGCTGCCGGAAGGACCGCCGCCGGCGGGCCTGTTCGGAGTCACCGATCCGGCGGACCAGGCCTGGCTGCGCACGATGCTCTCGGACGAGTCGGCGCGCTGCTTCCTGCAGCCGGTCCGGCTGGGCAATCCGGCCGCGGACGCCATTCCCCGTACGCACATCCACTGCGTCGGCAGCGAGCCGCCGGGCGTCACGCGCCGTCCTGTTCCCGCCACGCAGCCGAACGGCGCTCCGTCGCAGGTGCGCGAGGTGCGGAGCGGCCATGACTGCATGATCACCGTGCCGGACGAGCTGGCCGAGCTGCTGCTGAAGGCCGACACCAGGTGACCGGTACCAGGTGACCGGTACCAGGTGACCGGGCGTCACCGGACACCGTCCCGGGGGTGCCCTCCGGGGCACCCTCCGGGATGTGCGACCTGAGGCGTATCCATATATGTCTGTAAGTCTCATGTTTCCCTTCGATAGCTCCATGAAAATGGAGGAAAGGAATCTTCCCCGGCTCTGAACAGGAGAGAACATGCGTGGCGTTCTGATAGGCGTGGTGGCTGCGGTGGCCGTACTCGGCGTGGCGGGCGCGGTGGCCGTGCCCGAGGCGAAGGAGTGGTACGACGGACGTCACGAGCAGACCTCGTCCTATGCCACGGGCAAGGAGGCCAAGAAGGAGCGCGAGTCCGTTCCTCGCTGGCTGCCGGACGATGCCGCGTCCGTCGAGTACGCCATGCGGACCACCGGCGGTGAGCGCATCCTCAAGGCCACGCTCCGTGACGGCCGTCTCCCCGCGCAGTGCGAACCGCTGGGCGGCAAGAACGCCCCGGACCCCGAGATCAGCGCGTCCTGGTTCCCTTCGGGGACCGCGAGCAGTGCGCAGGGCCGCTGCGGCTCCTACTACGTCTCGCTGGAGGACCACACGCTGTACGCCTGGCAGACGAACGACGACTGGGTCGCGGAGAACCGCCGCTCCGCGCAGTAGCGGCCGTACTCACACGGATACAGCGGCTATCGACGTACCGCTCAGACGTACCGCCTCAGCTGAACCGCCTCAGCTGAACCGCCTCAGCCGAACCGCCTCAGACGTACCGACGAACCCGAGGTCCCCGTGATCGCTTTCGCCCCGACGGCCGTGTTCCTGCTCTGGCTCTGCTGGGGCGTACGCCAGGACCGCCGCCAGTTCCGTAACGCGGTGCTGCTCGGCCTGACCGTGCTGAGCCTGTCGTTCGCCCTGCTGACGCAGGTGGACCGGCTGCCGGACAACCTGGCCGTGCTGGTGTACGCGCTGGTCTTCTTCGTGCCCGTGCTCGCGATCGTGGTCCTCGGCGGGTTCCTCGTGGTCAACGGCCTCACCATGGTGCGCAAGGAGGGCCGCCGCCCCGCCAACCTCCTCTCGGGCCTGGCCGGGGTCGGCATCTTCGCCGTCCTGGCGCTCGTGGTCACCGCCGACTACCTCGGCGGCTCGCACGCGTACCGATCCTTCATCCTGGCCGTCGTGCTGATCACCGGCTACGTGGCCTTCCTCTTCGTCTGCTTCCTCGCCTACGCCTTCCTGTACGGCCGCATCCGGGTGCGCGGCGACGTGGACTTCGTGGTGATGCTCGGATCGGGCCTCATCGGCGGCGAGCGCGTGCCGCCGCTGCTCGCCTCCCGTCTGCGCTCCGGACTCCGTGTCCAGAAGGAGCAGACGGCCCGGGGCGGGCCGGCCCCGGTCCTGCTGGTCTCCGGCGGTCAGGGCCCGGACGAGAAGCTGCCGGAGGCCGAGGCGATGGGCCGCTGGCTGGTGGCCGAGGGCGCGGACCCGGACCTCGTCCTGGAGGAGAACCGTTCCCGTACGACGACGGAGAACCTGCGCTTCAGCCGACGCCTGATGGAGGCGGCCGACGAGGGCTACGTCTGCGTCGTGGTGACCAACAACTTCCACGCGTTCCGCGCCGCGATGACCGCCCGCAGGGAGGGCGTGCGCGGCCAGGTGATCGGCTCGCCCACCGCCGCGTACTTCTGGCCGAGCGCGACGATCCGGGAGTTCGTCGCGGTGTTCTGGGAGCACCGGATCGTCAACGGCGCTCTGTGCGTCCTGCTGGCGGCGCTGGCCGTGGTGGTGGGGATGGGCTGGTAGCCCCGGCCCTGGCCCCGGTCCCGGTCCCGGCAGGAGGTACGGGTACGAGTACGGGGCCTCCGGTCAGCTGACCGGAGGCCCCGTACTTCGGTGGAGCGCCGTGACGTCAGATGCCGCAGCTGGGCGCGGACCAGAAGCGGCCGCTGCCTCCGGCGACGTGGGTGTGGTCGTTGTGGCCCGGGTAGCCCGGGCCGAGGATCTCGGTGAAGCCGTGGTTGCGTGCCGCCTGGGCGAGGCCGCAGAAGCCCTGGGAGCCCGCGCCGAGGTCGGCCGCGTGCCCGTACATGTGGCGGCTGTTGGCGGCTCCGCCGACCGCGCTGTTGCAGGACACGCTGCGGAAGCCGCCGTTGACGGTGATCGGCCGGTCGCCCATCGCGTGCCGCATGGCCTGGAGCTTCCACATGGTCACCAGGGCGTTGGCGCGCGCGGTGGCGGCGCTGACCTTGCCGCCGGACCAGTCGGAGTTGCAGCGGTTCAGCTCGGCGTAGGTGAAGTTGACCGGGGTGCAGTCGTCGTCCTGGAGCTGGTAGATCTTGTTGAACGTCTGGGTGCCCGCGATGCCGTCGGCGGCCAGACCGTACGCGGCCTGGAAGCGCGTCACGGCCGCCTTGGTGGCCGGGCCGAACACTCCGTCGATGGCGATCTGGTTTCCGGTGCCCGGATAACCGGCGACCCGGATCTGGAGCTGCCGTACCGCTTCACCGCTGGAACCCTCCTGGAGCGTGCCGCTCCAGGAGTAACAGGCGTCTGCCGTACCGACGTTGCCGGAGGGCGCGGATTCGGGGGCGGCGGTGGCGGTGGCGGCGGTGGTGCCGCCGAGCGCGAGTGCCGCGCCGGCGAGGGTCGCGAGGAGGAATCCGATGGGGCGTGATCGCATGGGCTTGCACCTCATAGTCGTCAGGCTGTCCCTTGAGGATTCAGAGCCTCGGCCGCGCAAGCGGAATGTGTCAAGGTCATGTCAACATGCTGCCAAGGGTCCGGCCCGGCGATGGCAGGATTGCGCGGATGGTGACGAATGGGCTGTGGACCGGGCTTCACGAGGATCTGTCGGCCGCGAAGGCATCGGTGTACGACCCGGTCGGCTTCACCTGCTCGTATCCGGTACCGGAACCGGAGAGCGCCGATTACGCGGCTCACCGGTTCACGCTCGACGGCCGGTCGGTCGCCTTTCGCGTGGCCAGGACGACCCCGACCAAGGCCGGTCAGTTCGTCACCGTGTGGCAGCGCTCCGCCGAGGGTCCGATCCGGCCTTTCGACCTCGACGACGGTATCGACCTTTTCGTCGTCAGCAGCCGCGTCAACGGCCGCTTCGGGCAGTTCGTGTTTCCGTGCGAGGTGTTGTGCGAGCGCGGCATCGTGTCCCGTAACAGCGTGGGCGGAAAGCGGGGCTTTCGCGTCTACCCGCCGGACGCGATCACGACCGGTCGCCAGGCGCGCGGTACGCAGGCGTGGCAGGTGAACTACTTCCTGGACATCGGCGAGTCCGGGCCCGCCGACAGGGTGCGCGCCCACGCGCTCTACCACCCGTAGCGCGACGCGGCGCACTCTTCGGAATTCCGGCAGGGGAGTCCGGAATTTCCGCAGGGGTTGCCTCTCCGTGAATATCCCGGGGACGACCGCTGCGAACGGTGAGGTGAAAAGCCTTCCGTTCACGGTGGTACTCGTCGTGTCGGTCGTCGTGGTCTTCGTGTGCGCGGAGTTGCTCGACTTTCCGTGGTGGCTGCGCCTGATCACGGTCATGGGCGTCGTGACGGTCCTGGAAGCCGCCAACCAGGCGGTGGGCCGCGCCCGTGCCAGGAGGAAGGCCGCTCCGGAGTCCTGACCGGCTCTGGAGCGCCCGGACCGGTGCCGGAGCGCCCGGACGACCGGCTCCGGACCCGCTCCGGACGGCGAGAAGCCCCGCCAAGTCGCGTGGGGGCGGTCTGGGATGATGCCCGCGTGAGCATCATCGTCAAGTTCTTCGTGGCACCGGACGACACGTCGGCGGCGCTGACTCTCCGGACCGGACCGGAGGAGGCGTGCGAGTCGCTCTCCTTGGGCAACTTCGATCCCCTGGGGGCGGTGGTCGAGTGGCAGTCCCTGCTCACCGACCGCAGCTTCGAGGATGTCGCCGAAGCCGGTGAACCGCGTGTCGTCGCCGCCGAGGACGGCGGCGGATGTTTCGTCTTCGCGATCTCGTCCGACCTGCTCACAGCGCTCGCGGACGCCGAGCGGCGCACGCTGCGCGACGCCGCTGCCGCATGGGTTCAACTCCGTGCGGAGGACGGCGAGATCATCGACGCGGACATCGCCGACGCGATCGTGGGCGACTTGGCCGCGCTCGCCGGGAGCGCCCGCCGTCAGGGCCGGGGCGTCTACTGCTGGATCGCTTAGGAGCTCACACCCGGAACCGGGTGGCCGAAGGTCCGCTGCATCAGCACGGTGTCGATTCAGTGGTCGTGCTGGTAGCCGACGGCGGCCGGCCGGCCCTCGAACTCACCCGCGCGCGTGCTCGGTTGTGCGAACTCCCTTACGGGGTAGGCGCATGGCAAAGTGTCGGCGACGGGGGTGGGGATGGCGGCGGCGACGGGACGCCCGACCGGGGCGGGAGTGCGGCGGCCGAGGAGAGCGTGGAGCAGGCCGCGCTCGTGGGTTTCGCGGCGGCCTCGGCTGACGGGGGCGCTCCTCGGGCTCGGAGCCGGAGTCCTGGCCGCGGGCGGCGGTGTTCATATGGCCGTCCTGCACGGCACGGCCATCTATTTCGCGCTGGTCTACGTGCTGATCGACCTTGCCCTCACAGTCGGCCTGTGGAAGCTCGGCATGCCCTCGGAGAAACGCACGTTGGCGCTGTGGGTGCCCTGCGTTCTCCTGGTCTTCGGGACCCCGTTCGGCGTCAAGAGCGCGGTCCTCGACTGGAGGGGCGAGCAGGTGCCCGTCACGGTCACCGAGGTCAAGCGTGGGTCGGGGTCCTACCACGGCGGCGAGACGTACCGCTGCAAGGTCGAGTCGGGCGGGGAGTCCTTCTGGTTCACGGGCAGTGACCAGTGCGACCGGTACTCCCGCCCCGGCGACCGTTTCGAGGTCCTGCGCGACCCCGAAGGCCTGGTGGGCATGTCCGATCCTGATCCGCTGATCGGCTTCTGGTTCCTCGTGCCGTGCGTGGGCGGGGCGCTGGTCGTGATGACCGTGGCGGGGTCCCGTAGCCTCGAACGGCAGCCCTGAACGCCACGGGCACAGGAGGTTCCCGCCCGGACGGCGGGACGCCCCACCGTGCGGGCACGGTGGGGCGTAGCCGGAGCGGTGGCAGCGGTGCGGGTCAGGCGGTGGTGTCGAAGCCCCCGGCCTTGACGCCCGCAACGAAGGAGGTGAACGCGGCGGCGCGGACGGTGAGCGCCGGACCGCCGGGGTTCTTGGAGTCGCGTACGGGGACGATGCCGGTGGCGGACGCGGTGCGCGGGGCCCACTCGACGCAGGTGCCGCCGTTGTCGCTGTAGGAGGACTTGACCCACTGCTGGGTCGTGGTTTCGGTCGTCACGGGGTGCCCTTTCGATGCTGGTGGATCATGTCCACGGTATCTGTCTGGGACAGAGACACGGCCTGCAACTGATGGTAGGACCTCACCATCGGGATGACAGAGCTGAGTTCACGGTCCAGATGGCCTTGCGTCTCGGACTCGACGTAGGAGACGGCGGACCGGTCCTGGAGCGTCAGCAGATTCACCGCTCGATTGAAGGGCCGCTGCTCGCCGACGCTGAACGGAGCGATCTGCAGCATGGTGTGGGACTGCGTGGCGAAGTCGACCAGATGCTGGAACTGGGCGTCCATCACGGCAGGGCTGCCGATCGGTCGGCGGATGCAGCTCTCGTCCAGCACCGCGATCAGCATCGGCGGCACGGTGCGTAACAGGGCGCCCTGGCGTTCCATGAGCAACGAGACGCGCTGATCGGCCTGTTCGGTGGTGATGACTCCTCGGTCGACCGCCCCGCGTGCCAGCGCCTCCGCGTACTCCCGGGTCTGCAACAGCCCAGGGATGACGCCCACCTCGAACAGCCGGATCTCCGCCGCCCGGCCCTCCAGCGCCACGTACTCCGGGAAGCCCTGCAACAGCACCCCGTGCTTGATCTTGCGCCACTCGCGCTCGAACGAATCAGCGGTTCCCGTAAAGCTCATCGCCACGTCAACGGCGATCGAGAACTTGCGAGTTGGGGACTTGTGGCACAATTCCACGCCGGAAACATGCCTCCCCGTGTAGCCGATGCGCGCGCCGAGATCGTCCTGTTTCCAGCCCCGTGCTTCGCGCTCCCTACGCAGACGTGCTCCGTAGGCAGCCTCCGGGCCCCCGTCAGGGTTCACTTCCTTGCGGTTGACCAACGTATCCCCCAGATCCGAAACGTTGAAGACATCTCCACGCTAGGCCACGCTGAGTCGCCCCGGTAGTCGTTCGGCTACAGAGAGGAGCGAACGGTGTACGGCGAGAACGCCAGCCCGATTACGGAGTGGCCCCCGCACATCCCTGCCCCCGGGGCTCTCCTCGCGGACACCAGTCGCGGTGACCGTGTGGGGGAGTTCCAGGGCGTCGCCGGCCCGTACTGGTCCCTCCGGCCGGTCGGCGGCGGGCGCGAGTGGGAGGTCGAACCCCGCTACGTACGGCCCGCGTTGCTCATGGAGCAGTTACGGGCCCGTACGGCACGGCTCAACGCCCGCAGCCGGGGAGAAGTGCTGTGAGGGCGGCCGCTCCGGTAGGCGGCAGCAGTCGGGGGTGCGCCGCGTGAGGAATCAGGATTACGTCGCGGCCGTCACGGCCAAGGCCGGCGGCCGGGCCCTCCGGCTCGGCGGGGTCGCGCTGCCGAACCGCAGGCTCGTCCTCCGCTGGCTCCGGCGGCAGGCGCTGCGGCTGGCGGACGGGCACGGGCGGTATCTGCCCCCGGCCGCCCCGTGGCTCGGGGCGCGGGACGTCCGGCCGGTCGCCTTCCACGGGTCCGACGCCCCCGAAGCGCTCCGGGCGTGGGCGGGCGACCACGGCAGCCAGGACCACGCCATGAGCGCGCTGGAATCCGGTCGGCCCGCCCTGCTCACCGTGGTCGACCCCTTCGTGGGGCTGCGCGTCACCCTCGGCGCGTGGCCCGTGGACCTGTGCGGGTGGGCGGCGGAAGCCTCGGCGAACCACGAGGTCCCGCCCCGTACGGAAGGGGAGTGACCGGATGCTGCAATGCACCGCCGTCACCCAAGTCCCGTACCCGGAAACGCTGCTGGCGCTCGCCACCATGGAGGGCGGGCCCGTGCACCCGGCCGACATCGTGGAGCCGGAGGACTTCGTCCTGTGCGAGCTGGGCGACCACGACGAGTCGGCCGAGCACGCCGCGCACCTGTGGACGGCGGACACCCCGGACGACCGGGACCTGTGGTTCTTCTGGTCGGGCACCGGAGCCCACCGCGTCCACCGGCTCGACACGCTGCCCCTGTGCCCCGCCGTGCTCCGCGTGCTGGCGACCCGATCGGTCACCACGTGCGCGTACTTCGACCACCACCCCGGGCCGCACTCCTTCTCCGTGACCGATCCGCTCGGCGACCTCATCGCCGAGCACGTACACAGCGAGGTCCGGCGACTCGTCTCCGAGGACGAGGCTCCCGGCGGCACGTCCGACGCCTCTGACCTGCCCGACGCCCTCGACCTGCCCGACGCACCTGACGTACCCGACACCGACGCGCCCTGACGGCCGACCGGAGGATTCCCACCTCATGGACCAGTGCACCGCCGTAACCCTGCTGCCGCCCCCGGAGTTCGTGATCCGGCTCGCCGCCCCCGGTGACCGTCGCCCGGAGGCCGGACACCTCCTCTGCGAGCTGGCCGCCGAGCACGACGGCGACCACGCGATGGCGCTATGGGACAACGACGCGAACCGCACCGCCGTCTGGGCCCGTTGGAGAGGCGAGCGGGCGACCCTGGCGGAGCTGAGCTGGTGCGGTGCGATCGACCCCCGGGGCGAGGACGCGTGCGGGCTGTACGTCGGCCACCCCTCCGCCCACGACTGGGACATCGTCGATCCGACGCTCGCGGCGGTGGACGCCGTACTCGCGCGGGAGCACCCGCATCTCGCGCCACGTGACGGCACATGACAGGAGAGGTGCGAGGTGCCCCCGCGCGTGCGAACGTGCGTGGGTGGCGGCCAACGCGGCGGACAGGGGTACCGGCGCGCGGCAGCGTAGCACCCCTGTCCGCTCCTTCCTCGGTGCGCGCGAAGCGATCAGGGTCGTGCCTGCTCGGGGCGTCCGCAGCCGGTCACGCCGCGGGTGTGGGCGGCGGCGCGGCGGGTCGGGCAGCTGACGGGGCGGAGTTTGTCTCTCCCGAACATACTCGGTATACATACTCAGTATGTTCATCCGCTGCGGGCTACCGGCCCTTCCGGTGCGGGGCCCTCGTTACGCGGCCCGGCTCCGCGCCGAGTTCGAGGCGACCACCGGTCCTGCCCGGCCTTTGAACGTGGGCCAGGTCGGCACGGCGACGCTCAGTTGTCCGGACCGTGACGGCATGGTCGTGCGGGGCGGAGCCGACAAGGGGGCACGACCTCCGCTGAGGCGATGCGCAGCCTGCCGACGCGGTCGTCCCGCGCGCCGATCGTGCTGCCGTACCCCCTGACCGGCGTCCGGGGGCTCGCTGTTCCAGCGCCTGCCGACCGTGGCACGAGGGCCGGTATTCGCTACACCTATGACCAGAATCGAGGGATCACTTTGGTACGTGGCCGGAAAGCATGGGCCACCGCGGTAGCGGTGCTGACGGTGGCGGGGGTGGCGCCGACGGGGGCGTATGCCGCGCCCGCGCCGCCGGAGGCGCGCGCCGCCACCGCTGCGGCCGATGCCGGGGGGGCGCTGCCGCCGGGCTGGCGCATCACTGTCGAGAGCGGGCGGAGCCATCTGGAGTGGCGTGCGCCCGAGCCGATCCCGATGGGCGACGCCCGCGTGGAGTTCCGTGCGAACGGAGCACTCGCGGGCGTACCTCAGCGACTGGATGACGGCCGGACCTTCCGGCTCCCGCTCGCAGAGGCCCGTACCGCCGACCTGGAAAGCCTCCAGGTCGAGGCCGCGGGGCGCAGGCTCGACGATGCCCCGAGCGGGAGCACAAGCCGCAAGGCGGACCCGCCGGCCCCGGAACTGCCGCCCAAGCTGCCTGCCGGCACCGTCGACCCGGGCGAGCCGGGCCCGTACGCCACCACCACCGGCGAGTACAGCCTCCCCTCGCTCAAGCTCCCCGGCCTCCCCGCACCAGTGGAAATGCGCGGAGTCGTCGTCGCCCCGGCCAAGGCCCCCGGCAACCGTCCCCTCGCTCTCTTCCTCCACGGTCGCCACGCCACCTGCTACGTTCCCGGCACCGACGAAACGGACGAGACCTGGCCCTGCGCCAAGGGCAGCAAACCGATCCCGAGCCACCGCGGCTACCTGCGCGACCAGAAACTGCTGGCCTCACAGGGGTATGTCACCGTCTCGATCTCCGCCAACGGCATCAGCGCACAGGACGACCTGGACGACGAGGGCGCGCAAGCCCGCTCCTCGCTGATCCGCAACCACCTCGGCCGCTGGGCCGACTGGGCCGCCGAGCCCGACTCCGCGCCCGCCGCGGTCAAGGGCACGAAGGCCGACCTGTCCAAGGTGTTGCTCGTCGGCCACTCGCGCGGCGGCGAAGGCGTCAACCGGGCCGCCATGGACAGCCTGTACCCCCCGCCCGCCGCCAGGGACGGCTACCGTTCCACGGCTCGCTGGAACATTCGCGGCACCGTCCTGATCGCGCCCACCGCCCTCGGTCACAACCCGGTGCCGGACGTCCCTTCACTCACCATCCTGCCGGGCTGCGACGGCGACGTCTCCGACCTCCAGGGCCAGGTCTACACGGACGGCACCCGAGGCGTCAGCCGGGGCAAGGCCCTGCACAGCTCGGTCCACATGGTCGGCGCCAACCACAACTACTTCAACGCCGAGTGGACCCCGGGCCAGGCCGAGGCCCCGGCCGAGGACGACTTCCTCCAATGGGTGCCGCCGGGCGTTCACGACCCGCTCTGCTCGCCGGGCGCCGCCGGACGTCTCACCGCCGACCAGCAGCACCGGGCGGGCGCTACCTACATCGCCGCCGCCGCACAGTACTTCGTCGCAGGTGACGACCGCGTACGCCAGCTCGTCGACGGCACCGGCCGACGAGCCCCCTCCGCCGACCCGGCCCGGGTACTGACCCACGCGGTCGGCGGCAACCGGAACGCCCTCTTCTTGCCCGACGACCCGCAGGGCGGGGCGAAGGTCACCGGCGCCCGGCTGTGCGACGCCGCCGCCCGCGGCCGCACCGCCTGCATAGGCGAGTCCGGCGGCCCGGGCTTCTCCCCCCACTTCGCATCCTGGGGCGCGGACGAGGAAGCCGGCCGCCGCGCGGTCGCCCTGGACTGGAAGAAGCCGGGCACCACCGCCCAGGTCACCCCGGGCAAGCCCATCGCCGTAAAGGGAGCCCAGAGCCTCGCTCTGCGTATCGCCGTACCGCCGAACACCAGCGGCACCCGCTTCGGCGTCCACGTCAAGGACACCCGGGGCGAGCGCGCCGAACTGGGCACCGTCAGCATCGACGGCCTCCCCGGCACCGACCGGGCCCGGTCAACGGTCTGGGCCCAGGAAGTCCGCGTCCCTCTGACCCCCGCCATCCACGCGGGGCTCGACCTCGACAAGATCGCCCACCTGGAACTGACCCCGCTCTCCTCCTCCGGCACGGCATGGCTGATGGACGCCTGGTCCTGGAAGCCGGGCACCCCCGCAGTCTCCGCCGCGCCCCTCACCCGCGTAGACATCGGCCGCCTCACCGTCAAGGAGGGCGACTCCGGCTCCCGCACGTACCAGGTGCCCGCCCGCACCACCGGCAAGAATGCCGGAACGGTCCGGCTGTACGTCATCGACCCGGACACCGGCGAGTCGACCAGCAGGCTCGTCGAGGTCGGCCCCGGCACTGCCGGAATCAACGTCACGGTGAAGGCCGAGGGCAACAAGCGCCACGGTGAGGACAAACGCCACGACATCCTGGTCAAGGCCGTCCGGGGCACCATCGTCGGCGCTCACATCGGCGG
The DNA here is from genome assembly GCA_002154345.1 of Streptomyces griseus. Taxonomy (GTDB): domain Bacteria; phylum Actinomycetota; class Actinomycetes; order Streptomycetales; family Streptomycetaceae; genus Streptomyces; species Streptomyces caviscabies. Next base: position 13,718 of record MUNB01000258.1, read on the forward strand.
CGTCACCGTAGAGGACGACGACCCGATGCCGAAGATGACCATCAAGCCGGTCGCCACCGACGTCACCGAGGGAGCACCCCTGAAGTGGCGCATCACGCTCTCGGAACCGGCCGACATCGAGATCCAGGCCTTCACCCAGATCCTGCCCGTTCCCGGCGGCAGCCCGGAGCTCTCCACGGACGATGTCGACCAGGAGTGGGTGACCCAGCTCGTGGACGAGATCCCCAACCCGGCGATCCCGCTCTCGAAGGTCCCGTACGGGACGCTGGAGCACACGATCTCGGCCGGGGAGACGTCCACGATCATGACCGTCCCGACCATCCGTGACCAGGAGAAGGAGCCAGCCGAATACGTCCGCTTCCAGCTCAGGGACGAGGCGGAACAGCCTCTGGGCGCTCCCTTCGAGGGCGTGGTTCACGACACCGTCTGAGCCCACCGTCCCTCACCGCCTCTTGCCTCTACGCGAAACCGCGTGGGGGCAAGAGGCCCTGCGCTGCCGCAATCCGTGTCGTCGCGGGGCGCACCGAGTCCGGCCCGTCAGCTCCAGGCCGGAGCCATGAACCGGTGGGCCCGGCCCTCGGCGGGACAAGGGGAAGGCGGGGGCGGTCCGGAACCCCCTCCGCCGGGCCGGGAGGACCTGTGTTCACGCGAGGAGCGTCGCGCGGGCGCGGACCACTGCTTCTACCAGTCCGTCCGCGTGCTCTTCGCGGGTGGTGTAGTTGTTGATGGCCACTCTGATGTACGGGGTGCCCCCGGGGCGGCAGATGGTGGTGTAGTGGGACCCCGATGCCGTCAAGGTTTCGTGGACGGCCAGGGTGAGGGCGTCAGAGCCCATGCCGTCGCTCGTCAGGGGTCGGAAACAGCAGATGGGAATCACCGGGTCGCAGAGCAGTTCCAGGCCGGGGGTGGTCTGTACGCGGTGTGCCAGGTGGTGTGCGGTGGCGAGGTTCCGGGCCAGCAGGTCGGCGTATCCCTGTCGGCCCAGGGAGCGCAGCGCGAGCCAGAGTCCGAGGGACTTCCAAGGGCGGGCGCCTTCGGGGCCGAGGAAGACGAAGTCGTCCCGGGGGTCGTGGTTCCAGTAGTGCGCGTGGTCGGCGAAGCTACTGGCCAGGTTTGCGGGCTCACGTACGAGGAGGCAGCCCAGTCCGTAGGAGAGGAACATCCACTTGTGCGGGTCCAGGGTGACGGAGTCGGCTACGTCCAGTCCCGCGAAGGCAGCTCTCGTCTCGGGCAGGTCGGCGTAGGCAGCGGCCGCCGCGCCGTCGACGTGGAACCAGGCGCCGGACTCGGCGGCGATGGAGGCGAGTTCGGTGAGCGGGTCGACGGCGCCCGTCGCCGTGGCACCGGCGAGGCCCACGACTGCGACAGGGCGCAGTCCGTCGGAGGTGTCGGCGGTGATCTGCCGATGCAGGGCGTCGACGCCGATACGCCCGTCGGGGCCGGCGGGGATGACGCGCAGCGAACGGCGTCCCATCCCGAGGATGTCCAGGGCCCGGGCGATGGAGTAGTGGGACTCGCTGGAGGTGTAGACCGTGGCACGGTCCAGGACGCCGCCTCCGCGTAGCTGGGCGTCGGGACCCAGGGAACGGTCCCGGGCAGCCTTGAGCGCGGTGAGGTTGGCGAGGCTGCCGCCCGAGGTGAAGATGCCGGGGGGCAGGGCCGCGCCCGCGGTCGTGGGGTAACCGATGAAGTCGGCCACCCAGGACAGGGTCTCGATCTCCATGGCGGCCGCCGCCGGCCCCATACGCCAGGCGGCCGGGCTCTGATTGAGCAGGGACGCCACCGCGTCCCCCAGCACGGACACGGGCAGGGGGCGGGGGTGGAAATAGCCGAAGTACTGCGGGTGGGCGCCGTTGCAGTAGGCCCGGTCGAGGATGTCCGGCACCGCCGACTCCAGGAGCCGGGACAGGGGGAGTCCTTGCTGCGGGAGCCGTGCCGGATTCTTGCCGGAGGTGTGCAGCGCCGGATCATCCGTGTAGACGGGGCGTGCCGTGGGGTCGCGCTGGGTATCGAGGAGCGTGGCCAGGTGGGGGCGGCATGCTTCCAGCACTTCGTCCCAGTCGTCAGGGACCGCCGACTGCTGCTCCTTCATGGTGTGTTGCCGTTCTTCTCGTCTTGTCGGTGGGCCCGGTCCGGGCTGGTGCGCGGGATCGGCGCCTGGGCGGTGAGCCGGGAACGCACCTCCCACACGCGAGGGAAGAAGCGTCGGTCGGCGAGCTTGGCCAGTACATCGATGGGGGTGCCCGCCACTCCGACGGCGTCGGTCCCGATGAGGCGTTCGACGACCCTGAGATGACGGGACCGCCACTCCATGCAAGCCACGTCCAGGTCCACAAGCGCCTCGGCGAACTGGAAGAGCAGTTCCCACCGCCGTTCGCCTTGGTAGACCTCCTCCAGCTCCACGCCCGCACTCTTCAGCTCGGCCTCCAGCAGGTCGGACAGCTGGGGTGCCAGCGAGCGCACCCGTCGCCATCCCGGTGAGTCGAACCCCGAACCGTTCTCCAACTGCGTCCTGATCTGCTGGTAGGCCCAGGGCGATATGTGGTCCAGGCTGTCCAGCTGCCGGGTCAGACAGTCGATGTGGGAGCGGACCCGGCCGATCATGCGGACCGCGACCGGGAGCCAGCCCTCGCCCGCTGCTCTCAGCGCCCGCTCCAGGTCGGTCGCCGCCAGTTTCAGCCACAGCTCGGACGACTGCTGCACGACGAGGAAGACCATCTCGTCAGGGTCGACCAGGCCCTCGGTATCGCGCTGGAGGCTCAGCAGGACGTCCGTGCTGAGGTAACGCGCATAGGCGCTGCCGCTGATGGAGGGATCGGGAGGTATGAGCATTTTCCTTCGCACCTTGTTCGGCGCACGGGGGCAAGTTGTCAGCCAACCGCCTGAGGGCGCTTCCTGCCACAGCCCGGAGGTTAACAGTATGTGTCCGAGCTCCGTCGCTCAGGACCGGGACCTTCCGGCCCCGGTCCTGAGCGGGCAGGCTGCGTGACCGTCGCCGTCCTCAGATCGAGAACCGCTCCTTGGCCAGCAGTGGCCGCACCCGGGTCCGGAAACCTCCCGTGCGGAACGGCCGTTGCAGCAGGCCCGGGCGCAGCTCCTGGGCCAGAGCCGCGACGATCATGCCCTGGTCCAGGGCGAGCATGAAGTCGCTGACCCGGCCCGTGGACACGTTCACCGAGTCCCGGAAGCCGAGCCCGTCCTCGTACGCGCCGAAGTCCCGCTCCAGGGAACGGAGGTTGGCCACCGCCTCCCGGCGGGCGTACGGCAGGGCGAGGAACGAGGCGTGCGGGGTGACCACTCCGTTGGTGAACGCCGAGGGCGGGGGCAGCGGTTCGCCGTCCGTGGTGTGGGTGCGGTCGGTGTTGGAGGCGTAGCCGTCCACCGCCATGCCGAGCGCGTCGACCCCGTACTCCTGGTAGCCGTCCTCGGGGACGTTGGCGGGGGAGAAGCCCCAGTAGCCGTACTCCGCCTCCCGCAGGCCGTGGTCGATCTGGCCCCGTACGTAACGCCGGTGCGTCACGCCCCACGCGCGCGGCGACCACTCCGGCTCCGGCACGAACAGCGGCACCATCAGCGCCTCGAACATCGAGCCGCCCCAGGTGGGGACCACCTTCCGGCCGCGGTGCGTGTAGTGGCCGTTCCACACGCGGACGCCGTCGACCGTGACGTACGCGCCGCCCGGCTTCTGCTCCTGCTCGTGCTCCGGCAGCATCGTGCGCAGCAGGTGCCAGTAGTGGTCGCCGGGCAGGGATCCGTCCGCGATGCCCAGGTAACTCGCCATGCGCGGCTCGGTGTTGAGCGCGCCGTAGTGGTGCGGGGTCGGCTCCTCCGTGTCCGTCCAGACGCCGCCGCGCAGCTGGCCGGGGCCCGCCACCGGGTCGGCCGGGTCGTACGGCGTGTAGAAGTACGACCAGTCGGCCGTGGCCAGGACGCGGTGGATGCGGGGGCGCAGTGCCGGGGCCGCGTCGGCGGCGATCCGCAGGCCCGTCACCAGCCAGGCGTTGTCGACCGAGGACAGGAACGGGCGCACCGGGTCGCCCGTGCCCGGCCACCGGGTGAGCACCGAACCGTCGTGCGCGTCGTACCAGTTGAGCCAGAAGCCGTGGTGGCGCTCCAGCTTCTCGACCGCCGTGACCGTACGGGTCAGGGCCCGGAGCATCGCCCCCTCGCCGATCACGCCCAGCCCTGCCGCCGCCACCGTCGACCACAGGCCGCAGCCGATGTTGGTCGGGGAGGTCTGGGCCGATTGGGCGGGGGCTCCGGGGGCGCTGAGGTCGATCTTGTCGGTGACCAGGCCGAAGTCGGTCGTCATCGCCTCGATCGAGCGGTACGTGTCGGCGAACCAGTGCTTCAGAAGGCGGGGGTCGGGCGGGGCCGCCGCAGTCGCGGGGGCGGTTGCGGCTCCGAGCGACAGGGCCGCGGCCCCGGTCCCTGCGGCGGTGAGAAACGTGCGACGGTCCATCGGTCCGGCTCCTGGTGGCAGAAGGGGGAAGAGGGGAACAGTGCTCGTGCGGGCGGCTCGGGAGCCGGCGGTCGTCAGGTTCCGCCGGCTCCCGGGCCGGAGGGAGCCGTCAGGTGGCTCCCCGTGTGAGGGGCGTCCCCCGAGTGCCGGGAGACGCCGTAATTACGCCGCCGTGCGCGGGAGTTCGCGGGTGCGGCCCAGCGAGCCCAGCCACTTCGCGGAGTCGCGCGGGGTGCGCTCGAAGGTCTCCCAGTCGATCGCGATCAGACCGAACGTGGCCTTGTACGTGCCCCACTCGTAGTTGTCCAGCGCGCTCCACGCCAGGTAGCCCCGGATGTCGATGCCGTCCTCCAGCGCGGAGGCGACCTCGTCCAGCGCGCCCGCGTAGTAGTCGACGCGGCGGCTGTCGTCGGCGGTGGCGATGCCGTTCTCCGTGACGATCAGCGGCACGTCCCCGACCACCTCGGCCGTGTGGCGCAGCGCCTCGCCGATCGCGCGCGGGTAGTACTCCCACGTCGTCAGCGTCCGCTCGGCGTCGTCGGCCGTCGGGATCGGTCCGTCGGGGCCGATCCGCGTACGGGTGTAGGACTGCACGCCGATCCAGTCGTCGCCGCGCGCCGCCTCGATGAAGACGTCCTCGCGCGGGTGGCGGTAGGCGGCGGTGACGTCCTCCGCGCCGGGCAGGGCCTGGTAGACCTGGTTGGCGATGGTCCAGCCGACCTGGATGCCCGCGTCCAGGGCCCGGACCTCCTTCACCGCCGCGTGGTGCGCGGCGATGACGGCCACGGTCGTCTCGTCGTCGGGGGTGGGCAGACCGGCCGGCGGGAAGCTGTTGTCGCCGCGCTTGGCCTGGCCCGCCATCACGGCGACCATGTTCGGCTCGTTGATCGTGCAGACGTGGCTGACGCCCTCGGAGATGACGGGCGCGCACGCCGCGACGTACCGGGCGAACAGCTCCACCGCGCCCTCGGCCGTCCAACCTCCGCGCGCCTCGAACCACTGCGGGACGGTGAAGTGGTGCAGGGTCACCATCGGGCGCAGGCCGCGCTCGATCGCACCCTCCACCATCCGCCGGTAGTGGGCCAGTTCGGCACGGGAGAAGTGGCCCTCGACCGGCTCGATGCGGGCCCATTCGAGGGAGAAGCGGTAGTCGGTGAAGCCGAGCGAGGCCAGCAGGTCCATGTCCTCGGGCCAGCGGTGGTAGCTGTCGCAGGCGTCCAGGCTCGGCTCCGCGATGTGGGTGCCGGCGGTGTGCTCCTTGACCCACCAGTCGCTGTTGGTGTTGTTGCCCTCGATCTGGAAGGCGGCCGTGGAGGCGCCCCAGAGGAAGCCCTCGGGGAACGGTACGGAAGGCGTCGTCGGCTGGTTCGGGGCAGGGGTGTTCGTCATCGCGACTTGTCTTTCTGGTGGTGGTGTGGGGTGTGGCCGCGCGGTCGTCCAGGGGTGGGGTGCGGCCTCGTTACGTGAAGTCGGGCTGCCCAGGGGCTACTTCATGCCCGCCGTGGCGATGCCCTGGGTGAAGTGCCGTTGCAGGGCGATGAAGACGATCAGCACCGGAAGCACGATCAGGAAGGCCCCGGCCATCAGCATCCCGTTGGAGCCGCCGGCCTTGTTGGGGTCGGTGGCGAAGGTCGCCAGGGCGACCGGGAGGGTGTACTTGTCGGGGTCGTTGGTCGCGATCAGCGGCCAGACGAAGTTGTTCCAGGAACCCAGGAACGTGAAGATCGACAGGGTCGCGAGGGCGGGCTTCACCAGCGGCATCACGATCCGCCAGAAGATGTACCACTCGCTCGCGCCGTCCATCCGGGCCGCTTCCAGCAGCTCGTCCGGGATCGACTGCATGAACTGCCGCATCAGGAAGACCCCGAAGGCCCCGGCGGCGAACGGCAGCACCAGACCCGCGTAGCTGTCGATCAGCTGGAGCTTGCTCATCAGCACGAACAGCGGCAGCAGCATCAGGTTGCCGGGCACCATCAGCGCACCGAGCACCAGGCCGAAGATCTTGTTGCGGCCGGCGAACTTCAGCTTCGCCAGGGCGTAGCCGAGCATCGAGCAGAAGACCAGGTTCGAGACGGTCACGAGGACCGCCACGATCACCGAGTTCATGAAGTACAGCGGCAGGTCCAGCTTGTCGAGCAGCTGCCGGAAGTTGGTCAGCGTCCACTCGGTGGGGATCCACACGGGCGGGCTGGCCGACAGCTCGCTCTGCGTCTTGAAGGCGGAGAGTCCCATCCAGAGGAAGGGCGCCGACATGACCAGCAGGCCGAGCGAGAGCAGGACGTAGACCAGCGGGCGTGCGGTGCTCCGCTTTCCGGCAGGCCGCTTGTCCTGGGCCTTGACCGGTGCGTCGGTGCTGCTGGTGGCGCTCATTTCGTGTTGTCCTTCAGCAGTCGGAGCTGGAGCACCGTGATGCCCATGATCACCACGAAGAGGACGTACGCCATGGCGCTCGCGTAGCCCATGTGGAAGAAGTTGAACCCTTCGCGGTACATGTTCAGCGAGACCGTGAGGGTCGAGTCGGACGGGCCGCCCTGGGTCATCACGAACGGTTCCTCGAACACGTTGAGGTAGCCGATCGTCGTGATCACCGTGGCGTAGAGGACCGTCGGACGCAGCAGCGGGATCGTGATGGACCGGAACTCCTGCCAGACGCTCGCGCCGTCGAGCTTCGCCGCCTCCCGCACCTCGGTGGGGATCGCCTGGAGGCCCGCGATGAACAGCACCATCACCGTGCCGACGTTCCGCCAGACCGCCATGACGATCAGCGAGGGCATCGCCAGCGTCTCGGATCCGAGGAAGTCCGGTGCGGTCCAGCCCACTTCGGAGAAGAGACCGGCGATCAGCCCGTCGCTCGGATCGAGCACGAACCGCCAGACGACGGCGACCGCGACGATCGTGGTGACCACCGGGGCGTAGAAGCCGACCCGGAAGAACGTCCGCGCCCGGTCGATGCCGTTGTTCAGCAGGACGGCGACGACCAGCCCGATCCCGATCGTCAGCGGTACGCCGACGACCACGAAGTACCCCGTGTTGAAGAGGGACTTGAGGAACTTCTCGTCGCCGAAGAGGTTGACGTAGTTCTCGAATCCGATGAACTCCGCCTCCCACGGGCGCGTCACATTGCGCAGCCCGAAGTCGGTGAAGCTCATCGCCAGCGTGGCGAGGATCGGGAACGCCATGAAGACGGCGAACAGCACGAGGAACGGGGTGGAGAACAGCCAGCCCGCCGCGTTCTGCACGCCCAGCGTCCGCTTGCGGCGGCCGCCGCCCGGGGCGGGGGCGAGGGACGGGCCCGCCCCCGCCTTCGCGGGCCCGGCGGCCTTCTCGGTCGTGGTGGTCGAGGTGCCCATGGCTACTGCTTCACGAGGCCTTCGATCTCGGACTGCGCCGTCTTCAGCGCGTCCTCGGCGGAAGCCTTGCCCTGCGTCACCTTGGCGATGGCCTGGTCCACCTTGTCGGTGATCTCGGTCCAGTTGGCCAGGGACGGCGAGGACTTGGCGGTGTCCATCTGCTTCTTGAAGATCTGCAGGTCGGCGTCGTCGGCGAGGACGCCGGACTCCCACGCGGAGGTGTTGGCGGGCAGGTCCTTCGTCCGCTCGTACCAGTCGGACTGGCCCTTCGTGTCGGTCAGGTACTGGATGAACTCGGTGGCCGCCGCCTTGTGTTCGCTGTCCTTGGAGACGACGAGCGAGGAACCGCCGGCCATGGAGGTGGAGGAGGCGTCCGCGGGCACGTTGGCGATGGCCCACTTGCCCTTGATCTGCGGCTGGCCCTCGTTGAGCAGCGTCACGTGCCAGGGGCCGCCGAAGAACATCGGGACCCGGCCGCTGCCGAAGTCCTTCACCACGTCGTAGCCGGGCTGCACGGACTTGTTGGACAGGCCCTTGTCGAAGTAACTGCCGTACTCCTTCAGCGCCTTGACCGCCTCCGGGCTGTCGATGACGGCCTCGCCCTTGTCATTGACGATCTCGCCGCCCGCCGAGTACAGGAAGGAGTAGAAGTTCTGCACGGTGTCCAGGCCGCTGGGCTGGATGGACAGGCCCCACTTCGTGCCGGCCTTCTTCTGGTAGGCGGCCGCCAGGTCCTGGAGCTCCTTCCAGTTCTCCGGAGCCTTGTCGACGCCCGCCTTCTCTGCCAGGTCCGTGCGGTAGTAGAGGACCCGGGTGTCGACGTACCACGGCACGCCGTAGGCGGTGCCGTCCACCTCGCCCTGCTCCCAGCCCGCCGGGAAGAAGTCCTTCTTGTCGAAGACCTTGCCGTCCACCGGCTCCAGCACGCCCAGCTCGGCGAACTCGCCCATGTAGCTCCCGCCCATCTGCGCCACGTCGGGCAGAGTGCCCGCCGCCGCTGCCGAGACGAGCTTCTGGTGGGCGACGTCCCAGCCGATCGGGGTCACCTTGACGGTGATGTTCGGGTTGGCCTTCTCGTAGACCTCGGCCACGTCCGCGAGCTTCTCGCCCTCGGCCCCCATGGCCCACACGGTGAGCGTCTGCTTCTCGTCGGCCGCGACGTCGCCGCCGGAGGAGCCGCAGGCGGAAAGGGTCACGGCGAGCGCGAGCGCTAGGCCGGCGGGAGCGGTTCTGGCGATGCGGGACATGGGAGGGCTCCTCCTTGAGCAATCCGGATGCTGCGCTATGTATGCGCTGCCTGTAAGCGCATACATCACTCTGCGCCAGTCGTTCGGGAATCCGCAAGAGGGTGCTGGGTCACACTCGTGCAACGTGCTCGACATCCCGGCGTCTTGTTGTTGAACCGTAAACGCGCCGTTTGTGGAACAACAGGCGATGTGACCGATTCGTCGCTCGGGGGCCTGCGGCCCGCCGGGGCGTGGCCGGCGTCTACCCTCGCCGCATGGCCTCATCCGTCGCGTTCTCCCACGACTTCCCGTTCGACCCGGCCTACGGGTACGACGCGCCGGACGCCCTGCTGGACATCCCGGCCCCGCCCGCCCCCGACGGCTTCGACGCGTTCTGGCGGGAGCGGTACGCGCGGGCCCGTGCGGTCGACCCCCGGCCGGTCCTCGGCCCGGTGGAGGAGGAGCGCGACGGCGTGCGGATCCACGGGGTGAGGTACACCTCCGTGGGCGGCGTCCGGCTCGGCGGCTGGCTCGCGCTGCCCGCCGAGGGGCCCGTACGGTACGGATTCGTCGTCGGGCACGGCTACGGCGGCCGCCAGGAGCCCGGCCGGGACCTTCCGGCGCCGCTGCCCGGGGCCGCCGCGATCCTGCCGTGCGTACGGGGCATGGGGGAGCGGGGCCGGGTCGACGGCATCCCGGACCTGGCCGCCGAGCACGTCCTGCACGGCATCGGCTCCCGCGACACCTACGTCATCGGCGACTGCGCGGCCGACCTCTGGTGCGCCGCCTCAGCCCTGACGGAACTGGTGCCCGAGCTGGCCCGGGCCGGACGTCCGGGCGGGCCCCGCCTCGGCTACCTCGGCGAGAGCTTCGGCGGCGGGCTCGGGGCCCTCGCGCTGCCCTGGGACGACCGCTTCGGCGCGGCCCAGCTCACGGTCCCCACCTTCGGCAACCACCCGCTGCGGCTCACCCTGCGCTGCGCGGGCAGCGGCGAGGCGGTCCGGGCGCACCACCGCGCACACCCCGAGGTCACCGATGTCCTCGGCTACTTCGACGCGGCGACGGCGGCGACCCGGCTGACGCTGCCCACGCTGGTCGCGGCCGCCCTGTTCGACCCGTCCGTGCCGCCGCCGGGGCAGTTCGCCGTATACAACGCGCTGGCCGGCGAGCGCGAGCTCCAGGTGCTGACGGCGGGGCACTTCGCGTACCGGGGGATGACGGCCGAGGCGGCGGAGCTGGACGCGAACCGGACCCGGTTCTTCGGGACGCGGCTGGGGGTGGCGGGCTGAGGGACCGGCTGAAGCCCCGGCGCCGGCTCAGGCCTCCGGCTCGCGGGGCCCGCTCCGGGGGCCGTGCCAGTCCAGGCACAGGACGGTGGCGTCGTCCTTGGGCGGCCGGCCGCCGTAGGCGTCGGCGACCGCGGTGACGATGGTGCGGACGGCTTCACGCGGGTGCTCGGCGGCGGTCCGGAGCAGTACCTCGGGCAGGTCGACCGACGCTGATTCGCGTTCCTGCACACCGTCGGTGTACAGCAGGAGGCGGTCGCCGGGGCGTAGGTCCAGGTCCTGGACCTCGTACGGACCCTGCGGCGGGAAGCCGAAGGGCATGTCGATCCGCGGAGTGATCACCTCGACCGAGTCGTCGCGCAGCCGGAGCGGCGCGGGGTGACCGGCGTTGACGAGCTGGGCGTGGCTCCCGTCCAGGGCGATCCGCAGCAACTGCCCGGTGGCGAACGTGGTGTTCCCGTGGTCGAGCAGGGCCTGATGCATCTGGCGGGCCTGTTCGACGAGATCCGCACCGGCGCGGCGGGCACCGCGTGAGGCGTTCACCACGAGGGTGGCGATGAGCGAGGCGTTCACGTCGTGGCCCATGGCGTCCGTGATCGACACATGGAGATCGCTGGTGTCGAGGCTGTAGTCGTAGGTGTCCCCGGCGATGTCGGCGGCCGGGACCAGAGCCCCGGCGATGGCGAACTCCGCCGCGTCGCAGGAGGAGGCGGAGGGAAGCAGCTGACGCTGGATCTCCGCCGCCAGGCTGACCGGCGTGGTGCGGTTGCCCCAGTGGTAGAGGTCGGTGAAGCGGCGGTCGGTGACGATGATGTACGCCAGCGCGTGTGCGGCGTCCTCGACCTGTGCCAGCACCTCCTCGGTGACGGCGTCGAGGAACAGCTCCAGCACGCCGATGGTGTCACCGCGGTTGGTCACCGGGGCGAGGACGCGCTGGCCCTGCCCGTCCTGCTCCACCTGCACCAGCTTCTGGGAACGCAGCACCTTGTCGTAGATGCCGGTGCCCGCCAGCGGAACCTGCTCGGTCCGGTCCTCGCGCGTGGCGCCTTCCATGTCGTTGACCCGCAGAAGACGGCTGCCGACCAGGTCCACGAAGAGGAACGACACGTACCGCGCGCCGAACCTGGTGCGCAGATCGCGCGCCACGACATCGAGCGAATTCACCGGCGCGGCGTTCCTCGCGGCCGTCAGTACTGCGGCCAGTCCCGTCCTGTCGCTCACCACAGCCTCCTCGGGTAGGCAGTGCTTGTGCCCTCCCAGCCCCGAATCAGCGCCCCGTGTGAGAAAAGCGGCCTATGTACCCGCACAAAAGCGCCCGAAGCGCCCGAAGCCGCCGACTGCTCCGCAGGGCATGGGCCCTCCGTACGCCCCCGCCGGGAGCCCTTCTCAGCCGCAGCCGCAGCTGGCCCGCCGGGTCACCGAGACCGGCAGCTCCAGCGAGACCGGGGCGCGGCCAGGGTCGGCCAGGCGCTGCACCAGCAGCTCCACCGCCTGCTCGCCCAGCAGCCGGATCGGCTGCCGGACGGTCGTCAGGGGCGGGCGGACGATCCGGCTCAGCGGGATCCCGTCGAACCCGGTCACGGCGATGTCCTCGGGCACCCGCACCCCGCGCCGCTCCAGCGCCTGGAGCGCGCCGACCGCCATCTGGTCGTTGGCGAACAGCATCGCCTCCGGCCGCTCCACCCCCGTACCCTCCGACCGGTCCAGCAGGGTGTCCGCCGCCAGCGCGCCCTCGGCCTGGGTCATCATCCCGGCGCGCAGCTCCGGCCGGGAGGGCACCGGGAGGCCCGCGTCCCGGCAGGCCTCCTGGAAGCCCCGGAACCGGGCCTGGGAGTCCGGCGAGTCCTCCCCGCCGCCGATGAACGCCAGCCGGCGCAGCCCGTGGTCCTCGATCAGATGGCGGGTCAGTTCGCGCTCGCCCTCGGCGTTGGCCACCACGATGTGATCCAGGTGGTCGATCTCGCGCGGCCCGGCGAGCATCACCACGGGCAGCCGGCGCGATATCACTTCCAGGTCCTCGGTCGGCACGGTCCGGGCCAGTACGGCGAAGCCGTCGACCCGCCCCGCGACCTTGGCCACCAGGCTCTCCGGCCCGCCCTCCAGCGAGGCCGCGATCAGCAGGGCGTAGCCGTGCCGCCGGGCCGCCCGTTCCATGCCCCGGATGATCTGGTCGGAGTAGAGCATGACGGCCTGGTCGTCGTCCGCGTCGCTCGCGGCCGCCGCGGTCTCGGCGTCCTGGTCCGCGAAGTCCGGGAAGCACAGCCCGAGCACACCGGTCGTCCGGCTGGCCAGGCCCCGGGCGCTGCCGCTCGGCACGTACCCCAGCTCACGGGCGGCCTCCATGACCTTCTCGCGGGTCTGGACGCGTACGGAATCGGGGTTCCGGTAGACCCGGGAGACCGTGGCAATGGAGACGCCCGACCGCTCGGCGACGTCGTACACCGTGGGGGCGCTCACTCGACCGACCGTCCGTCCGCTTTTCTTCCGCGAGGCGATCACGAGGCTCGTGAAAGCGCATTCACCCTAAATCCTGGGGCGCGGGAGGAGCAAGGCGGTCCGTTCCGGCGTGCCGGGGCTCACGTCCGCTCACGCGCGGTCGCGGCTGGGGAGTGAGCCGGGGGTGGGCCGGGGG
>MUNB01000259.1 GCA_002154345.1 Streptomyces griseus
CACCGGCTCATCGCCGAACGCTTCGCCCGTCTCGCGTTCGGCGACGGCGGCCCCTTCCGTACGAAGGCCGGGTGACCCGCGCGAAGGGCGGGTGACCCGGGGCGGACGAGGGCCGGGTTCAGCACGAGGCCGGAGCCTCGCGTGTGGCTGTACGACCGGTTACGGGGCGTCCACCAGGATGCGGCCGTCGGCCGGGACGAGGGAGGCGAGGCCGCCCGCGTAGAAGGATTCGACGCGGGAGCGTTCGGTCGCGTTCGGGACGGCGTTCGTGCAGGCGGTGCCGGCGCTGGAGCCTGACATCAGCTGGGAGCAGGGGCCGGGTTTGGTGTCCGGCAGGCCCAGGCTGTGGCCGAGCTCATGGGCGGCGATACGGGTCTTGTCGTGGCCCTCGGTGACCGCCTGGCTGCCCAGCTCCACCCTGGCCTGGCCGCCGGGGCGGACCGGTCCGAGTGTGGCCTGCGGCCAGCCGCTGGTGGCCACGATCTGTATCTCGGCCCGCGTGCCGGGGGCCGCCTCGACGAGCTTGACGTTGGCGACGTTGGCGTTCCACGAGGCGACGCCTGCCGAGATCGCCGCCTCCCAGCCGCCGGCCCGGCTGTCGTCGTACCGGAGCGTCACCACCGCCGCCGCGCTCTCCGCCGCCGGGTCCGGCGCGGGAGCCGCGTGCGCCGCCGTGGCCGTGGCCAGGGTGATCGCCGCGGCGACACCGGCCGCCTTGAGCCATCTGGATGTCAGCATTGCTGTCCCTTCACTCATGGGGGGCTCGGCTCCGCCTGGGAGCCGAGGGAGTGGGAGGACTGTCGCGGCGGGCCGAACCGCTGTACGGGTCCGGCCGGTTGCCGCTCCTCCCGGGGCCGCAGAACCTATGCCGCTCCGACGGCTTGATCATGCCCCTGCCAAACGAATTCGGCCGGAAACACCCCCTGCCCCCGTCGAGTTCCGCCCCCGCACCGTGATCACGCGCCGTCATGGAGGGCTGCGCTCCGCCGCCGTACCGGAGCCGCTTCCGTAGCCACCGGTACCGGTACCGCTTCCGTACCCTGGGTGCATGCGTATGCGACCCACTCTGAGCTGGACCTCCACCGAGGAGCTGCCGCCGGGCACCACGGACCTGGAGCCGGTCGTCGAGGTCCTGGGCGGTGGCGGGGTCCTGGTCCTGAGTGGGGCGGGCATCTCCACGGAGTCGGGCATCCCCGACTACCGGGGCGAGGGCGGGAGCCTGAGCCGGCACACCCCGATGACCTACCAGGACTTCACCGCCGACGCCGGGGCGCGTCGCCGGTACTGGGCGCGCAGCCATCTGGGCTGGCGCACCTTCGGCCGGGCCCGGCCCAACGCCGGGCACCGGGCCGTGGCCGCGTTCGGGCGGCACGGTCTGCTCTCGGGTGTGATCACCCAGAACGTCGACGGCCTGCATCAGGCCGCCGGCAGCGAGGGCGTCGTGGACCTCCACGGCCGCCTGGACCGGGTCGTCTGCCTTTCCTGCGGCGCCTTCAGCCCACGGCGCGAACTCGCCCGCCGGCTGGAGGAGGCGAACGAGGGCTTCGCGCCGGTGGCCGCCGCGATCAACCCGGACGGCGACGCCGATCTCACGGACGAACAGGTCGGGGACTTCCGGGTGGTGCCCTGCGCCGTCTGCGGCGGCGTCCTCAAGCCGGATGTGGTGTTCTTCGGCGAGGCCGTGCCCCCGCAGCGGGTCGAGCACTGCCGTGAACTGGTCCGTGCGGCGAGCGCGCTGCTGGTCCTGGGTTCCTCCCTGACCGTGATGTCCGGTCTCCGGTTCGTCCGCGAGGCCGCCCGGGCGGGGTCGCCGGTGCTGATCGTCAACCGGGACCCGACCCGGGGCGACCTGCATGCCGTCACCCGCGTCGCCCTTCCGCTGGGAGCGGCCCTCACCACCGTGGCCGGCAGGCTGGGCGTTCCCGTCGACGACGCGGAGGCCACCGGGTCCGGGTGAGGTGGCGGGGCTACCGGGCGAACGTCCGCAGATTCTCCGCCAGCGAGCTGATGGCGGCCGGGTTGCGGGGGCTCTCGACCAGGTCCACGTAGTCGAGGACGACGATCCGGTCGTTCTTGATCGCCGAAACGCCTGCGAGCGGCTTGTAGGACTTCAGGAACTTCCGCTTCTGGTCGGCGCCGGTGTCACCGTAGTTGTTGATGACGATGACCTCGGGGTCGCGGTCGACCACCGTCTCCCATCCCACCGTCGTCCAGCTGTCCTTGAGGTCCTTCATGATGTGGTCGCCGCCGGCCTTGGTGATGATGTCGTGCGGTCCGGCGTACGCACCCGAGGTCAGCGGCTTGTCCTTCCCGTCGTCGTACAGGAAGACGCGGAGCCGGTCATCGCCCTTCGCCGCCTTCGCCCGTGCGTCGGCGACCTCCTTCCGGAAGGAGGAGATGAGGGTGTCGGCCCGGTCCTCGACGTCGAAGATCTTTCCGAGGTTCCGCAGGTCGGTGTAGAGCGCTTCGAGCGGCGGCATGACTCCGCGCGCCTTACCCTGCCCGTTGCGGCACGACTCGCTCAGCAGGTACGAATCGACGCCCACACGCTTCAGTTCGGCAGGGGTGAACCCCTCCCCCTCGTTGAAGCCGTAGTTCCAGCCCGCGAAGACCAGGTCGGCGCGTGCGTCGAGGACGAGTTCCTTGTTGATCCGTTCCTTGGAGAGCCACTTGGTCTTCCGGTAGCCGTCCTTCCACGGGACGGACGTCATGTCGCCCTTGTCGTCGGGCATCACGTATCCGGCCATGTGGTCCGCGAGACCGAGGGCGAACATGATCTCCGTGATGCCGACGTCGTTGGTCACGACGCGCTGCGGGGCCTTGTCGTAGCTCTTCTTCTCACCGCAGTTCTCGACGGTCACGGGGTAGTGCCGGTCGGCTGCGGCCTTGTCGTCCTTCTGGCCGGCCCGGTCGGTGACGTCGGCTCCGCAACCGGTGAGGGCCAGGGCGGTCACGAGAGCGAGCGCTGCGGGGCGCAAGGGGTTCGGCATGGTGGTGGAGGCTCCTCAGGAGGTGGGGCGGGCAGGGGGAAGGTCGAAGAGCAGCTGGAGCGCGCCGGTCTCGGGGTGTGCGACGCGGTGGGCCCGTACGCCGAAGACGTCGGCCAGCAGTTCGGTGGTCAGGACGGCGTCCGGGGCTCCGGAGGCGACGATCCGGCCGCCGTCGATGACATGGACGAGGTCGCAGTGCAGGGCGGCGAGGTTCAGGTCGTGCAGGGCGGTGAGCACGGTCAGGCCGCTGCCCCGGACCAGGGCGAGGACTTCCAGCTGATGGGCGATGTCCAGGTGGTTGGTGGGCTCGTCGAGGACCAGGACCCGGGGCTGCTGGGCCAGGGCGCGGGCGATCAGGACGCGTTGCCGCTCGCCGCCGGAGAGGGTGAGGAAGCCGCGTCCGGCGAGGTGTCCCGCGCCGACGCCGTCGAGGGCGTCGGCGCAGAGCCGGCGGTCCTCGTCGGTCGTCCGGGCCACCGGCCCCTGGTGCGGCAGCCGCCCCATGGCCACGATCTCGGCCACGGTGAAGTCGAACTCGGCGACCGCGTCCTGCGGAAGCGCGGCCAGCCGGCGGGCGCCTTCCCTGACGCTCAGGGCGTGGAGGTCCTCACCGCCGATCCTGACCGCGCCGGCCGAGGGGCGCAGGGCCCGGTAGACGCAGCGCAGCAGGGTGGACTTCCCGCTGCCGTTGGGGCCGACCAGGCCGACGAGCTGTCCGTCGGCCGCGCAGAGAGTGACCTGGTCCACCAGCCGTGCACCGGCGATCTCGACGGTGAGCGCGTCGATGTCGATCCGCATCAGATGCCTCCGAAGGAGTAGGCGCGCCGCCGCATGAGGAGGAGGAAGCAGGGAACACCGATGACCGCGGTGAGGACGCCGACCGGGAGTTCGGCCGGTGCCAGCACCACGCGCGAGAGGATGTCCACCCAGATCAGCAGGACGGCTCCCGCGAGAGGGGCGGCGGCCAGGAGTCTGCGGTGGTCGGCGCCGACCAGCATG
>MUNB01000026.1 GCA_002154345.1 Streptomyces griseus
GCCCGTACGGGCCCGTACACTGGGCCCAGCGAGAGGCGTGGATGGGACGAGTAGCGTCGTACGCGGCCAGCAGCGACCCGGGGACGGTGGGAGCCCGGGGGCGAGCGCGACGTGAAGATCACCCCGGAGCCGCCGGAAGAACGTCTGGACACGTGGGTCACGCCCATGGGAGCCAGGCCACTAGACCCGGCATCGCGACCCCAATGAGGGGGCCAGGGGCACACGCCCAGGGCCAAGGAGGGTGGTACCGCGGGAGCAGATCCGGCTCTCGTCCCTCCGACGGAAGTGGAAGACGTCCGCCGGAGGAAGCCGCACATGACATCGCCGCAGTACCGCCAGGTACCCGCCCAGGTCGACCTGCCCGCGCTGGAGCACGCCGTGCTCGACTTCTGGCGCGAGAGCAAGGTCTTCGCCAAGAGCCTCGACCAGTCCGAGGGCCGCCCCGAGTGGGTCTTCTACGAGGGCCCGCCCACCGCCAACGGCATGCCGGGCGCGCACCACATCGAGGCCCGCGTCTTCAAGGACGTCTTCCCCCGCTTCCGCACCATGCAGGGCTACCACGTCGGCCGGAAGGCCGGCTGGGACTGCCACGGCCTGCCGGTCGAGCTGGCGGTGGAGAAGGAGCTGGGCTTCAACGGCAAGAAGGACATCGAGGCGTTCGGCATCGCCGAGTTCAACGCCAAGTGCCGTGAGTCGGTGACCCGGCACACCGACGCCTTCGCCGAGCTGACGACCCGCATGGGCTACTGGGTCGACCTGGACGACGCGTACCGCACGATGGACCCGGAGTACGTGGACTCCGTGTGGTGGTCGCTCAAGGAGATCTTCACCAAGGACCTGCTGGTCCAGGACCACCGGGTCGCCCCCTGGTGCCCGCGCTGCGGCACCGGCCTGTCCGACCACGAGCTGGCCCAGGGCTACGAGACGGTCGTCGACCCCTCGGTCTTCGTCCGCTTCCCGCTCACCTCCGGCCCGCTGGCCGGCGAGGCGGCCCTCCTGGTCTGGACGACCACCCCGTGGACGCTGGTCTCCAACACGGCCGTCGCCGCGCACCCGGACGTCCGGTACGTCGTCGCGACGAACGGCGAGGAGAAGCTCGTCGTCGCCGAACCGCTGCTGGAGAAGGCGCTGGGCGAGGGCTGGGAGGCCACCGGCCGGTCGTTCACCGGCGCGGAGATGGAGCGCTGGACCTACGAGCGCCCGTTCGCCCTGGTCGACTTCCCGGCCGAGGCGCACTACGTGGTCAACGCCGAGTACGTCACGACCGAGGACGGTACGGGTCTGGTCCACCAGTCCCCCGCGTTCGGCGCCGACGACCTCCTGGTCTGCCGCGCGTACGGCCTCCCGGTGGTCAACCCGGTCCGCCCCGACGGCACGTTCGAGGAAGACCTCCCCCTGGTCGGCGGCGTCTTCTTCAAGAAGGCCGACGAGGCGCTCACCGCGGACCTGGACGCCCGCGGCAAGCTCTTCCGGCACGTCCCGTACGAACACAGCTACCCGCACTGCTGGCGCTGCCACACGGCGCTGCTCTACTACGCGCAGCCGTCCTGGTACATCCGTACGACCGCGATCAAGGACCGTCTCCTCCAGGAGAACGAGAGGACCAACTGGTTCCCGGACTCGGTCAAGAACGGCCGCTTCGGCGACTGGCTGAACAACAACGTGGACTGGGCGCTGTCCCGCAACCGCTACTGGGGCACGCCGCTGCCGATCTGGCGCTGCGAGGACAACCACCTGACGTGCGTGGGCTCGCGCGCCGAACTCACGGAACTGACGGGCCGGGACCAGTCGTCCCTCGACCCCCACCGCCCGTTCATCGACGAGATCACCTTCACCTGCACGCACGAGAACTGCCAGCTGGAGGCGTACCGCGTCCCGGAGGTCATCGACGCCTGGTACGACTCGGGTTCGATGCCGTTCGCGCAGTGGGGCTACCCGTACAAGAACAAGGAAATCTTCGAGAGCCGCTACCCGGCGCAGTTCATCTCGGAGGCCATCGACCAGACCCGCGGCTGGTTCTACACGCTGATGGCGGTCGGCACGCTGGTCTTCGACAAGTCGTCCTACGAGAACGTGGTCTGCCTGGGCCACATCCTCGCCGAGGACGGCCGCAAGATGTCCAAGCACCTGGGCAACATCCTCCAGCCGATCCCGCTGATGGACCAGCACGGGGCGGACGCGGTGCGGTGGTTCATGGCGGCGGGCGGCTCCCCGTGGGCGGCACGCCGGGTGGGCCACGGCACGATCCAGGAGGTGGTCCGCAAGACACTTCTCACCTACTGGAACACGGTGGCTTTCCAGGCCCTGTACGCCCGCACGTCCGGCTGGGCCCCCTCCGAGGCCGACCCGGCCCCCGCGGACCGCACGGTCCTGGACCGCTGGCTGCTGAGCGAACTCAACGCGCTGGTCGACCAGATGACGGTGGCGATGGAGGGGTACGACACCCAGCGCGCCGGCAAGCTGCTCTCGGCGTTCGTGGACGACCTCTCCAACTGGTACGTACGCCGCTCGCGCCGCCGCTTCTGGCAGGGCGACAAGGCGGCGCTGCGCACGCTGCACGAGGTGGTCGAGACGGTCACGCGCCTGATGGCCCCGCTGGTCCCGTTCATCACCGAGCGGGTCTGGCAGGACCTGATCGCCCCGGTCACGCCGGACGCCCCGGAGTCGGTCCACCTGTCCTCCTGGCCGAAGGCGGACGCATCGGCGATCGACCCGACGCTCTCCTCCCGGATGGCGCTGGTGCGCCGCCTGGTGGAGCTGGGCCGGGCGACGCGCGCCGAGTCGGGCGTGAAGACGCGCCAGCCGCTGTCCCGGGCCCTGGTGGCGGCGAACGGCTTCGACGCACTGCCCGCCGACCTTCGGGCGCAGATCACGGAAGAGCTGAACGTCACATCGCTGGCCTCGCTCTCCGAGGTGGGCGGCTCGCTGGTCGACACGACGGCGAAGGCGAACTTCCGCGCGCTGGGCAAGCGGTTCGGCAAGGGCGTGCAGGCGGTGGCCAAGGCCGTGGCCGAGGCGGACGCGGCAGCGCTCTCCCTCGCCCTGCGCGAGGGCACGGCGACGGTGGTGGTGGAGGGCGAGCAGATCACCCTCGCCCCCGACGAGGTGATCATCACGGAGACCCCGCGCGATGGCTGGTCGGTCGCCTCGGACTCGGGCGCGACGGTCGCCCTGGACCTGGAGATCACCCCGGAGCTCCGCCGCGCGGGCCTGGCCCGTGACGCGATCCGCCTGATCCAGGAGGCCCGCAAGAACAGCGGCCTGGACGTGGCGGACCGCATCGCCGTCCGCTGGACGACGACGTCCCCGGCAACGGCGGAGGCCCTCACGGAGCACGCCTCCCTGATCTCCGAGGAGGTCCTGGCCCTGGACTACGCGGAGGGCGAGGCGGACGAGACGTACGGCGATGCGTTCGAGGACGAGGGCCTGGCGCTCACGTTCCGCCTGCGCAAGCGGTAGGAGCAGCCCGCACCCAGGAGAAGGGCCCGCCGGAATCCGTTCCGGCGGGCCCTTCCCCGTACCCCCTCAGGGGCTCCGCCCCCGAACCCCCGCGCCTCAATCGCCGGCGAGGCTCAAAAGATGTCCTCAAGCGCCGGACGGGCTGGGTGTACCGACGCTCGGCATTCCCAGCCCGCCCGGCGCTCGGCATTCCTAGCCCGTCCGGCGCTCGGCATTCCCAGCCCGTCCGGCGTTTGAGGACCGGGGTCCGGGGCGGAGCCCCGAAAATCAGCCCGCCCGGCGCTTGAGGGCACCCCCGGCCCCCGCCCACGGCAAAGGGCCGGGCCCCGGGAAAACCCGGGGCCCGGCCCTTTGCCTGCCGACGGCTACGCGCTCAGCGAGCGCATACCGCTCAGTTGTCGTCCTCGTCGATCAGAAACCCACGCATCGGCGAAGGCGCCTGCTGCATCGGCTGCGGCGCCTGCGGCCGCACCGGCGCCATCGGCTGCGTCATCGCGGGCGACATCTGCTGCTGGCCACCGTAGGACGGCGCACCGCCCATCGACTGGCCGCCACCCATCTGCTGGCCACCGTGGCCACCGTGGTTGGAGCCGCCCATGGAGTGACCCATCGCACCCGCACCGGCCGGAGCCAGCGAGGGCGACGGCGGCAGCGAAGCGGCGGCCGGCGTCCGCGGCGGGGCGAGCGAGTCGTCCGCCTGGGTCTCCAGCTGACGCAGCTGGCTCTCCAGGTAGGACTTCAGCCGCGTGCGGTACTCGCGCTCGAAGCCACGCAGGTCCTCGACCTTGCGCTCCAGCGTCGCGCGGGCCGACTCCAGCGAGCCCATCGCCACGCGGTGCTTCTCCTGCGCGTCCCGCTCCAGGGCGTCGGCCTTGGCGCGCGCGTCGCGCTCCAGACCCTCGGCACGGCTGCGCGCCTCGCCGACGATCTTGTTGGCCTCGGAACGGGCCTCCGCGATCGCCTGGTCAGCGGTCTGCTGGGCGAGCGAGAGGACACGGGCGGCGCTGTCGCCACCGGGGCCCTGCCCCTGCTGCTGCATCTGCGGCGGCTGCATCTGCTGCATCTGCTGCTGCTGGGGGTGCTGACCCATGGGGCCGCCCATCGGGCCACCCATGGGACCGCCCTGCATCGGGCCGGGGCCGTGCGGGCCCTGCGGACCGGGGCCGTGGCCACCCTGGGGGCCGTGGCCACTGGGACCTGCGGGCAGCTGCGGCGCGCCACCGGGCAGCTGGGGCGGACCCATCTGCGGGGGCTGCTGCTGCTGCGGCGGTCCGGATATGGCGGCGGGAACGGGCGCACCGGGGCGGTCCTGCTGCTCCGGAGGCTTGCGCATGCCCTGCTGCTGTTGCTGCTGCTGGTTCTGCGCGGCGGCACGCGTCGCGGCGGCCAGCTTGGCGCGCAGGTCCTCGTTCTCACGGAGCAGACGGGTCAGCTCCGATTCGACCTCGTCTAGAAAGGCATCGACCTCGTCCTCGTCATAGCCTTCTCGGAGGCGGACGGTCGTGAACTGCTTGTTCCGCACGTCCTCGGGGGTCAACGGCATCTCTTCTTCACCTCTACGTAGTCGTCGGCAGTCGGCAAGACCGTATCGCTCACAACCTGACCACAACGCTGATCAGGATGTAGACGATGATCATCAGAACGAAGAAGGACAGGTCGAGTGCCACGCCCCCGAGACGCAGCGGCGGGATGAACCGCCGCAGAAGCTTGAGCGGTGGATCGGTGACAGTGTAGGTGGCCTCAAGTACGACCACCATCGCCTTGCCGGGTTGCCATGAACGTGCGAACTGGAAGACATAGTCCATGACCAGCCGGAAGATCAGCACGATGAGGAAACACATCAGCGCGATATAGACCACATCCAGTGCGACGCCCATGTCCCGCTGTTCCCTCTCCCCTGGCTCTCGTAGCTCCGGCCTCGTGGCCGGCACCGGCCTCTCGGCCGGGTTGTTCCCGGTGTCGTGTTCTCAGCTCTGGTTGAAGAATCCGCCCTCTGCGATGCGGGCCTTGTCCTCCGCCGTGACATCGACGTTAGCAGGCGACAACAGGAACACCTTCTGCGTCACGCGTTCAATGCTGCCATGGAGTCCGAAGACGAGTCCCGCGGCAAAGTCGACAAGTCGCTTCGCGTCCGTATCGTCCATCTCCGTGAGATTCATGATCACCGGAGTGCCCTCACGGAAGTGTTCCCCGATGGTACGGGCCTCGTTGTAGGTCCTGGGGTGCAGCGTGGTGATGCGGTACGGCTCCCGCTCGGACACGACCTTGGGCATGATCACCGGTGCGTTCTTCTCCATGTTCGGGCGTTCAGGTGTGATGGATGCCACGGGGGCGATTCGGGCGGGTCGCCCGCTTTCCGCGGGGAGCTGAACCGGCTCGCGCTGGGCGGGTGGTTGCACTACTCGTACCGGTTCGTCCCTTTCGCGCTCACGCTCGCGATCCCGCTCGCGTTCCCGCTCCACCTGGTGCGGGGGCTGATGCCGCCGCCGGTCGCGCTCGGGCTCCGGCTCAGGTTCGAATTCGTCATCGGGGTCGAACCCCGGACCGTCGTACCCATCGTCCTCCACGAGGCCGAGGTAGACCGCCATCTTGCGCATCGCGCCGGCCATGCTCCGAGTCCTCCGCTCTGTGGTGGATCGGCATTCGTCACCAAGTGCCCGCGATCCACGGTGGCCTGTCCGCCCTGGGCGGTAATGACCATATTTTCTGCTGTGGTCCGACTTGCTTCGCGACGTTACCCGAGCCGGGGTCGGACTCCGAGTACCGCCGTACCGACGCGTACATGTGTCGCTCCGGCCGCCACCGCGTCCTCCAGGTCCCCGCTCATACCTGCGGAGACCATGTTCGCAGCCGGATGACCGGCGCGCAGGCGGGATGAGATTTCCATCAGCCGGTCGAACGCGGCCCGTTGCCGGCCGGCGTACTCCCCGGCCAGCGGCGCCACGGTCATCAGTCCGTCGAGCCGGAGCCCGGGCGCCGCGTCGATCGCGGCCGCCAACTCCTCGACCCCGTCCGGCGCGACACCGCCGCGCTCACCGCGCTCGCCGCTCTCCGCGTCCAGGGCGACCTGGATCAGACAGCCGAGTTCGCGCTCCCCGCGCACCGCGGCGGCGGAGAGAGCGGTGACCAGCTTGGCGCGGTCGACCGACTGCACGACATCGGCATAACTGGTCACAGAACGAACCTTGTTCGTCTGCAATTGTCCGACAAAGTGCCATGTCAGCGAAAGATCCGCACAAGCGGTGGCTTTGGGGGCCGCGTCCTGGTCACGATTCTCCGCGACATGGCGCACACCGAGTTCATGCAGGATCCGCACATCGCTCGCGGGGTAAGTCTTGGTGACCACGATCAGGGTCACTTCCTCGCGCTTGCGACCGGCGGCGGCGCAGGAGGAGGCGATCCCTTCCTCCACCTGTGCCAGATTCGCGGCGAGTTGAGCCTTACGGTCCGTCATGCCCTATCAGTCCAACCAGACATATCCGGCGAGCCGCCCGGTGGTGCGGTCGCGGCGGTACGAGAAGTGGTCGCCCGATTCCAGGGTGCAGTACGGCGAGGAGTGCCGGTCCGTCACCCCGAGGGCGGCGAGCTGGGCGTGGACTCCGCCGGTGACGTCGACCGCCGGTGTTCCCCAGCTGGTCTCGGACCAGGTGCCGGGGACGGCCTCGGCGACCTCGGCCCGCATCGCCTCGGGCACTTCGTAACACCGTCCGCAGACGGCCGGTCCGGTGTGCGCGGTGATCCGGGAGGGTTGTGCGCCGAGCGCGACCATGGCCTCCACCACCGCCGGCACGACTCCGGCGACCAGTCCCGGCCGCCCGGCGTGCGCCGCCCCGACGACTCCGGCGTCCGGGTCGGCGAGCAGTACGGGGGTGCAGTCGGCGGTGAGGACCGCGAGCGGCAGCCCGCGCCGGGCGGTCACCACCGCGTCCACGGCCGGGATCTCCGCGTCCGCGCCCCAGGGCCCGTCCACCACCGCGACGTCCCGGCCGTGCACCTGGTTCATCCAGACGACGCGGGCCGGGTCGATGCCGAGGTCGCGGGCCGCGCGCTCGCGATTCGCGCCGACGGCGGCGGGGTCGTCACCGACCGCGCCGCCGAGGTTGAGTTCACCGTACGGAGCGGCGCTCACTCCGCCCCACCGGTCGGTGAAGGCGAAATGAGCGCTGCCCGTGACGGCTGCCGCCCGATGCTGACCTATCACTTCAAGAAGTCCGGTACGTCCAGCTCTTCGGCCTGGGTGTCCTGGTAGGGACGAGCCGGCGGGACGTGCGGCGGAGAGACCTGCGGGAGCGCGCTCTCGCTCGAAGCCGACGCGGGGGCGGGCTCGGCCGGGGCCGGGCTCTCCTCGCGCGGAGGTACGGAACCGAGTCCGCCGGTCGGACGTGCGGGCTCGACGGAGGACCTGACCGGGGCGGCCGGCTCCTCGCGCTTGTTGCTGTTGGCGCCGAGGACGTTCTCCCGGCGGGCCGGCGGCTGTCCGCCGTCGAAGCCCGCGGCGATCACGGTGACCCGCACCTCGTCGCCCAGGGCGTCGTCGATGACGGCGCCGAAGATGATGTTGGCCTCGGGGTGCGCCGCCTCGCTCACCAGCTGGGCGGCCTCGTTGATCTCGAAGAGACCGAGGTCGCTGCCGCCGGAGATGGAGAGCAGGACACCGCGGGCGCCGTCGATGGAGGCTTCCAGGAGGGGCGAGGAGATCGCCATCTCCGCGGCCGCCACCGCGCGGTCGTCGCCGCGCGCCGAGCCGATACCCATGAGCGCCGATCCGGCCTCGGACATGACCGACTTGACGTCGGCGAAGTCGAGGTTGATCAGACCGGGCGTGGTGATGAGGTCGGTGATGCCCTGGACACCCGAGAGCAGCACCTGGTCGGCCGACTTGAACGCGTCGAGCACGCTGACCTGGCGGTCCGAGATGGACAGCAGGCGGTCGTTGGGAATGACGATGAGGGTGTCGACCTCTTCGCGGAGTTCGGCGATGCCGTCCTCCGCCTGGTTCGCGCGTCGCCGGCCCTCGAAGGTGAACGGGCGGGTGACCACGCCGATCGTCAGGGCGCCGAGCGAGCGCGCGATGTTGGCGACGACGGGTGCGCCGCCGGTGCCGGTGCCGCCGCCCTCTCCGGCGGTGACGAAGACCATGTCGGCCCCCTTGAGGACCTCCTCGATCTCCTCACGGTGGTCCTCTGCCGCCTTACGACCGACGGCCGGGTTCGCCCCGGCGCCGAGGCCCCGGGTGAGTTCGCGGCCGACGTCGAGCTTGACGTCGGCGTCGCTCATCAACAGGGCTTGTGCGTCCGTGTTGATCGCGATGAACTCGACGCCCTTGAGACCGACCTCGATCATTCGGTTGATGGCATTGACACCACCGCCGCCGACACCGATGACCTTGATGACTGCGAGGTAGTTCTGCGGTGCTGCCACGTCGAAGGCCTCTCGCCTCGAGTTACGTGTCGTCGCTCTGCGGTGGCCCCGCGGCGACGACTGATGTCGATGGGGACGGTCCGAACGCCGACCCAAACCCTAACGCTGAAGTTTAGGGTTACCAGTGTGTCTGCTTCCTGGACTCTTCCGAACAGGACACTAAGTCGACAAGTGGCGCACGTTCAACGAACACGCCGAACCTCCCGTTTTTCTTTTCACCCTATGTGATCACCCGTAGCGCTGACCAACCAGGGTGCTGGCCAGCACAAATGCCCGTCAACTCGCCGATACCGCCGGGGCGGTGGGAGCGCTTACGTCGAAGTGTCCCGCTTTGGGGGCGGCTTTCATGAGCGCACCGAGCACCCGCGCCTTCACCGGTCCGTCCTCGCCGCTCCCCCAGGTCACCACACGATCGCGGGTGAGCCGCAAGGAGATCGCGTCGTACGAGGTGACGCGCACGGCCTCGGTGTCCTTCGCGACGCCCGCCGGAAGGTCGCCGGCCACCCGGACCGCTTCCCGCAACAGACGGTCACCGCCGAAACGGCGCAGGCTCGCGGACGGTTCGGGAGTCAGCTCCAGCAGGGGCACGCCCTTCGGCGCCTTGTCCACGGTCGCGAAGCGCACGCCCTCGGCATCCACTTCCACGAACTTCCCGTCCTTCTCGACGAGCAGGACCGGCTTCCGTTCCGTCACCTTAAGGCCGATGCCGTGCGGCCAGGACCGAACGACATCAACTGTGTCGATACGAGGCAACTTCTGGCGCAACCGGCGCTCCATGGCGTCGGTGTCCACGGAGACCAGCGGGGCGCCGATCGGAGTGGCGGCAACCGCTTCCACTTCCTCGCGGGTCAGGACCTCGACGCCGCTCGTGGCGACCTTCTCGACGCGGAGCCAGGAGGAGCCGTAGAGCACCCAGATCACGAACGCGGCGAGCAGGGCGGCCGCGACGCCGATCAGGATCAGCAGCAGACGGCGGCTGATCCGGGGCCCCTCGGGGCCGATGTGCGGCGGTCGCGCGGAGGTGTCCGCCCGCCCGGGTGCGCCGCGCTGGGCGGTCGTCGGTCCGGCCACGCTCGCTCCTTCGCCGGACCCGGGGCGCCCGCCCCGGGTCCGCACCGCATCGCGCCGTACGCCTAACGGCGCGCGGCGATCGCTTCGTACACCATGCCGACGAGCAGGTCGTCGGCGTCGCGCCGGCCGAACTCGGCCGCGGCGCGGGACATTTCGTACAGCCGGTGGGGGTCCGACAGTACCGGCAGGACGTTGCCCTGCACCCATTCCGGGGTGAGCGCCGCGTCGTCCACCAGCAGGCCGCCGCCGGCGTTGACCACCGGCTGGGCGTTGAGCCGCTGTTCGCCGTTGCCGATGGGCAGCGGGACATAGGCGGCGGGGAGCCCGACGGCGGAGAGTTCGGCGACGGTCATCGCGCCGGCGCGGCAGAGCATCATGTCGGCCGCGGCGTACGCGAGGTCCATCCGGTCCACGTACGGTACCGGGATGTAGGGCGGCATTCCGGGCATGTTGTCGATCCGCGGCAATTCGTTCTTCGGGCCGACCACATGGAGGATCTGGATTCCGGAGCGCTGGAGCAGCGGCGCGACCCGCTGCACGACCTCGTTGAGGTGGCGCGCGCCCTGCGAGCCGCCGGAGACCAGCAGCGTGGGCAGGTTGGGGTCGAGGCCGAAGGAGGCGCGGGCCTCCGGGCGAACCCGGGCGCGGTCCAGGGTGGCGATGGTGCGGCGCAGCGGGATGCCGATGTAGCGGGCGCCGCGCAGCTTGCTGTCCGGGGTGGAGACGGCGACCCCGTGGGCGTAGCGCGAGCCGATCTTGTTGGCCAGGCCGGGGCGGGCGTTGGCCTCGTGGACCACGATCGGCACACCGGCCCGCTTGGCGGCCAGATAGCCGGGCAGCGCGACGTAGCCGCCGAAGCCGACCACGCAGTCCGCCTTGGTGCGCTCCAGGATCTGCTCGGCCGCCTTGATGGTGCCGCGCAGCCGGCCCGGGACGGTGATCAGTTCGGGCGTGGGCTTACGGGGCAGCGGGACCGCGGGGATGAGCGCCAGCTCGTACCCCCGCTCGGGCACGAGCCTGGTCTCCAGTCCGCGTTCCGTGCCGAGGGCAGTGATTCCCACGGTCGGGTCCTGCCTGCGCAGGGCGTCTGCGAGGGCAAGCGCGGGCTCGATGTGTCCGGCGGTCCCCCCGCCGGCGAGTACGACATGCACCGAAATTCACCGCTCTCCGGACGAACGCTTCTTGACGCGCCGTCTCATCGTCTTCCATCTCACCCCGGGCCTCCGCATGGCCAGGGCCGCCTTCGCGGCGGGATCCTCCCGTGCGAAGGCGATCATCAGCCCGACCGCGAACATCGTCGGCAGCAGGGCCGACCCCCCGTAGGAGAACAGCGGGAGCGGAACCCCGGCGATCGGCAACAGGCCGAGCACCGCACCGATGTTGATCACGGCCTGGGCCGTGATCCACGTGGTCACGCCTCCCGCGGCATACCTCACGAAGGGGTCCTCCGTGCGTCCGGCCACGCGGATACCCGCATAGCCTAGAGCCGCGAACAGGGCGAGCACGGACAGCGTCCCTGCCAGACCCAGTTCCTCACCGGTGATCGCGAAGATGAAGTCGGTGTGGGGTTCCGGCAGTTGACCCCATTTTTCCACACTCGCACCCAGCCCGGAACCGAACCATCCGCCGGACGCCAGAGCATAGATTCCGTGGGCCGCCTGCCAGCAGCCGCCCTCCGGGTCGGGTTCGCTCACGCCCATGCAGGCGAGCCGGGACATCCGGTTGGGGCTGGTTCTGATCAGCAGGAAGGCCAGGACGGCGGCGAAGCCGAGGACTCCGGCGAAGAGCCGGGTGGGGGCGCCGGCCAGCCAGAGCAGACCGAACAGGATCGCCGTGAGAATGATCGCGGTTCCCATGTCGCCGCCGAGCATGATCAGTCCGAGCAGCATGAAGGCGACCGGGACGAGCGGCACGAGCATGTGCTTCCACTGCGTCAGCAACCGCTTGTCCTGCTTGCGGGCCAGCAGGTCGGCGCCCCACAGGATGAGGGCCAGCTTGCCGAACTCGCTGGGCTGGAGCTGGAACGGGCCGCCCAGGTAGAGCCAGTTCTGGTTGCCGTTGACCGACATCCCTATCCCCGGCACCTGGACCAGGATCATCAGGAAGACGGTGACCATCAGTATCGGGTAGGCCAGCGCCCGGTGGAGCTTCACGGGCATCCGGGCGGCGATCAGCATCAGACCGCCGCCGATGACGGCGGCGAGGAACTGCTTGCCGAAGAAGTACGTCGCGGGCTTGCTGATGTCCAGCGCCTTGATCATCGAGGCGGAGTAGACCATCACCAGGCCCAGCACGGTGATCAGGAGGCTGGAGCCGAGGATCACGTAATAGGCGGTCAGCGGCCGGTCCCAGGCCCGCCGTGCCCGCTCGTAGGCCCGGCGCGGTCCGCCGCGACGCCCGGAGCGCGGGGTACGGGAGCCGGAACCGCCGCGCCCGGGCCCACCGCGTCCGGAGCCGCGCGGTGCCTCGGGGCGCCGGGCGCCGGTGGCGAGGCGTCCGCGCAGGGCGAGTCCGGGGGGCAGCGGTACGCCGGCGGGGGCG
>MUNB01000260.1 GCA_002154345.1 Streptomyces griseus
GCAGCTGCAACACGGCCGACGCCCACGATCGTGACGTTGCTGATCTGCTTCAGCTCGATCACGCCGTCGGCCGTGTTGCAGCTGCCGCCGGACACCTTGCTGGTGTTGCCGTGGTTGATGGTGCCTTCGACCTCGATGACGATCGGCGTGGCGGCGCTGGCGCGGCCGCACAGGGCCGTGTGGATCGCGGTGCCGGTGGTGGCCCGTACCGTCTGTCCGCCCGCGCCGCCGGTGGTTCCGCCGTTCTGGGTGGCGTAGCCCGTGGCGCTGCCGGCCGCGGCCGACGCCTCGGGCGCGGTCAGGACGATGCCGCCGGCCGCGGCGGCGAGCGCCAGGGTGGCCAGTGCCGCCTGCAGCCGTCGTGTGACGGGTTGCCTCATGTTCGTCTCCCTGTGTCTTCGGATGGTGGAGTGCCGTCTGAATGTCAGGTGCATGTCATGTCTGGAGCGCTCCCACACGCGTCTTCGTACCCCGTCGTCCAGAGGGTTCTTCGCTGCGTTTAGAAAGCGCTTTCCGTATTCCTGTCCAGTGAACATAGAGGGGGGTCGACGGCTCTGGCAAGGTGCGTGCGGCTGCCGGATTCTCGCGCCGTGCGCCACCTTGGCGATCACAAAAACAGCTGGTGGGAGGGCATGTTGTTGCCATCGCCCGCTGAGGTGGAGGGTGGCCGAGGTGTGCGGTGTGCCCGGCGTGGCGCGCGCCGCCGGGGTGGCGTCCATGCTTTCGGGGGCGCTGGTCGCGGTGCCGTAGGGAAGCGCTCCCATTCCGCCCTTCCGGTCGCCTCCGAAAGCGCATGGTCCGTCGCTCGTCCGCCCGGGCGGCCCCGGTGGGCGATGCCGGGCCGGCGGGCCGGAGGGCCCGCCCGCGCCCCTTGCCTGATGGACCGTCAGGTATGACGATGGCGGCCGTCGCCCGGGGCGGGGCCGTTCCGGGCCGGAGGGGAAGGAGGCCGCCGTGCCGATATCGCCGATACTGCCCAACGGGCCGCTGTCGTACGGGATGCAGCTGCCGGTCCAGTCGCAGAGCGTCATCTACGCGGAACCCTGGGAGGCGGCGGCGACCCCCGCCGATCTCGTCCGCATAGCCCGCGCCGCCGATCGGGGCGGCTTCGCCTACATCGCCGGCTGCGACCATGTCGCCATCCCGCGACGGCTCGCGGAAGGCATGAGCACCGTCTGGTACGACCCCGTCGCCACGCTCTCCTTCCTCGCCGGGGTCACCGAGCGCGTGCTGCTGATGAGCCATGTCGCCGTCGTCGGGCTGCGTCATCCGCTGGTCACCGCCAAGCAGTACGCCACCCTCGACCACCTCAGCGGCGGCCGGCTGATCCTCGGGGTCGGGGCCGGGCACGTACGGGAGGAGTTCGAGGCGGTCGGGGCGGACTTCGACGGGCGCGGGAGGGTGCTGGACGAGTCGATCGACGCGCTGCGGGCCGCGCTCGGGCCCGAGGAGTACCCGGAGTTCACGGGGGAGCGGTTCTCGTTCGGCGGGCTCGGGCAGCTGCCCCGGCCCGCCCAGGAACGGGTGCCCCTCTGGGTGGGCGGCTCCTCGCCCGCCGCCGTGCGCCGGGCGGCCGTACGCGGCGACGGGTGGCTGCCGCAGGGCGACCCCCGGGACCGGCTGCCCGCGCAGATCGCCCGGCTGCACGCCCTGCGGGAGGAGGCGGGGGTCGGTGCGCCGATCGTCGTCGGTGCGATCACCGAACCGCTGTACGTGGGTGAGCCGGCGTGGTCCGTGGGGCGGCGGACGCTCAAAGGGAAGCCGGAGGAGCTGGCTGAGTCGTTGCGGGAGTACGCGGCGATCGGCGTGCACCAGATCCAGGTCCGCTTCCGGAGCCGGAGCGTGGACGAACTGACCGATCAGATGGCGGCGTTCGGGGCGGACGTGGCCCCTCATCTCGACAGGTAGGGGAGAGCGTCATGGGCAAGCTGGACGGGCGGGTCGTCCTGGTCACCGGGGCGGCGCGCGGGCAGGGCGAGCAGGAGGCGCGGCTCTTCGCGGCCGAGGGCGCGCGGGTCGTCGTTGCGGATGTTCTGGTCGAGCAGGGCGAGGCGCTGGCGAAAGGGCTGAGGGAGGAACAGGGCGCGGACGTAGCCCGGTTCGTGCGGCTGGACGTCGGGAGCGAGGAGGGCTGGGCCGCGGCCGTCGCCGAGGCCAAGGACGCCTTCGGGAGGATCGACGGGCTGGTCAACAACGCGGGCATCCTGCGCTTCAACGAGCTGGTCAACACCCCGCTGGCGGAGTTCGAGCAGGTGGTGCGGGTCAACATGACGGGCGCGTTCCTCGGGATCCGGGCCGTCGCGCCGGAGATCGAGGCCGCGGGCGGCGGGACGATCGTCAACACGTCCTCGTACACCGGGCTGACCGGCATGCCGCTGGTCGGCGCGTACGCCGCGACCAAGCACGCGGTGCTGGGGCTCACCAGGGTCGCCGCCATGGAGCTGGCGGCGAAGGGGATCCGGGTCAACGCCGTCTGTCCGGGGGCCGTCGACACCGCGATGAGCAATCCGGCCCTGCTGGACCCGGACGCCGACCTGACGACGTCGAGCGCCGCGCTGGACGCGTACTACCGCAAGCTCGTGCCGATGGGGCGGATCGGTCGGCCCGAGGAGGTCGCCGCGCTGGTGCTGTTCCTGACCTCGCAGGACTCCTCGTACATCACCGGGCAGCCGTTCGTCGTGGACGGGGGATGGCTGGCGGGGGTGAGCCCCTTCTGAGGCGGCGTGTCTGACTGGGTGTCAGGTATTGACGGGGTCCGGCCGCGGTGGAACAGTCGGTCGCATCGCTATCTGACGGGTCGTCAGATAAGTCGTCGGGAAAACTTGAGGACGGTGAACCTCCGTGGAATTCGGGCTCTTTGTTCAGGGGTACGTGCCCGCCGCGCGTGCCAAGGTGGACCCCGAGGCAGAGCACAAGGCGCTGATCGAGGAGACCGAGTACGTCATCCAGGCGGACAAGTCCGGCTTCAAGTACGCCTGGGCCTCCGAGCACCACTTCCTGGAGGAGTACTCGCACCTCTCCGCCAACGACGTGTACCTCGGCTACCTCGCGCACGCCACCGAGCGCATCCACCTCGGCTCCGGCATCTTCAATCCGCTCGCGCCGGTCAACCACCCGGTGAAGGTCGCCGAGAAGGTCGCGATGCTCGACCATCTCTCCGAAGGGCGCTTCGAGTTCGGCACCGGGCGGGGTGCGGGCAGCCACGAGATCCTCGGGTTCATGCCGGGCATCACCGACATGAACCACACGAAGGAGCTGTGGGAGGAGACGATCGCCGAGTTCCCCAAGATGTGGCTCCAGGACGAGTACGCGGGCTTCCAGGGCAAGCACTGGTCGCTGCCGCCGCGCAAGATCCTGCCGAAGCCGTACGGGGGTGCGCACCCGGCCATGTGGTACGCGGCCGGGTCGCCGTCCTCGTACGCCATGGCGGGCAGGAAGGGGCTCGGCGTGCTGGGCTTCAGCGTGCAGAAGGTCTCCGACATGGAGTGGGTCGTCGAGTCCTACAAGAACGCGGTCAAGGACGCCGAGCCGGTGGGGGCGTTCGTCAACGACAACGTGATGGTGACGTCCACGGCGATCTGCGCCGAGACGCACGCCAAGGCGGTGGAGATCGCGGTGGGCGGCGGGCTGAACTACCTCCAGTCGCTGCTGTTCCGCTACCACGACACGTTTCCGCGGCCGGAGGGGATTCCGGAGTGGCCGCAGCTGCTGCCGGAGTACACCGAGGAGATCGTCGAACTGCTCATCGCGGAGGAGCTGATGATCTGCGGTGATCCCGACGAGGTGCTGAAGCAGTGCCGGCGGTGGGATCGGGCGGGGGCGGATCAGTTGAGCTTCGGGCTGCCGATCGGGATCAGTCCCGAGGACACGATGAATACGATCCGGCTGATCGGGGAGCACGTGATTCCGCAGATCGATACGGATCCCGTGCATCGGACCTCGCGGTTCCGGGCCGCCGCGAACTGATTTCGGGGCGCTGTCCCGGACCCCGCTCCTCAAGCGCCGGGGGGGCTGAAAGGCGCGCCTCAAACGCCGGCGGGGCTGGACTGGGCGGCGTCTTCCCGGACCGTCGCCCTGTGAGCCGGGGTACGTACCGCGGCCCAAGCGTACGTACCCCGGCTGTCCGACCGAGCCGAAGAAGGAACCCCCAAGAAGGGAACCGTCATGCTCGACCACCTCATCCGCCGCGCGACCGTCGTGGACGGCACCGGCGGCCCCGCCCGTATCGCCGACGTCGGCATCCGCGACGGCCGTATCGCCGTCGTCGCCGAGCCGGGGACGGTCACCGAAGAGGCCGTCACCCACGAGGACGCCGACGGGCTCGTCCTCGCCCCCGGGTTCGTCGACCCGCACACCCACTACGACGCCCAGCTGTTCTGGGACCCCTACGCCACCCCGTCCATGAACCACGGCGTCACCACCGTCGCGGGCGGCAACTGCGGGTTCACCCTCGCCCCGCTCCACCCCGACCGGCCCGAGGACGCCGACTACACCCGGCGGATGATGTCGCGGGTGGAGGGCATGGCCCTCAAAGCCCTGGAGGAGGGCGTCGACTGGACCTGGTCCACCTTCCGCGAGTACCTCGACGCCCTCGACGGGCGCATCGCCGTCAACGCCGGGTTCATGGTCGGGCACTGCGCCCTGCGCCGGCACGTGATGGGCCCGGACGCCGTCGGCGGGCAGCCGACCCCCGCGCAGATGGACGCCATGCTCGCCCTCTTCCACGACGCCATGGACGCCGGGGCCTGGGGGCTCTCCACCACGCAGTCCGGCACGCACTCCGACGGCGACGGCGAACCCGTCGCCTCCCGGCACGCCCTCCCCGAGGAGCTGCTCGCCCTCTCCCGGGCGGTCGGCGAGCACGAGGGGACACAGCTGGAGGCGATCGTCGCCGGGTGCCTGGACCAGTTCTCCGACGAGGAGATCGACCTCTTCGTCGACATGACCGCCGCCGCCGGACGCCCGCTCAACTGGAACGTCCTCACCATCGACGCCGCCGTCCCCGAACGCGTACCGCGCCAGCTGATACCGAGCGAACGCGCCCGCGCGGCCGGGGGCCGGATCGTCGCCCTCACGATGCCGATCCTCACCCCGATGAACATGTCCCTCGGCACCTTCTGCGCCCTCAACCTCATCCCCGGCTGGGGCGAGATCCTCGCCCTCCCCGTCCCCGAGCGGATCGAACGGCTCCGGGACCCCGCCACCCGCGCCGAGATGCTGCGCCGCGCCGACAGCAAGGAGGCCGGGGTCTTCCGGCGGCTCGCGAACTTCGGCCGGTACGTCATCGGGGACACCTACAGCGCCGCCAACGAAGGGCTCAGCGGGCGGGTCGTCGACGACATCGCGGCCGAACGCGGCCAGGACGCCTTCCACTGCCTGGTCGAGATCTGCGCCGCCGACGGCCTGCGTACGGTGCTGTGGCCGATGCCCACCGACAATGACCCGGACTCCTGGGCGCTGCGGCAGCGCACCTGGGAGCACGAGGACGTCATGCTCGGCGGCTCCGACGCGGGCGCGCACCTGGACCGGATGTGCGGGGCCCCGTACACCACCCGCTTCCTCGGCGACTGTCTGCGCGGGCGGAAGCTCGTGCCGCTCACCACCGCCGTCCGCATGCTCACCGACGACCCCGCCCGGCTCTTCGGGCTGCGCGAACGCGGCCGGATCGAGGAGGGCTTCCACGCCGACCTCGTCCTCTTCGACCCCGAGCGCATCGACGCCGGACCCGCCACCCTCGTCCACGACCTGCCCGGGGACAGCCCGCGCCTGGACTCCAAGGCCATCGGGATCGTCTCCGTACGCGTCAACGGCGTCGAGACCCTGCGCGACGACAAGGTGACGGGAGCGGTGCCGGGGGCGGTGCTGCGCTCGGGCCGTGACACCCGGACGGTGAGTACGGCGTGAGCCCCGCACCCGAGCGGCTGTTCATCGGCGGCGAGTGGACCGAGCCCGCCGACGGGCACTACGAGGTGATCGACCCCGCCACCGAGGAGGTCGTCGGCCTCGCTCCCGAGGCGAGCCGGGCCCAGGTGTACGAGGCCGCGGCGGCGGCGAAAGCGGCCTTCCCGGCCTGGTCGCGGACCCGGCCCGAGGAGCGCGCCGCGATCCTGGACCGTACGGCGGACATCATTCAGCGGGACTTCCTCGCCCACGCCGAGATCGCCCGGCGGGAGAGCGGAGCCACCGCCTCCACCGCCCGGGGAATGCAGGTGGGGGTGGGCATCGCCCGCTTCCGGCGGTACGCGAAAGGCGCGCTGGAGCCGGTCGAGGAGGCCGTCGCGCCGCAGATCAACGAGGCCGGGCCGATGGGGAAGGCCGGGGTCTTCGGGGCGCTGGCCGTCCGCCGGCCGGTCGGCGTGGTCACCTGCATCACCTCGTACAACAACCCCTGGGCCAACCCGGCGGGCAAGGTCGCGCCCGCGCTGGCGATGGGCAACACGGTCGTGGTGAAGCCCGCCCCGCAGGACCCGCTCTCCGTCTTCCGGATGGCCGCCGCCCTCGCGGAGGCGGGCGTTCCGCCGGGCGTGGTGAACGTGGTCACCGGGTCGGGCGCACCGTCCGGTGAGGCCGCCGTCGACTCGCGGGACGTCGACATGGTCAGCTTCACCGGCTCCACCGCGGTCGGGCAGCGCATCGCGGAGGTGTGCGGGCGCGGCATGAAGCGGCAGCTGATGGAGCTGGGCGGCAAGGGGGCGGCGATCGTCCTCGACGACGCGGACCTGGACTCCGCGGTCGCGGGCATCGGCACGACCTTCTCCTTCTACAGCGGACAGATCTGTACGGCTCCGACCCGCGTCCTGGTCCATCGGTCCCGCCAGGACGAGCTGATCGCGGCGCTCGCCGCGTACGCGAACCGGCTCCCCGTCGGCGACCCGGCCGACCGGTCCACCGTGGTCGGCCCGGTCATCTCCGCCGCCCACCGCGACCGCGTCGAGGCGTACGTGGAGCTGGGCCGGAAGGAGGGCGCGCGGGTCGTCACCGGCGGCGTCCGCCCCGGCCACCTCGACCGGGGCTTCTATGTGGCCCCGACCCTCCTGGCCGACTGCACGCACGACATGCGGGTCGTGCGCGAGGAGATCTTCGGCCCGGTCGTCGTGGTCGTCCCGTTCGACGACGAGGAGGAGGCCGTCGCGCTGGCCGACGACAGCGACTACGGCCTCATCGACTACGT
Source organism: Streptomyces griseus (assembly GCA_002154345.1). Lineage (GTDB taxonomy): Bacteria > Actinomycetota > Actinomycetes > Streptomycetales > Streptomycetaceae > Streptomyces > Streptomyces caviscabies. The sequence continues at coordinate 7,172 of MUNB01000260.1, forward strand.
GTGGTCCGGCGATGTGGCCCGGGCCTTCCGGATCGCCCGCCGGCTGCGGGCGGGCGGGGTCGGCGTCAACACGGTCGGGCGGAACATGGAGGCCCCGTTCGGCGGGTTCAAGAAGAGCGGGGTGGGGCGGGACGTGGGCTCGTACGCGCTGCACGCGTACAGCGAGACGCAGGCGATCGTCTGGCCCGGCTGAGCCGCCGCGGGGCCGTGGTCCGGGCACAGCGGGAAAATTTTGAACCTATACAAAACGGACAGCGCTGCGATTACCGTACGTCGTCACGCTCGGCCGAGCGGCGTCTATTGCAAGGTTTCACGTGAGTGTGACCTTGAATTGATGAAGTGTTCACGGGGATCCGGCTGGCATATCCAAGGGTGAGACACGGGAGTCTCACCTTCCGGATATGGATATCGCAGCGCATAGCGTCCTTCCCATGACTCAGCTGGACGCGCGGCCACGGGCCGGAGACACGGTACGGGGAAGCGCCCCGGCCGACGGCGGTGACGGCGGTGTACGGAGCAAGGGGCTCGGCGGGAACTCCGTCGGCCTCATGGGCAGTGCCGTCATCGGCGTCTCCACCGTCGCCCCCGTCTACTGCCTGACCTCCACCCTCGGCTCCACCGCCGGCGAGGTCGGCGTGCAGATGCCCGCCGTCTTCCTGGCCGGGTTCCTGCCGATGCTGCTCGTGGCCTTCGCCTACCGCGAGCTGAACAAGGCGATGCCCGACTGCGGCACCTCCTTCACCTGGACGGTGAAGGCGTTCGGCCCGCGCCTCGGCTGGATGTGCGGCTGGGGCCTCGTCATCGCGACGATCATCGTGCTGTCCAACCTGGCGGGCGTCGCCACCTCGTACTTCTGGCTGCTGGCGGGCGAGATCACCGGCAGCGCCTCGGTCGCCGCCCTGGACGACAGCAAGCCCGTCCACATCATCACCTGCCTCGCCCTCATCGCCGTCGCCACCGCGATCAGCTACCGGGGCATGACCGCCACCAAGGGCATCCAGTACGCCCTGGTCGGGCTGCAGTTGGTCGTCCTCGCGCTGTTCGTGACGATGGCCCTGAGCAAGGCCGGCAGCGGCGGACCGGACTTCGCGTCCTCGCTCGACTTCTCCTGGTCCTGGCTGAACCCCTTCGCCGTCCAGTCCTTCGCCGCCTTCACCGCCGGACTCTCCCTCTCCATCTTCATGTTCTGGGGCTGGGACGCCTGTCTGACCGCCAACGAGGAGACCACCGGCAGCGAGAAGACCCCCGGCCGCGCGGCCCTCATCGCGATGGTCGTCCTGGTCGGCTCCTACCTCGCCACCGGCATCGCCGCCCAGATGGCCGTCGGCTCCGGCACCTCCGGGCTCGGCCTCGCCAACCCGGACACCTCCGACAACGTCTTCGCCGCCCTCGCCGGACCGGTGATGGGCCCCGGCCTCGGCGTCCTGCTCTTCCTCGCGGTCCTCGCCTCGGCCGCCGCCAGCCTCCAGACCACGTTCATCCCGGTCGCCCGCACGGTGCTCGCGATGTCCGCGTACGAGGCGATGCCGGCCTCGTACGCCAAGGTCCACCCCCGCTTCAAGACGCCCGGCCGGGCCACGGTCACGGCCGGCATCGGCACCGGCGTCTTCTACACCGTGATGACGCTGGTCAGCGAGCACGTCCTGGTCGACACCATCTACGCGCTCGGCCTCATGATCTGCTTCTACTACGCGCTGACCGCCTTCGCCTGCGCCTGGTACTTCAGGGCCGAACTGACCCGCTCCGCCCGCGACCTGGTCTTCAAGGGCCTCTTCCCGGTGGCCGGCGGCATCCTGCTCGCCGCCGTCTTCGCCAAGACCCTCTACGACATGTGGGACCCGGCGTACGGCTCCGGCTCCTCGGTGTTCGGCGTCGGCTCGGTGTTCGTCATCGGGGTGGGTCTGCTGCTCCTCGGCCTGGTCCTGATGATCGCGATGGAGCGCCGCAGCCCGGCGTTCTTCCGGGGCGAGGTCCTGACGAAGGAGACCCCGGCGCTGGTGGTCCGGGACTGAGGGGCGCCGGTACGGCGCCGGGATCGGCGGGGTGCTGCTGCGCGGGGGCGCTTCGGTCCACGGACGCGTAAGGGCCCCGGCGGGTGCCGGAGCCCTTCGTGGGTGGTGCCGTCAGCTACGGCCGCCAGTAGCCCAGCGCGTTCACGCGGTCCTTGGGCAGACCCAGCTCCTTGCGGAGGTACGCCGACAGGGTCCGGGTGGTCGAGGTGTCGCAGGCGACCCAGACGTACGCGTCGGAGTGGTCGTCGCCCAGCAGGGCCGGCAGGGCCGCCTTCACCTCGGTGACGAGCTGCCCGCCCGCCTCGCGGCGCTCCACGTGGTGCAGGGTGTGGTGGGCCCCGTCGAGGCGGAACGGCAGTTTCCGGTCCTCCTCGTGCGCGGTCTCGAACCAGATCGTCGCCGGGGTCGCCGGGACCGCGTCCAGCAGGGAGTTGATCGCGGGCAGCGCCGCCGCGTCACCGATCACGAAGAGCCGCGAGGGCGCCGGGTCGGGCAGGGTGAAGCCGGTGCCCTGGAGCGTCGCGTCGATCGTGTCGCCGGCCTTCGCCTCCCGCGCCCAGGCGCACGCGGCCCCTTCGTGCAAAGCGAACTCCAGGCTGAAGGTGCCGGCCTCCGGGTCCGGGTCGACCAGGGTGTAGGCGCGCTGATGCGGTTTGCTGTCCTTCTCGAACCAGAGCCGCACCCACATCGTCGGATGGGCCCCGCCGGTCGCGGCGAGCAGCCCGCCGTCGGTCACGTGCACCCGGCGGAAGCGGTCCGTCACCTGCTCCACGCCGGTCACCGTGAACGTGAAATCGCGCCCCCGGAACAGTTTGAGAACGACGCCTTCCCAGCCATGCCCCACGGTGTCTCCTGCCTCGCCCCGGCGCCCCGGCCCACTGCCCAAAGGGTCACTTTGGTTAGGCTAACCTAAATTACGAGGGCTGGGGAGTGGCCGAAAAGCACCGGAAATGGGGATGGGCGGGCGATGACCTCCGACGTCGACAGCGAGAGACCGGGCGAGAGATCCAGCGGGATACCCGGTGAGAGTTCCAGCGGGGGACCCGGTGAGGGGCCGGGTGCGTGGGACGGTGAGCGACCTGGCCCAGGGGCGGGTGACGCCTTCGAGGTGTTCCGCGACTACTGGGGGATCCCGCATCTGCGGGCCGCCGACGCGCTCGCGCTGGCCCGCGCCCAGGGCCGTGTCACCGCCCTCGACCGGGCCTGGCAACTGGAGACCGAGCGGCACCGGGTGCTCGGCACCTCCGCGTCCCACCTCGGCGCCGAAGCCGTCGACTGGGACCGGTTCGTCCGGCGGGCCCGGATCGCCGACACCGCCCGCCGCTGCTACGACCGGCTCGCGCCGGAGACCGCCGCCTGGGTCCGGGCGTACGTCGACGGCGTCAACGAAGGCCTCGCCGAAGGGGCCGCCCACGCACCCGAGTTCGCCGCGGTGGGCCTGGCCCCCGGCCGCTGGGAGCCCTGGACCCCGCTCGGCGTCTGGCTCTCCACGCACATCCTGTTCGCGGGGTTCCCGACCAAGCTCTGGCGCGAGGAGGTCGCCCGCCGGCTCGGCGCGGACCGGACGACCCTCTTCGCCACCGACGGCCCCGGCACGGCGGGCAGCAACGGCTGGCTGCTCACCGGCGCCCGCACCGCCACCGGAGCCCCGATCGTCGCGGGCGACCCGCACCGCTTCATCGAGGACCCCGGCGTCTACCAGCAGATCCGCCTCGCCTGCCCCGAGTTCGACGTCGTCGGCCTCGCGGTCCCGGGCATCCCCGGCATCGCCCACTTCGGGCACACCGGCCATGTCGCCTGGGCGATCACCAACGCCATGGCCGACTACCAGGACCTCTACCGGGAGCGGCTGCGCCGCACCCCGGACGGCGGGGTCGAGGCGCTCGGCCCGGACGGCTGGTACCGCGCCCACACCCACACCGAGACGATCGAGGTGGCGGGCGCGGACCCGGAGCCGGTCGAGGTGATCGAGACGGACCGGGGGCCGGTGATCATCGGAAGCGGTCCCGGGGGCGGAGGGCCTGCCGAAGGCACCCGTTCCGGGAGCGGGGAGCCCGCCGACGGCGCCCGCCCCGAGCCCGGTGAGCCCGCCCGTGACACCTTCATCAGCCTCCGCTACCCGCCCCGCGTCACCGGCGAGCTCGGCTTCGACGTGCTGCCCGCGCTGCTCCGGGCCCGTACGGTCGCCGACCTCGACACCGCCCTCGACCGCTGGGCCGAACCCGTCAACGTGGTGCTGGCCGCCGACACCGCCGGGTCCACCCTGCACCGGGTCGCCGGACACGTCCCGGTGCGCCCGTACGTCAACCGGCTGCGGGTCGTCCCGGCCGAGGACCCCGCGTACGCCTGGCGCGAGGGCGAGGCCGTCCCCCTGCCCCGTACCGCCGTGGACGGCTCCGACGGGATCGCCGTCATGGCCAACGAGCGCGGCCTCGCCGCCCCGCTCGGCGTCGAGTTCGCGCCCCCGCACCGGGCCCGCCGGATACGGGAGCTGCTCGGCGAGGACACCGGCTGGACCCCGGACGCCCAGGCCGACGTCCACACCGACACCCGCCTCGCCTCCTCCCGCCCGCTGCTCTCCCTGCTGGCCTGGGCCCCCGGCCTCGGGCCCGCCGCCGACCGCCTCCGGGACCGGCTGCTGCGCTGGGACCGCCACATGGACGCGGACAGCACCGACGCGACCCTCTACGCCCGCCTGCGCACCGACGTCGTCCACCGGCTGGCCGGCCACCCGGCGTTGAAGGGCGTCACCGGCGCGGACGACCCCTGGCGCTCGGCCGCCTACCCCGCCCTCTTCCGCCCCTGGCTCGCCGCCGTGCCCCGGATCGGTTACGCCCTGGAGAGCCTGCTCTCGGCCGGACTCCTGCCGTACGAGGACCGGTTGGCGCTGGTCGCGGCCTCGGCCGAGGCGGTCGCGGCGGCGGCCGATGAGACCCCGCCCGGCCCGTGGGGCGAGCTGCACCGGCTGTCGCCCTGGCAGGCGCTGCCGGACCGCACGCCCGACGGACCCGACGCGGACGGGGTCCGGCCGGGGCTCGCGGGCGACCACGACTGTGTGCTGTCCACCTCCAGCGTCCCGGGCGTCACCGACCTGTTCGCCCGGGGCCCGGCCGCCCGCTACGTCTGGGACCTGGCCCGCCGCGAGGACAGCCGCTGGGTGGTCCAGTTCGGCGCGTCCGGAGTCCCCGGGTCCGCCCACCACCGCGACCAGACGCCCCTGTGGGCCCGGGGCGCGCTCGCCCCGGTGGTCACCGACTGGAACCTGCTGCACCGCACGACGCACCGTCCCGAGGAGAACCCCGCCGTGACCACCGACGAACCCGTCGCCCCCGCCCTCCGCCCCGCCGTGCACGAACAGAAGGTCGAGGGCTTCGGCACGGTCCGGCTGGTCCCGGTCGTCCCGGCGGCCGACGCCGGTCTGCTGCACGGCTGGGTCACCGAGGAGCGGGCCCGCTTCTGGGGCATGGGCGACCACACCCGCGAACAGGTCCGGGAGATCTACGCGTTCGTCGACTCGCTCCCCACCCACCACGCCTACCTCGCCCTGCGCGACGGGGTTCCGGCCGCGCTCTTCCAGACGTACGAGCCGGACGCCGACCCGGTCGGCGAGTGCTACGACGTGCGGCCCGGTGACATCGGCATCCACCTGCTGATCGCGCCCGCCGAGGGCGAGGGCGCGGTGAAGGGGTACACGGACGCCCTCCTCACCGCGTTCATCGGCTTCGTCTTCAGCGAACCGGCCCGTCTGCGGGTCGTCGTCGAGCCCGACGCCCGCAACGAGAGGGCCCTCGCCCGGATGGTCCGGATGGGCTTCGAGCTGGGCCCGGAGATCGTGAAGCCGGAGAAGACGGCCCGGCTCGCCTTCCTGACGAGGGCGGCGCTGGGACTGGCGTGACGGAACCGCTCGCACGGGGTGGACCGTACGGCGTTACGGCGCCGGGTCCGCCCCGTCCGGGTGCAGGGCGCCGCCCGGCCGGAACAGCCGCTTGGCCACGGCGTGCCCGCCCTCCGCGGCCTTCCGGAACCACGGTTCCGCCGCCGCCAGGCCCTCGCGCTGCTCGACCAGGCGGCCCAGCTCCCACATCGACTCCACGTCGCCGGCCCTGACCGCCTGCCGCAGCAGCCGCTCGGCCGTGTCGGGCCGCCCCTCCGCCCGCGCGGTCAGGGCGAGCGTGCGCAGCCCCCGGACCGCCCGGGCGTCCCCGGCCGCGGCCGCCGCCGCGAGTTCGCGCGGATCGGCCGGACGGCGGGAGCGGTTCCGCAGGATCAGCAGGATCCCGAGCACCCACATGATCCAGCTCAGGCTGATCAGCGTGCCGTTGCCGGTGAAGACCCCGGTCAGGCTCAGCGCGCCGCCCGCAGGCAGCAGGAAGTACCCCAACCCGAGGGTCGGGCCCTGCCCCGGTCCCGGTCCCATGGCCGCTCCTCTCCGTCCAGCTCTCCGACCGGCTCCGCGTCCGGCCCTGTCCGGCTCTCCGTCCCGCTTCCGCCGTGCGTGCTCCGTCCCTTCCCGGTTCTCAGCCTTCCGTACCGGCCTCCGCGTCGAGGAAGACCGGGTTGGTGAGGGCCGCGAACGCGCCCGGCAGACCCGGCAGACCCGGCACGGCCGGAGCGTGCCGGACCTCGGCGCGCACGTACGCGGCGTGGGCGGGAGTCGTACGCCACTCCACCACGCCCGCACCGGACGCGGGCAGCGGGGTGGTCAGCAGCGGCCCCTGATCGGTGACCAGGCGCACCGCGCAGTCGGCGGCCGCGCCCGTCACCTCCAGCCGTACGGTCACCGGGGCGTCCGCCGCCGCCCGCAGCCGGCCGCCGATGCCCGCGTGCCGGCCGCGCCCGTCCGCCGCGCCGAAGGAGAGCGACAGGGCGGCGGACTCGGCGAGGTAGGAGCGCCCGGCCCGGATGCCGGCGAGGACGTCCTGCCGCGACAGCGCGTCGGCCAGGACGACGGTCTGCGGATGGCCCACGCGGTCGGGCTCGCGGTGCGCGTCGCTGTTGCCCACGGCGGGCAGCCAGCGCCCCGGCCCGTCGCCGCCGCCACCCGGGTTCCGTACGGCGGCCACCAGGGCGTTGTCCCACTCCGCGAGGGCGATCTCGTCGTCCGGGGTCCAGGGCCCGTTCCACACCTCGACCGCGTCCGCGTCCGCGAGGCCGAACTTCCAGTTGCAGCCGATGCAGGTGGCGTGCGGATGGGCGGGCACGACGAGCCCGCCGGCCCGGCGCACCTGCCGCGCGTACCGGCCGAAGCGGTGGTCGCGGGCCCGGTAGCGCCAGTCGACGAAGACGCCCGGATCGGTGCCGACGGCCAGCACGTGCCCGTTGCGGGTGGTGATCTCCTCGCCGGTCAGGATCAGCAGGTCGTCGCCCCACAGCCCTTCCCACGCGGCGTGCGCGGAGGTGGTGTTGTGCTCGCTGCTGTTGATGAAGTCGAGCCCGGCGGCCCGCGCGGCGGCGTTGTTGATGCCGCTGGCGAGACCGGCCCGTCCGGTGTCCACGGCGGCCAGGACGGTCGCGGTGAGCGGGGCGACGACCACGACGAG